>CAZGFK010000005.1:0-56292 GCA_964524815.1 uncultured Oscillospiraceae bacterium
TAAAACACGGATTTATGTCTTGCTAAAAGCGGGCAAATGGCGTATAATTATTTGATAAATTATGCTTTGACGGAGCTTGGTATGAAAAGCTGGGTTAAAAGAAACCTTGCGCTGATTTTGGCGCTTATAATAATATGCTCGGTGTGCCTGCTGTTTTGCTCGCGCAAGGAAGGTATGTTTATTGACGAGGTATACTCTTACGGCCTTGCCAACAGCTGTTATGCCCCTTACGTGACGGACATAAAGGGCGGGGACATGACGGATAAAATCTTCACCCGCGCCGAGCTTACGGATTATCTCGCCGTCATGGGCGATGATGCCTTTGCCGCGGGGTCGGTATACTATAACCAAACGCGCGATGTTCACCCGCCGCTTTATTACTGGCTTTTAAACTTCGTCTCTTCCCTGTGCGCAGGTCATTTTTCAATGTGGATAGGGCTTGGGCTTAACCTTGTTATATATGTGTTGACGCTCGTAACCCTCTATAAGCTTGCAGAACTCTTGTTTTCAAGCCGCCTGTGCGCGGTGGCTGCTGTGCTTATATACGGGCTTAGCACCATCGGCTTATCGACAATGCTGATGATAAGAATGTATATGCTTTTAACGCTCTTCACCGTGCTTTTGGCGTATCTTATTGCGCGCTTGGATAAGACGGGCGATAAAAAGCTTTATCTGCCCCTTGCCTTCACGATTTTCGCGGGGCTTATGACGCAGTATTACTTCGTTTTCTATGCATTCTTCCTGTGTGGCTTTTACGTTATCTCCCTTGCGGCAAGGCGCGAATGGCGCGCGGCGCTTCGCTTTTCCGCGGCGGCGCTTTTGGGCGTGGTGGGGCTTGTCGCGGCGTTTCCCGCGTGCTTTGACCAGCTTTTTGCCGATGCGCTTGTCTCCGGCGGGAGCGCCGTGGAAAACTTAATGAGCGTGAGCCAATATGCCGCAAGAATAACCACGTTCACATCCGACACGGCGCACCGCATGAAAGCCGCGATATACTTGGCGCTGCTCTTTGCGGCGTTGGACTTGGTGTTTATCAAAAAGCTTCTCGCCGCGCGCGAGGAAAAGGGCAAGCACCTTATGCCCCTCGCGGTGATTATCCCCGCCTTTGTTGCCTTTATCGTGATTGCGGTCATTTCCCCCGTGGTTGAGATACGGTATATTTATAATATCGCGCCGATGTTCGTGCTTGCGGTGTGTGCGCTTTTGAGTATGGCAGAGCGGGCGTTCCCGGCTTTTGTCGAAAAACGCGGCGTGAAAGCGGCGGCGGGCGCGGCAATCGCGGCGCTGTGCCTGTGGCAGGCACGGGGCGTTGCGCCGGATTATCTATACGATGAATACAGCGATTACGATGCTCTTTTGTGCGAGCACGCAGATGCACCCTGCGTTTACATAGACGATAACTACTTTTCCCCCATAACCTACGATATGCTCCAGCTCATGATTTTCGATGATTTTCTCGTCACGAACGACACGGAATCCGAGGCTTTGAGCGAGTATACCGAGAGCGCGGCGGAGACGGTAGTATTTATAGATATAAGCAAGCAATGGGCCAGCGGCTACGATGCGGGTGAGATTTTGTCCGCATTGGAGGAAAGCATGGGCTTTTCCGCCGCCGAGGCTCTCTACTCCAACGGCTTTTCCGCCGTGTATCTTCTGAAAATGGGAGGTTAAAAACCGATGCTGTCAGTTATTATGCCCGCGTATAACGAGGAAAAGATGATCGCCATCGCGGCGGACACCGTATCCGGCATACTCGAAAAAGAGAATATACCCTTTGAGCTTCTTTTCGTGGACGATGGCTCAAAGGACGCGACCTGGGAGAATATCACCCGCACAGCCGAAAGCAATAAGCACGTTGTGGGCGTGCATTTCAGCCGCAACTTCGGCAAGGAAGCGGCGATGTTCGCCGGGCTTGAAAAGGCCACGGGGGATTGCTGCGTTGTCATCGACTGCGACTTGCAGCACCCGCCGGAGAAAATTGTGGAGATGTACCACCTTTGGGAAGAGGGGTACGAGGTTATAGAGGGCGTAAAGGAAGACCGCGGCGAGGAATCGGGCTTCCACCGCTTTGCCGCAAACAGCTTCTACGGCCTTATAAGCCGCGCCACCGGCATGGATATGTCCTCTTCTTCCGATTTTAAGCTCCTTGACCGCAAGGTGGTGGACACGCTCAACAAGCTGCCGGAGCGTAACGTATTTTTCCGCGCGCTGTCGTTCTGGGTCGGGTTTAAAAAGGCCACGGTTTATTATTCCGTGCGCGAGCGCACCGAGGGCGAAAGCAAATGGTCCACAAAGTCGCTTATAAAGTACGCTATAACCAACATCGGCTCTTTTTCCTCCGCGCCGCTCCACCTTGTCACGGTGCTTGGGCTGATAATGCTTGTAGTGTCGATAGTGTTCACGGTGATTTCCCTTGTGCAAAAGCTCACCGGGCAGGCGCTCGGCGGGTTTACCACGGTTATCGTGCTGCTGCTTTTCTCCAGCAGTATAATCATGCTAAGCCTCGGTATAGTGGGGTACTATGTCGCGCGCATATATGACGAAATCAAGGGCAGACCCCGCTATATCATATCCAAAACCGTCGGAGAAAGGGCAGAGAAATAATGAAAGATAAAATACTTGAGCTTTGGAAAAAATACCGCGAGATAATAGTGTATCTCATAGTCGGTGTGCTTACCACAATCGTGGCTTGGGCGGCAAAGTTTATATTCAACTTCGTTTTCTACGCCGGGACGGCGCACCCCACCGCAACGCAGAATTTTATCCTCAGCGTTGTCAACTGGGTGGCGGGCGTTGCGTTTGCGTACCCGACAAACCGCCGCTGGGTGTTTGAAAGCAAAAGCCCGAACATCCTTTCCGAGTGCACAAAGTTTGTTATGTCGCGTGTGGCTACGCTTGTGCTGGATATTGTTGTTATGCAGCTTCTTGCGCTTGCCGGGCTTAATGTGTATGTCGCCACGCTCATCTCTTCCGTGCTTGTCGTCATCGGCAACTATGTTTTCAGCAAGATTTTCGTTTTCAAAAAGAACAAGGAAAACTAAAAAGCAAATAAAAGCAGACGCACCGCAGAGGTTCCCCCTCGGTGCGTCCTTTTTGCGTTTCTTCTGCCGCGCTCAGGCGAGCTTTACAACGGTCAGCGTGGCGTTTGTATAGCTGTTTGCGGTTGAGGTGTTGTTTATAACGGTCAGCGCTTGCAAAGCTGTCGGCGCGACTATCGCCGTGAGCGCTATGCGCTCCGTATCCGAGTCGGCGGTTTGCGCGCGCGAACTTGCGGCGTAGTCAAGCGCTGTCCCGCCCAATGCGAGCGCTGCGCCGATTGTCCCGTCCCCGGTCACGCTTGCATCGGCGGCAAAGGTGACAAGATATTGCCCCGGCGCGAGCGTTACACCCGTTGTGCCGGAAGCGGCGATGTCGCCGGTGGAGTTTATTTGGTTTGTTCCCAGTGTGAGCGCATCCCCCGCCGTGACGGACTGCGCCGCCGATTGATAGAGCATTGCGTTTTGGTTTGTTGCGGTCGTTCCCGTTGCCCCTGCCGGCCCCGGAGGACCTTGCACACCCTGCGGCCCTTGCGGGCCTGCCGGGCCTTGCAGTCCCATAGGTCCTGCCGGGCTTACATTGCTGCCGCACCCGCACGAGCAGGCGCAAGAGCTGCTGCCGTTGCAGGGGTTGGAGTATATTTTCGTACAGTAGCATTCGTTTTCGGCCATTTTGCTCCTCCGAAAGAGAATTGGCGGGGCGAAAATCAGCTTTTGCGCACCCCGCCTTGTTTTATTGTATGCCGAGCGTAGAAAAAGGGGCACTTCAATCGCACCTTGCTTATATCCCTGCAAGCGATAGAGGGTATTGCCGCGATAAAAAGCTATATTGAGCTTTCTCTGCGCAATAAAAGCGCGGCTAAGCACATCGCCGAGACGGTTTTGCAAAGCTGCGCAAGACTGAAGGATTTTCCCCGCTTGGGCTTTTCCGTCAGAGAAAGATACGGCTTTGAAAGCGAGGACAGAATACTTCCTTGCGAAAAGTACGTAATTATCTATGCTGTTAGGGAAGATACCGTTGCTGTAGGCCGCGTGATAGACGCAAGATGCGACTATGCTCGTATACTTTGGGACGGCGAACGATAAACGAGTTTTACACCAATTGTCGGAATGTTAAAACCTTGGTTTTAACCGTATCATAACGGCAAAAATAAGCACTTTTGACCCCAAAATGCAAGAATATACAAGAAAACCGCACGGCGCATGGAAATGCGCCGTGTTTTTGCACAAAAAAAGCGGGGAAATCGGTTGAAAATTCTGCGGTTTATTATTCAATTGTCAGAAAATTATTTAACGTATAGCATTGCAAAAACGGAGATGATATAATAAAACCAATCTTATAAGGATAGCAAAATAAGCGCATATATCAGCAAAAACAATGATTTTTGGAGGAGACATGAAGAAAGTACAGTTTACCGAAACCGCCTTGCGCGATGCGAGCCAGTCTCTTATTGCAACGAGGCTGCCGTATGACAAAATGGAACCGATTCTCGGCGCAATGGACAAGGCCGGGTATTATTCCGCCGAGGTTTGGGGCGGGGCAACGTTTGACGTGTGCCTGCGCTTCCTCAACGAAGACCCGTGGGAGCGCCTTCGCAAAATCCGCAAGAATATGCCCAACACGAAGCTGCAAATGCTCCTGCGCGGGCAGAACATCCTCGGCTACAAGCACTATCCCGATGACATTGTCCGCCGCTTTGTGCGCGCGTCCGTCAAAAACGGTGTTGACATTATCCGCATTTTCGATGCGCTCAACGATGTGAACAACCTCAAGGTTGCAATCGAAGAAACCGTGGCTTCCGGCGCTATGGCCTCCGGCACGATTTCCTACACCACGAGCCCCGTACACACGCGCGAAAAGTACGTTGAAATGGTGAAAGAGCTTGCCCAAATGGGCGTTGGCTCTATCTGCATAAAGGACATGGCCGGCATACTCACTCCCGCAGCGGCCTATGACCTTGTCGCGGCGATTAAGGACGCGGTGGATTTGCCCGTTGTAATGCACACGCACTGCACCACCGGCCTTGCCTACATGACCTACCTCAAGGGCATTGAAGCGGGCGCGGACGTTATCGACACGGCCATCTCCCCGCTCTCCGGCGGCACTTCCCAGCCCGCTACCGAGACCTTGGCTTACGCCCTGCGTGAGCTCGGCTACGAGGTGGAGCTTGACCAGCCCACGCTTTACGCAATAGCTGACTACTTTAAACCCATCCGCAATGACTACATCAAGGACGGCACGCTCAACCCCATTTCCATGGGTACGGACACGCAGTGCCTCAACTATCAGATTCCCGGCGGTATGCTCTCCAATCTTCTCAGCCAGCTCAAGAGCCTCAACGCCCTTGACAAGTTTGATGAAGCACTTAAAGAGACCCCGTCCGTGCGCAAGGACTTGGGCTATCCGCCCCTCGTCACCCCGACAAGCCAGCTCGTCGGCACGCAGGCCGTGCAGAACGTGCTCGCGGGCGAGCGCTACAAGAATGTCGGCGCAGAGGTAAAGGCTTACTGCCGCGGCGAGTACGGCCGCACCCCCGCACCCATTGACGAGACCGTGCGCGAAAAGATACTCGCGGGCGAAAAGCCCATCGAAGGGCGCTATGCCGACACGCTGCCCACCGACACCTTTGAAAAGGTGCAGGAGAAGCTTGGTGCAACGGCAAAGTGCGAAGAGGATGTGCTCAGCTACATCGCCTTCCCCGCAGTTGCCGAAAAGTTCTTTGAAGAGCGCACTGCCGCCGAGGAAAAGAAGGTACGCTACTCCATTGAGGAGCTCTAAGGAGGGCGCTTAAATGGATATGGTTAATATTTCTCTCGGCACAGCCGCAATTGCAGGGCTTTTGGGTTACCTTGTGGTGTTTTTCGGCCTTATTCTTCTTATGATAGTTGTCATTTTAATGGGCAAGTACTTTGTCGCGAAAGCGAACAAGGAAAAGACTGCCGCTGCCGAAGCTGCACCCGTGGTCGCTGCGGTTGAACCCGTAAAGGCCGAAGCGCCGGGCACTGCTGGTGAGCTTAAGCTCTATGACACCGACCCCAGAGATGCCGCCATGATTATGGCGATAGTCGCCGACACGCTCGGCAAGCCCCTCAATCAGCTCCGCTTCATTTCTATCAAGGAGGTTAAGGAATAATGAAATATAAAGTAACGCTTAATAACCGCGTGTACGAGGTAGAGGTGGAAGAAGGCTCTGCCATGCTCGTGGACGAGTACGAGCTTGCAGCCCCCGCCGCTCCCGCGCCCGTGGCAGTCGCCGCGCCCGCGGCCGCTCCCGTTGCGGCAGCCCCCGTTGCTCCCGCCGCCGTCGCCGTTGCGGCCGGTGAGCCTGTTAAAAGCCCGATGCCCGGCAACATTCTGAAAATCAATGTCGCCGCAGGTCAGGCCGTCAAAGAGGGCGATGTCCTCATAGTTTTGGAGGCCATGAAGATGGAAAACGATGTTGTTGCCCCGCGTGACGGCACTGTTGCGCAGATAGTCGTTTCCAAGGGCGCTGTTGTGGAAACCGGCACAACTCTCGTTGTTCTTGCATAAGGAGGAGACCTATGGATATACTGGGTACTCTCCGCGATTTGGCGCTGGAATCCGGCTTTGCCGCGTTCTTTGTGACCGAGGGCGGCTGGCAAAACCTCGTTATGATCATCATTGCCTTTGTGCTTTTGTACCTGGGCATTGTGAAAAAGTTTGAGCCGCTGCTGCTGTGCGGCATCGCGTTCGGCTGCCTGCTTTCAAACTTGAGCTACTTCATCGGCATGGGCGAAAACGCCCTTTACCACCCGGAGCTGTGGACGCAGTTTCTTGATGAGGCCAGCCCCTACTATCACAGCTACGGCCATATCATGAGCAATGCCGGGCTTTTGGATGTGTTTTATATCGGCGTTAAGGCCGGTATTTACCCCTCGCTCATCTTCATGGGTGTCGGCGCAATGACGGACTTCGGCCCGCTGCTTGCAGACCCGAAGAGCCTGCTTCTCGGCGCTGCGGCGCAGCTGGGCGTGTTCGTGGCGTTCTTCGGCGCTGTCATGCTCGGCTTTACAGGCCCTCAGGCCGCCTCTATCGGCATCATCGGCGGCGCAGACGGCCCGACCGCAATATATCTCACAACAAAGCTTGCCCCTGAGCTTTTAGGGCCTATCGCCATTGCGGCGTATTCCTACATGGCGCTCATCCCGCTCATCCAGCCGCCTATAATGAAGCTTCTCACGACGGACGAGATGCGCAAGGTGAAGATGGAGCAGGCGCGCGAAGTGAGCAAGACGGAGAAGATAGTTTTCCCGATAGTGGTTTCCGCGTTCGTGATTCTGCTTCTCCCTTCGACCGCTCCTCTTGTTGGCTGCCTCATGCTCGGTAACCTCTTCCGCGAAACCGGCGTGACAGATCGCCTTTCCGACACTTCGCAAAACGCCCTCATGAACATTATCACCATTTTCCTCTCCACCTCCGTGGGCGCAACCATGACGGCGGAAAACTTCCTCCAGCCGCAGACCATTTACATCATTCTCCTCGGCCTCGTGGCGTTCGGTATTTCCACGGTGGGCGGGCTTCTCGCCGGCATCGCGATGTTCTATGCTTCCGGCAAGAAGATCAACCCCCTCATCGGCTCTGCCGGTGTTTCCGCCGTGCCTATGGCCGCGCGTGTTTCGCAGGATGTGGGTCGTAAATACAACAAGACCAACTTTCTCCTCATGCACGCTATGGGTCCGAACGTGGCCGGTGTTATCGGCTCTGCAATAGCGGCGGGCTTCCTGCTGTCTGTTTTCGGCGGCTGATTAAGCTTCGTGTCAGCTTTCGTGTAAGCTTTAATAAAACTATTTGCCCTCGACAGATTATTTCTTGTCGGGGGCAAGTTGCGCTCGGATAAGAAGTGTGATAGAATAGCAAAGTTGTAATATAAAATGTTTTTTTACGGGAAAGGCAAGGGTAATGAACAGCACAAACTCAAAAACCACAGCGGCCAAATATGAGCGCATGACAACAGAACCGGTGGAACGGCTTGTTTGCAAAATGGCTGTGCCGACGATAATTTCAATGCTCGTAACGGGGCTTTATAACATTGCGGACACGTTCTTTGTCGGCCAGATAGGGAACGAGGCCACGGCGGGCGTAGGGCTTATACTGCCGATAATGTCTATAATTCAGGCGTTCGGCTTTTTCTTCGGCCAAGGCTCGGGCAACTATATTTCCCGTTCCCTCGGCGCGCAGGACACAAAGCGCGCGGAAACCATGGCTGCAACGGGCGCGATAAGCGCGCTTTTGTTTGGCGCACTTATCTGCGTAGGCGGGCTCATATTCACAAAGCCGCTTTTGTTCATCCTCGGCGCGCGCGAGGACCTTTTGGACGCGCTCACGATTCACTATGCCGATGAATATATGCGCATTGTTTTGCTCGGTGCGCCCTTTATGTGCGTTTCGTGTGTTCTGAATAACCAGCTTCGCTTTCAAGGGAATGCGGTGTTCTCCATGGTGGGGCTTGTGTCGGGCGCGGTGCTCAATTGCGTGCTTGACCCGCTTTTGATTTTCACCTTCAATATGGGCGTTAAGGGCGCGGCGTATGCCACTGCTGTCAGCCAAATGGCAAGCTGCCTGCTGCTGTACGTGGGCACGCTCCGCTCGGACAATTTGAAGATACACATCAAAAACTACCGTCCCACGCCGTATTATCTCAAAAATATCTGCATAAGCGGCTTGCCGTCCCTGTTCCGTCAGGCGCTTACGAGCGTATCTAGTATGTGCCTTAATGCGGCGGCGGCCTCGGCCGTGTCCGCGGCTCTCGCCACGCAGACCGTGGCGGCGTTCACTGTTGTGAATAAGATTACCATGCTCGCTTTCTCCGCGCTCATCGGCTTCGGTCAGGGCTTCCAGCCCATATGCGGGTTTAACTACGGGGCAAAGCGGTATGACAGAGTGCGCCACGGGTATATATTCTGCATCAGAGTGTCGTTTGTGTTTTTGATTGCGGCGGCGGCGCTCGGCTGGGTGCTGGCAGAGCCGGCGGTTGCAATCTTCCGTGACGATGCTCAGGTCATCGAAATCGGCAAAATCGTAATGCGCTGTCAGTGCGCCACATTCTGGCTTATGGGGCTTGTTGTTATAACGAATATGCTGTATCAGAATATCGGGCGCGTTGTCGGCGGAACTGTGCTTGCAATGGCGCGAAACGGCCTCTATTTCATCCCTGCCGTGCTCATTTTGCCGCATATCATCACTCCGGCTGTGTGGGGCGTATACCTTGCGCAGTCCATGGCGGATATCCTCGCCTTTGCCACGAGCCTGCCGCTTGCGATAGGGATTTATAAAGAGATTAAAAAATGCGAGCTTGAAAACAATTGATATATACGGAGGATAAAAATGAACGTACTCGAAAATCTTGAACCTAAAAATGTGTTTGGCTTTTTTGAGGAGATCTGCGCCATACCCCACGGCAGCCGCAACACGCGCGCGATAAGCGATTATCTTGTCCGCTTTGCCGTTGAGCGCGGCTTGGAGCATTATCAGGACGAGCTTAATAATGTCATCATCATTGCCCCCGCCACGCCCGGCTATGAAAACGCCGAGCCCGTGATAATCCAAGGGCATATGGACATGGTGTGCGAAAAAGCGCCCGATTGCACTAAGGACATGGAGCGTGAAGGGTTGAATTTGGCCGTGGAGGGCGATTGCATTTTTGCCCGCGGCACGACCCTCGGCGGCGATGACGGCATTGCCGTTGCCATGGCGCTCGCGGTGCTCGACTCCAAAACTCTGCCGCATCCGCGCGTGGAAGCCGTGATAACCGTGGACGAGGAAATCGGCATGGAAGGCGCGGCGGGGATTGACCTTTCCCCTCTGAAAGCAAACAGACTTATAAATGTAGACTCCGAGGAAGAGGGTATTTTCACTGTCGGCTGCGCGGGCGGCGCTTGCACGGAGTGCTCTGTGCCCGTTGAAAGATCGGCCTTTGAGGGCGCAGCGCTCAATATCGCCGTTGTCGGCCTTTTGGGCGGTCACTCGGGCGCGGAAATCGACAAGGGACGCGCAAACGCCAATATGCTTATGGGACGGCTTTTGTACGCAATAGGCGAGAAGAGCGAGACGCGCATAGTGTCCGTTTCCGGCGGACTTAAGGATAACGCCATACCCGTGGCCTCTTATGCCGAGATAGTCACGGCGGACGCGGAGAGCGCCGAAAAAGTCTGCCGCGAGTATGAAGAGAAATTCAGAAATGAATACCGCGTGACGGACGGCGGAATCACCGTTGAAGTGAAAGCCGGAGCGGGAGATGCGCTTCCAATGGATAAAGCATCAAGCGAGAAAATCGTGTGCCTGCTTTGCTGTGTCCCCAACGGCATTCAAGCCATGAGCGCGGACATTCCGGGGCTTGTTCAGACCTCGCTCAACCTCGGCATACTCGTGACGGAAAAGGAATATGTAAAAGCCTCGTTCAGCGTGAGAAGCAGCGTGGCAAGCCAAAAGACAATGCTTATCGACCGTCTTACCGCGCTCACAAAGCAGCTCGGCGGCACGGTGGACGTAAGCGGGGATTACCCCGGCTGGGAGTTTGACCCCGATTCCAAGCTCCGCGCGCTGATGGTGGAGATTTTCAAAGAACAGTACGGGCGCGAGCCTGTTGTGGGTGCTATCCACGCGGGGCTTGAATGCGGCCTGCTTATAGAGAAAAAGCCCGGCCTTGACTGCGTTTCCGTAGGCCCGGATATTGACGAAATCCACACCTTCCGCGAAAAGCTGCACATTGCGTCCACTCAGCGCACCTGGGCGCTTTTGACCGAGACGCTTAAACGCATGAAGTAATCAAAAAATGTCTCAATCGGGGCGCAAAGCCCCGGCTGAGACACGATAATCGGAGTGTATACCATGCCGAATATAATCGAAATAACCGATTATTCAGCGCCGGAGCTGGATATCTACGCGCGCCTGACAGAAAACCAGCTTGTAAACCGCGCTCACCCGGAAGATGCGCTTTTTATCGCGGAAAGCCCCGTGGTTATAGAGCGCGCGCTGGACGGCGGGTGCGTGCCGGTGAGCTTTCTCATGGAGACAAAGCACGTGAACGGCAAGGGACGCGAGCTTATAGCGCGCTGCGGGGATATCCCGGTTTACGCGGCCTCGCTTGAGGTTTTGACGCGCCTGACGGGGTTTCACTTAACGCGCGGAATGCTTTGCGCCATGCGCCGCCCGGCCTTGCCGGAGGTGCGCGCACTTTGCGAAAATGCTTCGCGCGTGGCGGTGCTGGAAAACGTGATGAACCCGACCAATATCGGCGCTATCTTCCGCTCTGCTGCGGCGCTGGGTATGGATGCGGTGCTCTTGACAAATGCGGGCAGTGACCCGCTTTATCGCCGTGCCGTGCGCGTGAGCATGGGGACGGTGTTCCAAATCCCGTGGACGTATCTGCCGGACGATAGGCCGTATACCGAGTGCCTTAATGAGCTTGGGTTCAAAACGGCGGCTATGGCCTTGCGGGAGGATTCCCTGGCGATTGACGATGCGCGCTTATCGGGGATAGATAAGCTCGCCGTAATCCTCGGCACGGAAGGGGACGGCTTGGCCTCTTCAACCATTGCCGATTGCGACTATACCGTGCGTATCCCCATGTCCCACGGGGTGGACTCGCTCAACGTTGCCGCCGCAAGCGCCGTGGCGTTTTATCAGCTGGGCAAGCGCTGCTGACGCAAGAAAATCAATGCGATAACAAGAAAATTAATGCGAAAACAAGAATAAATCGCGAAAAAAGAACACTCCCGTTTGATTTCAAACGGGAGTGAAATTATACACTTTTATCGGCCGATTCAGTCGGCGTTCCAAGCCTTTATCTCTGTGCGCAGCCAATCTGCCCACTCGTCCACGCCCTCGCCGGTGCGAGCGGAGATGGGGATAATCTTGATGTTGGGGTTGAGACGGCGAACGTACTTCTTGCAAGCCTCAAGGTCAAAATCAAAGTACGGCATAACGTCAATTTTGTTAATGAGAAGCACATCGCAGATAGAGAACATAAGCGGGTACTTCAGGGGCTTATCGTCTCCCTCGGGGACAGAGAGGATCATCGCGTTTTTGGAGCTGCCGGTGTCAAACTCCGCCGGGCATACGAGGTTGCCGACATTTTCGAGAATGGCAAAGTCAACATCGTTCACGCCCAAGCCCTCCAAGCCTTGGCGCGTCATGCCCGCATCAAGGTGGCACATACCGCCCGTGTGAAGCTGGATAACCTTTGCGCCGGTCTTTTCAATCGTGGCTGCGTCAACATCGGAATCAATGTCCGCTTCCATAACGCCTATTTTGAACTCATCGCGAAGCGCGGCGATAGTGGCCTTGAGAGTGGTGGTCTTGCCCGAGCCGGGGGAGCTCATAAGGTTGAGCAAAAAGGTCTTATCCTTTTTCAGCTCCTTGCGCAGCTGATCCGCCTCGCGGTCGTTGTTTTCAAAAACGCTCTTTTTTATTTCAAGAACTCTGAAACCTTCCATTATATTTTACCTCGTTTTTATTTTATAGGATGCTGTGATTATACCACGCTTTTGCGCGCATTGCAACGGTATCACGCGCTTAAAAACGCCAAACGCGCGCGAAAATCGCGCTCAAATGCGTCGCGGCGGGTGCAAAAAGTGCTGTCAGCCGCCGGAAGCGCCGTTATTCCGCCGGGGTCAAGCGTCAGAAGCGCGGTGTATAGCCCATCGCGCGTGATGAGCGAGGTTTCCTGCGCCGGGACAAGGCGGCTTTGAAGCGCAAGGCGCGCATCGCGGTTATCGGAAAAAACATAGCTTAAAAAGGCGGCGATATCGTTCATGCTGCGGCTGCCGAGCGCTGTCACGGCAAAGCCCCACGCCTCGCCAAGCGCGCCCTGTCCGATCTCTGTCGTGAGCGGCGGCACGGCGGAGATTGCAAACGGGCTTTCAAGCGTGAGCGCAAGCGCACTCACGGATGTAACGGCGCAGGCAAGTTCCCCGGAAAACACTCTTTGCGCGGCAGAATCGGCGTAAAGCGCCGCCGCGCCCGTGTAGACGTTTTCGGCGAGGCTGTTATATAAAAGGGCGTAGGCCTCTGTAGGCTTTGAGGTGAGCTCGGCGGTAAATTCCTCGCCCTCGCGCAAAAGCGCCGTGAAAAAGAGCGCGGAATAAGAATCCACGGCGTAAAAGGCTGCGCCGGTTTCATCAAAATAGCTTTGCGCCGAGTGTGTGAGCGCCGGGAGCGTGGATAAATCCGCCCCTTGGCAAAGCGCGGTGTTTCTAAGCAAAATCGGCACATCGCACCCCACGGGGAAAAAGCTTTTGCCGATGCACTCGTTGCGGCTGGAAAGCTCCTTGGGGTAGGCGAGGGAAGCGGGCTTTATATAATCGCTCATATCTGCAAGCTTTCCGCGCGCGGCCATGTCGAACGCGCGATAGTGCGAGGTGAACACCAAATCCGGCGCGCCCGAATCAAAGGCCGCGGCGAGCTCCTCTTCATCGGCAAAGCCTTTGAGCTTCACGGGAAGCTCGGCGCGCGAGGTGCTTTTGTTGTAGCTGTCGGCAAGCTTTGAAAGCCTGTCTGCGCCTATGGCGGATTCAACATACCATATTGTAAGCGTGCCGCGCGAATCGTCCGAGCGGGTGCGGGCGAAGAAAAATATCCCGCACACTATGCCCAATGCCGCCAGCACGGCGATTAAGTTTCTCTTTTTCATAAATACTACCTTCACGGCCTTTTGTATTGACATATATGCTATACTTTATAGTAAAATAAATCAATAAAGATTTTATAAAATCGGAGTGAAATATGAAATACAAAGCGGTTTTATACGATATGGACGGCACTGTGCTTGACACTCTTCGCGATTTGACGGACGCTGTGAACCATTCCCTCGCGCATTTCGGCTTGCCGAGCGTTACCGATGCGCAGGTGCGCGCTTCCTTGGGTAACGGCGCGGCGAAGCTGATTGAAAAATGCGTTCCCGCCGGGACGGGGGAAGAGCTGACAAAGCGTGTGCTTAGTTATTATAAGCCCTATTATGACGCGCACTGCTCAATTAAAACCGCGCCCTATCCCGGCATTATCGCGCTCATGACGCGCCTGAAGGAAGCGGGCGTAAAGCAAGCGGTGATATCCAATAAGCCGGATTTTGCCGTGCGGGAGCTTGCGGAGGAGTTTTTCGCGGGGCTTTTGGAGTTTGCCGTGGGCGAGAGCGAAACCGTGCGCCGCAAGCCCTGCCCGGACGCGGTGAACGCCGCCGCGGAGGCTATGGGACTTGAAAAAAGCGAGTGCGTATACATAGGCGACACGGAAGTGGATATCCTCACGGCGCAAAATGCGGGCATGGACTGCGTGGCCGTGGCGTGGGGCTTTCGCGACGAAGCGGAGCTTAAAGCGGCGGGGGCAGAGCGCATAGTACACTCCGCCGAGGAGCTTTATTCTGCCGTATCTAAAGAATAATCGCGTAATCGCATTAATAATAACGCGAGCCGAAAGAAAAATCGGCTCGCGTTTTGCGCTTTTACAGCGGCTGCTTTTTTATCTGCGCCCAGCGGCGGGGGTACTTTGCCGGAGTGGGGCGCACCTTTTTTATAATGACAAGGGTGTGGGTAATGTCCGTGCCGGGAACGGTGTAATGCACGGGCTTTTCGCATTGCCCGCCGAGGAGCGATATCGCGCGCCCGGCGGCGTTTAGCTCATCACCTACGTCCGGGCCTTTCATCGCGATAAACGCCCCGCCGACCTTTACAAACGGCAAGCACAGCTCGCACAAAACCTCCAGCCGTGCCACGGCGCGCGCCGTGGCATAGTCAAAGCTTTCGCGAAGCTCTTCCGGCGCTTCCTCGGCGCGCGCATGGAGACAGCAAACGTCCTCAAAGCCGAGCGCGGCGGAAGTATCGCGCAGGAAGCTTATGCGCTTATCGAGGCTGTCCAAAAGCGTCAAATCCAGCGCCGGATTTGCGATTTTCAGCGCAAGGCCGGGGAAGCCCGCGCCCGTGCCGACATCTATAAGGCGCGCGTCGCCTATATCCACGTGCGCAAGCATCGCCGCACAGTCGAGAAAATGCAGCCGCGCGCTGTCCTGCTCGCCGGAAATCGCCGTGAGATTCATCACGCGGTTTGCTTCTGTCAAGCGCTCGTAATACACTCTGTAGCGCGCAAGCGCCTCTTCATCGCAGGGGAGCGAAAGCTCCTCAAAGCCCTGCGCCAAAATTTCTTCAAGCATGGTTGTCCGCCCTATTTATAAAATTCATGGTCGCCTATCGACACCACAAAGGTCAGGTTTTCCCTGAACCAGTAGTTGCCGTTGTTTTCGGGGTTTACAAAGTACAGGCTTTCGCCCACGGTGTTGTACCCCTCCAGCACAAGATAGGCTGCGATATAGTATAGCTCCGTGGGTTTTCCGTGCATAGAGCCTGTGGCCGCCGGGGTGAACTGCACGGTGTGCTTACTGTCGTAGAGGACTTCAAATATAGTGTCGGGAAAGTCCTCATCCTCAACGCGGTTTAAAACCACCGACACCACGCCCATTATCCCCGCCAAAGGCTCATCCAGCGCCTCAACGTAGGCGATGTGCGGCAGCCAGTAAAGCTCATCGGCGGAGAAGCTTGTTTCATAGTAATCTTCGTTTCCGCGTATCATGCGGGGCTGCGCGGTGCTGATCTCCACGCGCCCGTTTGTATATTCGCCGTTTAGAGAGAATATGCGGCATATCACATCAAGCGGAAGATAAATGTCCCCGCCCGCTTGAATATACCCGTGCGGGAGATAGAGATAGCGGTAGTTTGCCGTGACATAGCCGCTTCCGGCTTCGCCTGAAAGCTCCAGCCCCGGTGCGCTCGCGGTAAAGCCCGTGTCGCTTACATCGAGCGTCAACGAAATGTCGTACATCGCGGCAATGTCACTTAAGGCTATGTAGGCGATATCGCGCTTTATATACGCCCGTCCGCTCAAAAGCGAGCATATGTATACGCGCGCTTCTTCAAGCTCCGGCCTTTCGCGCGCGGAGATGTTGTCGGCGTAGGCAGCGCCGGGCGTGAGCGCAAAGACGAGAACAAGCGCGCAAAGCGCGGCGATTACGCGCCTTGGGGTGCTTTTCAAAGCTGCTCCTTGTACTCCCGCAGTGCCTTGGCGAGCTGATCCGGGCAAGAGGTTTTCTTGAAGCCGCAGTTTATCCCCTCCAAGCGGGAAATGACCTCGTCTATCTCCATGCCCTCTACGAGCTTGGAGATGCCTTGCAGGTTGCCGCTGCACCCGCCTAAAACGCGCAGGGAAACGAGCTTGCCGCCGTCCACCTCGATGTCCATCTGCTGAGAGCATACGCCCTTGGGTCTATATGTGAATTTCATTTTTATCTCCTCTTTTGGTTTTTAATTTGTGTCGACCTTAGTCTACCATGCGGCGCGCTTTTTTTCAAGTGCGGCATAAGCGCGCAATGCCCGGCATAGTGTGAAAGCGGGGGAGAGTGATGCTTGTGCAGAGTGTGAAAAGCGTTTTTGCGCTTATTTCGGCGGCGATGACGGTGTATGTTTTCTCGGCCTCGCCCTTGTATGAATATATGCGCCGCGCCTGTGAGTACGGCGTTGAAAGCGGGCGCATGAAAAATGTGACCGTGGAAGCGTCCTCACCGGAGCTATCCCCCGCCGCGCCTAAAGCGGAGACTGCGGAAACGCCCTCACCCGCCCCCACGGCGGCGGTTTTGGCAGCCTTGCCGAATGAGAGCGCTGCCCGCGCGGCCTATGCCGCGGATAACACCGTCTCCGCCGTCTCCGTCACGGAGAGCGAGAGCGGTGAAACTACTATATTGGAAACCACCATTGAGGGCGGCCTCGCCATCAAAAACCAAACCGGCTACAAGGCCGAGATAGGCCGGCTCCTTGTTGCGGGGCCTGTACTCACCCTGCCCTCGGACGGGCCGCAGGTGCTCATCATCCACACGCATTCCAGCGAAGCGTACACCCAAGCGGGCTTGGATAAATACGAGGCGAGCGATGAGGCGCGCACGGAAGATACACAATATAATATCATCCGCGTCGGCGATGAGCTTGCCGCCGTGCTGGAAAGCGCAGGCTTACAGGTGATACACGACAGGGGCATTTACGATTATCCCAGCTATACCGGCTCCTACACCCGCTCCGGACAGGCAACCGAGGCGTGGCTTGCCGAGTATCCGAGCATACGCATCGTTTTTGACATTCACCGCGATGCCCTCGGCGCAAACGGCACTGTGTACAAGACCATGGCCGAGGAAGAGGGCGTTTGCGCAAGCCAAGCCATGCTCCTAGTCGGCACGGACGAAAGCGGCCTCACCCACGCCGACTGGCGTCAAAATCTCTCCCTTGCCGTGTATCTTCAACAGGCCGTCCTTGCCCGCCACCCCACGCTTATGCGCCCCGTGCAGCTCGTGCCGCAGCGGTATAACCAGCATCTTTGCCCCGGCTCGCTCATCCTCGAAGTCGGCAGCAGCGGCAACACCTTGCAGGAAGCCTTGGCCGCCGTGCGGCTGTTCGGCGCGTCCGCCGGGGAAGCGCTTTGCGCGCTTATCGAGCAAGGCTAAAAGACATATAAAATTTTTTTCGGAAAAATTGAAAAAAACTCTTTACAAAATGCAAATCGTGTGGTATATTAATTTCAGTAATGAGAATCATTATTAATTTTAAAACGAAAAGAGGTGCGGTGTATGGACGCAAAACGGAATAACAGCAAAAAGCGCCAAGCGATATATGCCTATCTCTCTTCGGTTACGAGCCACCCCACGGCGGAGATGATATACGCCGCCCTAAAGCCGGAGATTCCGGAGCTTAGCCTCGGCACGGTGTACCGCAATCTCGCGGTGCTTTTGGAAGAGGGTCAGGTTATTACGGTCGGCAAGGTTGACGGGCATGAGCGCTATGACGCGCGCACCGCGCCCCACACGCATTTTGTTTGCTCTTCCTGCCGGAGTGTGCTTGATGTTTTCCTGCCGGACGTTGTGAGCGGGCTTTACGATGAAGTGGATAAGCGCTTCGGCTTTTTGTGCAAGGGCTATACGCTCACGCTCAACGGTCTTTGCGATGCCTGCCGCGCCGAGAGGGAAGCGGGTTAATAATTTTGGTTTATTGCGCTTGCGCGATAAAGATATATGGAAACGAAAATATAAAAAACAAATACTTTTAGGAGGAAATTTACTATGAAGAAATGGGTTTGCCCGGTTTGCGGTTACGTTCACGAGGGAGATACTCCCCCCGAGTTTTGCCCCCAGTGCAAAGTTCCCGGCTCGAAGTTCACCGAGCAGAAGGGCGAGATGAGCTGGGCTGCCGAACACGTTGTCGGTGTCGGCAAGCAGTTTGGCGCTGATGTTCCCGCCGAGGTGCAAAATGAGATTATAGAGGGGCTTCGTGCCAACTTCATGGGCGAGTGCACCGAGGTCGGTATGTATCTTGCAATGGCGCGCGTGGCGCACCGCGAGGGTTACCCCGAAATCGGGATGTACTGGGAAAAGGCCGGCCTTGAAGAGGCTGAGCACGCCGCCAAGTTTGCCGAGCTTCTCGGCGAAGTCGTAACTGACAGCACCAAGACCAACCTTGAAATGCGCGTAGAGGCCGAAAACGGCGCTACCCTCGGCAAGACCGACCTTGCCAAGCTCTGCAAGAAGTATAATCTTGACGCTTTGCACGATACTATTCATGAGATGGCGCGTGACGAGGCTCGCCACGGCAAGGCTTTCGCCGGGCTTCTCAAGCGTTACTTCTGAGATTTAATCCGGAGGATAAGAAAATGAAGTATGTTTGCAATGTTTGCGGCTGGGTTTACGACGAAGAGGAAAAGGGCGTAAAGTGGGAAGACCTGCCCGAAGATTTCGCCTGTGAGCTTTGCGGTGTCGGCAAAGAGGATTTCTCCGCTGAGTAAAAAAGCAGATAAAATGATGAATACGCACTGCCTTTAATGCGGCAGTGCGTATTTTTCGCGTTTTCGCAGTATTTTTATTTATTAGCGGTTTCCGCTTCGGCAGCGGCGAGCTTTTTAAGCTCCTCTTCCTCCAGCACGCGGTATGCAACCTTGCCAACGAGGGTTTTCGGCATATCGTCGCGGAACTCTATGTCGTAGGGCATGGCGTATTTGGCGATGTTCTTGCGGCAGTAGTCCATAAGCTCCTGCTTGGTTTTGTCATCGGGCTTTGCGTCCGGCGAGAGCTTGACAAAGGCTTTCACCTTTTGCATCTTGTACGCATCGGGAACGCCGATAACGCAGCTCATCTGTACATATTCGTGCGCGTCAAGAATGTTTTCAATCTGGCCGGGGTAGACATTGTAGCCGGAGGAGATAATCATTCTCTTGGCGCGGCCTTTGAAGTAAATAAAGCCCTGATCGTCCATCGTGCCGAGGTCGCCGGTGTAAACCCAAGTCAGGCCGTCCTCGTGCCGGCGCAGGGTTTGGGCGGTTTCTTCGGGGTGCTTCATGTACTCTTTCATCACAGTGGGGCCTGCAAGCAGGATTTCGCCCTCTTCGCCGTAGGGAAGCTCGCGATCCGTGCCGGGCTCGACAATTTTGATGTATGTATCCGGGAACGGCAGACCTATGCTGCCCTCTTTGAACATATGGGGCGGGGTCAGGCAGCAGGCAGTGACGGTTTCGGTCGTGCCGTAGCCTTCGCGCACCTGGATTGTAGCGTGGTGGTCATAGAGGAATTTATCGAACTTCTTTTTAAGCTCAATGGAAAGGGAGTCGCCGCCGGAGAACACACCCTTGAGGCAGCTCAAATCAGCCCCGTCCATGCTCGGCAGACGCAGCAGCGCTTCATAAAGCGTCGGCACGCCCGCGATGAAGTTGCAGCGGTACTTCACAATCTGCTTTGCGTAGCTTTCCGCCGTGAAGCGCGGAATGAGGATGCAGCGGCCGCCCTGAGAGAGCATAGTGTGTACGCACACGCCGAGGCCGAACCCATGGAACAGCGGCATGGCCGCAAGCATACGGTCGCCGGGACGGAACATCTGGTTTGCCGCAATGACCTGCTGGCCGAGGGCGTTGAAGTTTTTATTGGTGAGCACTATGCCCTTTGTTGTGCCGGTCGTGCCGCCGGAATAGAGGATAACGGCGGGGTCATCGGCCTTACGCTCAACCTTGTAGTTATAAAAGCAGGCGTTGGAAAGGCGGAGAAAGTCATTCCAGCGGATAACGGGCGCGTCTGCGGGGATTTTCTTTATCTTGCGCCCCTCGGTGAGCATATAGCCCGCGCGAATCGGGCGGGAAAGCGCGTCCTTTACGCTCGCGATAATGATGTTTACGACCTTGGTGTTTTGGCGGATGTTCTCAAACTTGTTGTAGAACTGGTCAAGCGTAATCGCCGTGACGCTCTCCGACTCGTTGAGGTAAAATTCGATTTCCTTTTCCGCCGACAGAGGGTGAATCATGTTCGCAATGCCACCCACGAGGTTGACGGCGTAGAACATATAAACCGCCTGCGGGCAGTTGGGCATGGCGATAGTAACCTTGTCGCCCTCGCGCACGCCGATGGTTTTCAGCGCCTTTGCGCAGCGCTCAATCTCGCGCACAAGCTCCTTGTAGGTGGTGGACTTGCCCATGAAGTCAAAGGCGATGTAGTTGGGGTATTGCTCTGCCACCTTTGCCACGGCCTCGAACATAGACCCCTCAAAGTAGTCCAGGTGCATCGGCACTTCGCCGACATAGTCCTTCCACGGGGTTTTCGCTGTGATTTCGCTCATTGTTTTTCCTTCTTTCTTCTTCTTTTGGGAAACGGCGATTTATACCGCTTTTCGGCTTTTCGCGGCTTCCCGCTTTTTTCTTCTTGTCTGTATATCTTAAAATTAGGATAAACTTATTTGTATTCAAAGCCGCTCGGCTCGGCAAGGGGCTTGTCCAAAAGCTCGGGGTGCTCAAAGATGTATTTAACAAGCTTCAGGCTGCGGGCGAAATAAAACCCATCGCCTATGCGCTCATCCAGCGTTGCGCCGATGTCGATTACATCGCGGATTTGCTTTGTGCCGTCGGGCATAATGCGCTCTTCCTTGCGCAGTGTGCCGAGCGTTACCACGATGCTGTTTGTGCCGTAGTTATTCAAATGGTGGTACACGGCGGGCGCTTGAATGCTGCCGAGGTTGCTGACGAGGATGGTGCTGTAGTTCGTGTCGCCTTCGGTGAGCGCCTTGGGCATAATCCCCCAAAAGTCAAGCCAGCGGATAATGCGAAACACCGGGATCAGAAGAAATCTCGGAAGCTTGGCGAACGCATCTATGGCCGAGTCAATCCCGCCCGTGGAATGCTCGCTCTTGCGCATTTTGGTAACATCGCCGTAAATGTGGCGGCTGACGGAGTCGAGCGTATCATCATCGCGCGCCGTGACCGTCATGAGGGATTCCTCCGCCCCGTCCGCAAAGCGGCGCTTTGCCACGAAGCTCAGCGTGATATCATAGCGCTCGTATGTACGGCGGCCGGAAATGTAGCGGTTCATCAAGGGGCGCTCTTTCACCATGCGCCCAAGGCACACCAAAAATGCGTGAAATATCGTGGTTTTATATTCCGGATGCTCGGAATTCTTCTTTTCAAGGAACTTTACAAGCTCCGTTGCGTCAAAAGTATCGTGGAGATAAACCTCGCTGTCGGTGCGGTTGGGGAAAAGGTTCATCATAACCGTTTGCAGCCCTGTCACCTCGCGCACCCAGCGCGCATCGCGCCTGTCGCCGCGGCGGCGTTTTCTCTTCTCCTCGCTCATGTGGCTATTCCTCCTTGGTCTAAGTCCTTTTTTCTTCTCTTCTTGTTCCTTTTTCTCTGTGTTACCCGCTTTGTTATTTTTTAGAGTAACATCTGCTTTGCCTATTGCAAGCAATGTGATTCTAAGTCCTTGAATCGAAAATTGCAATAATTAATTCAAAAAATTGCAGCAATTTCAGGTATACTATTAGTAGAGTTGCGCAAAAACGGCCGGTTGTGCAAAAGACTGAAGCGGAAAAGTTGACGAATCAGCTATTTAAATGATATAATAAACCACGTATATGGCAAAAACCCGCGAGCCGGGTAAAGACAAACAAAAGTCTATCCTAACACAAGAAAGACAGGTGTTACTATGATTTGCAAGTATTGCGGCAATGTTGTAGACGATAATGCCGCCAGCTGCCCCTACTGCGGAAGCGCCTTGGGCAATTACGCCGCTCCGGAATATGACGAGGGCGGGTACGAATCTCAGTATGATCACGGCTATGAGGATGCGTATGAGAATGAAGCGTCCTACGCGCCGCCCGCCAAGAAGAAAATCGGCGGCAAGCTGCCGAGCTTCCCGATGTCTACCATTATATCCTTGGCAAGCGCGGTGTTCAGCTTTATCTGCCTTTTAACCGTCAGCTCCCTCAAGGCCGATATCAGCGACAGCACCAAATCCGTGCTCTCCGGCGTAAATCAGCTTCAATCCGCCATCATGCAGATTGAGGACAAAATCGGCGGGCTTGACAGCACCGTGGCCAATGTGCAGCAGCAGGCGTATAATCAGCTTGCCAGCCAAACCATCACTATCGAAAAGGACATTACCAGCCTCACGGGTCCCGTGGCGCTCGGCCGCAAAAACCAGATGTTCATCGTCAAGGCCAAGGGCGCGCTGAATCTCAGCACGTCGTTCAGCTGGCAGAAGTATAACCAAGCCACCGGCGGCTGGACGGATATCGTGTTCACCGGCACGGCCACCACGAACGATGAATACGGCCTGCGTATCGAAAACAAGATGGAAGACGGCGCATATGTCTCCGTTCTTTGGGCAAACGGCATCACCAAGGCCGCCGAGGGTACGTATCGCTGCGTCATTAAGGACACTAACGGCATCACCAAGACCAGTGCCGAGGCTATAGTGCAGGTATCTGACGCGGAGGCGTCATAATATGGCGCTCGACAGGGAATATTTTGACGCGATAAACATAGATCTCGTTAAAAAGAAGTATTATAACGCCAACAAGGTCAACGCCGTATTGGACGATATCCGCGAAAAGGCACTCATCTTGAATGAAGAGAACGCGCGTATGCGCGCCGAGCTTGCCGTGCTCAACGGCCAAAAGGCCGAGATAGGCGAGGCCGTTATGTCCGCGCAGCAGATTTACCGCGAAATCATTGAAAAGGCCAACGAGCGCGCGGAGGAGATAGTATCTTCCGCCGAGCGGCGGCGCGCGGAGCTTCGGCGGGATAATGAGCGGCTGGAGGAGTACGCGGTGAAGCGCGTTGAAAGCTGCTTTTCCCTCGCGCGTGAGCAGCATTTGGCCGCCATTGAGGCCATAAACGCCGAGTGGCAGGAGTTTCTTTGCGGCTTGGAGCTTGACGGAGATTGGGACAGCGCCGAGCGCGCCGCCCTGCCCGCCGATATCGGCGCGCGCCTTTCCGCCATTGCAAACGGCATAAAAGAAACCGAAAATTGAGCTATAGTTTGAGAGAAAGCAAAGACGCTGTGCAGTGTTGCACAGCGTCTTTTTGTGTATTAAATGCTTTCACATTCGCCCGCTTATTTGAACCTAAGCTTGGGCTTGTAGTATTCAAATATAACCGCGTCGCGGCCTTTTTCGTTGCGCGGCTCGTGCGAGGTCCAGCCGACGCGCATCGCGCCCAAAAGCTCGCTCATTCTCACGGGCAGGGGTCGGAAGCCTATCTTGTACGCTATAAACTGCGGCCTTGCCAGGCAGTTGAAAAGCGAATGGGACAGGGCGAATACCAGCGGGAGGGACATGGTTTCGGGGTATTCGCGCATCGGCATTGCAAGCTGCCCGCGCAAAAGCTCCTTCGCGTGGAAGCGGAACCACGCCACTATCATGGGGTTGAAGCTTTCTATGCAGATGTCGCCCTTATATTCGGAGATGATGTCGTAGGTTTTGCGGCAAAGCTCGCGATTGCGCTTGCCGTCTTTGAGCTCGCACACTATGGCGCTTTTCCCGCGTATCACGTTCAGCACCTCGGTGAAAAGGGGAACGGTATACTCCGTGCCGCAAAGGCGAAGCTTTTTAATCTCGCTTAATGTCAGCTCATCTACGCGAGCATGAACAGAACACACGCGATCAAGCGTATCATCATGGAAAACCACCACTTGCCCATCCTTTGTAAGCTGCACGTCCAGCTCCACGGCGTAGCCCGCTTCGGCGGCGAGGCGAAACGCCTCAAGCGAGTTTTCCGGCACGGCCTTGTCGCGGCTGTGCAGCCCTCGGTGGGCGATGTTTGCGCCTATAAACGGCGCTTTCTGCCGCTTTGTGGCCACGCCCGGCGCGATTACGAACAGCGCCGCCCCGCCTACGACCGCCCCCGTGAGCGCCCCGTGCAGCGCGGCCTTTGCCATGCGCTTGGATTCTTCAAACATACCTGCGTCCTCCTTATCCCATGTTCTTTTCTATTATAATCTCTTTGTGATTATTTTACCACACGGCGGCGCGCCGCGTCAATTTAGTTAGTATAAAAAGCGCAAATTCTAATAAAAACATCACGGCGCGCGGCAGACACCGCGCGCCGAAAATCATGTATTATCAATCGTTATCGCCGAGTGCTTCAAGCCCGACTGCGTTTGCCACCTTGCTTGCCTTGATGTTCTTCACCAAAAGCGAGAATACAAGGAGCGAGCAGAGGAGCATGGAAGAAGCGTATATCGGCAGGGCGCGCCATACGCCCGTCATGTCGAACATAAGGCCGAGAAACACGGGGGTAAGCGTCTGTGCGGACATACTTGCCGTGTAGTAATACCCCGTGAACTTGCCGATTTTCTTCGACGAGCACAGCTCCACCACCATCGGGAACGAGCAGTTATGCACAAGCGCCATGCCGAACCCTCTCGCAACGCCCACGGCGTACATGAGCGGCGGGAAGGAGTATTCCCCGTGCGCGCCGGTTACGTTGCCTGTCGGTGTGACAAAGCACATCATGAAAAGCCCCAAAAGCGCAAAGGCGAGACCCGTTGAAATAGTCCACTTGCGGCCTATTTTGTCGGCAATGCCGCCGGCTATGGCAAAGCCGATAACCGAGGCCACCCCGCCCACGATGGTCAGCACCATTGTGGCGCTGGACGCGGAATTGAGGTAATAGATGACGTAGTTTCCTATGTAAGTGCCCATGGCGTTGTCGGCCATGAACCACAAAAACTCAGCGCCCAAAATGGCAAGGAGCATATTGCGGTTTTCGCGCGACATGGGCTTATTGTCGTCAATGGGGGTCGCAACGGCGGCCAAGCGCTCGCCAAGCTCCATTTCCTCGTGCATTTCCTCGGCAAGCTTGTTTTCCTTGACCGTGAAATAAAGCACCAGCGCCGAGATAATCATTAATATGGACGCTATAATAAACGGAATCTCGATTATCCACACGAGCCTTGCTTCGTCCGGGGCATTTATATAGTCGGAGAGCTTTAAGAAAATGCCGAGCACCGTGGCAAATGCGCCGCCGAAATAGCCCATGATGTTGATAATGCCGTTTGCCTTGGCGCGCAAGGGCTTGGGGGTAATGTCCGGCATGAGGGCAACGGCGGGATTGCGGTACATCATCATGAATATCAGCACCGCCGCCATAATGCACACCATGCCCACAATATTATTATAGTGGAAAAAGAGCGGGATAAACGGAAACGCAACCGCGGCCACGAACGTACCCACGAGGATATAGGGCATACGCTTTCCTATGGGCGACACGGTTTTGTCGGAGAGATTGCCGAATATGGGCAGCAAAATGAGCGCGGCGAGGTTATCGCACGCCATTATAATACCCACCAACCACTGCACTTCCAGTATCTTCGACGGGTCACCGGCTTTAAGCTCGGCAGAGGATATGCCGTACATACGGCGGGCAAAAATGTCCGTCAAAAATGTGGGACACCAAGAGTCGTACACCTGCCACAAAAGGGAGATGCCGAAAAAGGCAAAGCCGATGAGAAATGTGCGTCTGTAGTTGAGCTTCAGGCCGCCAAGAGAGGGTGCTGTCATTATTCTTGCTCCTTTTTTAATTTGTTTTGCTGTCGCACTCCGGCATAAGTTCGTCCGAGATTATTTGCAGCATACGGTCAAACAGCGCCGCTTCCTCGGGCGAAAAGCGGCGGGTAATGCGCTCGGTCACGGTGGATTCGTAAGAGGACAAAAGCCCTATGTAGTTATAAAACTTCTCGCTTAAAACAAGGTGGTATTCGCGGCGGTCAAGCTGGGAGTTTTGCCGCTCCAAATACCCCTTTTTAATAAGGTTATTCACCTTATACGTTGCATTTGACTGCGAAATATTGAGAAAATCCGCAAATTGGCTTACCGTGGGGGTGCCGAGCATTTTTATCACTTCCAGCGAGAACGCTTCCATCGCCGAAAGCGAGCCGTCCCTCTCTCGCACAAGCTCAAATACCTTGCGGTAAAAGTGCAGCTTAAACTTATCGTAAACCTTGCAGAAGTTTTCGTTTAACATCTTGTGCCTCCGTGATCAAATTATATTTATTCTACTCCCGCAATGTCGATTTGTAAACAGAATATTCTTCAATTTTTTGCAGTATCGGGCATTTGTACAAAATGTGAATTTTCAAAATATGCTTTGGAGAAGCTATTGACAAGGGCGGGGCAGAGTGGTATATTAGCACTTGAAGGCAAAGAGTGCTAACAGTCAAAGGCGCGGAGTGCTAATTCGCGCGAGAGAGCAAGCCGATTGCGGGAGAAGATATGGCCGTCAGCGAAAGAAAAAAGAAAATACTTGCCGCTGTGGTGGACGAATATATCCGCACGGCGGAGCCTGTAGGCAGCAAGGCCATTGCCGAGCACGCGGGGCTGGGTTGCTCCTCGGCCACAATACGCAATGAGCTTGCCGAGCTTGTGAGCATGGGCTATCTTGAACAGCCTCACACCTCTGCCGGGCGTGTTCCCACGCCGATGGGCTACCGGATGTATGTCAACGAGCTTATGGAAAAGCAGCGCCTTTCCATGGAGGAAACGGAAGAGCTTAACCACCGCCTTAACGATAAGCTTCGCGAGCTTGATGTTACGATAGACAATGTCAGCCGCTTGGCCTCTCAGCTTACGGATTATCCCGCCCTCGCCTTAACCACGCACACCGAGGTCACGATTAAGCGCTTTGACATTATATATGTCGATGCAAACACCTTTATTATTGTCGTAATGCTTTCCAATAACAGCGTGCAAAACAAGCTTGTGCATTTGCCCATCTCCGTCACGGAGAGCATGATGAGAAAGCTTTCAAGCTTGTTTAACGCAAGCTTTACCGGCATAACCGAGGGGCAGATAACCCCGCTTATGATTTCCTCGGCCGAGCGCGCGGCGGACGATACCATGGGCATAACGTCCGTTATTGCGGCCTTTGCGATAGAGGTTTTGTCCCAGGCGGATAAGCCCTCGGCGTTTATAAGCGGCGAAAACAGGCTCTTAAATCAGCCGGAATTTCGCGATCCGGACAAGGCTCACGCCTTGATGAGCTATCTTTCCGCAGGCGGCTATGTGCTCCCGCCGGAAGAGGAGCTTATGGCAAGCGATGAGGTGCGCGTGCTCATCGGACCGGAAAATGTCGCCGAGGAGCTTAAAGGCTCCAGCGTTGTGATTGCAAGCTACGATGCCGGGGACAATACACGCGGACTTATCGGCGTTGTAGGGCCGACGCGCATGGATTATTCCACCGTGGCCGCAAAGCTCAGCGCGCTGGCGGCGGGGCTTTCCAAACGCCTCGGCGGCGGGGAAGCGCCCCCGGAGGGAATGCACAATAAACTGATAATCAAGGGAGATGAACCCAAATGAGCGAAGATAAAATGAAAAAGGACGCGGCGTGTCAGGATAAAGCCGCGGAAGAGATAAAAGACGAGATAAAAACCGAGGAAATCCGCTCCGACGAGAATGCAAAGGACACGGCCGACACCAAAAAAGCGGATAAGAAAGCCGCAAAGAAAGAAAAGGCCGAGCAAAAGGCAGAGACGGAGAACGCAAAGGAAGAGCAAAAGGGCGAGGACACCGCCGCCTATGCCGCGCTGAACGACAAATATCTGCGCATTTGCGCCGAGTACGATAATTTCCGCCGTCGCTCGCAAAAGGAAAAGGAAAGCCTTTACGGCGATGTCAAGGCCGATACGCTTTTGAAGTTTCTGCCCGTTTATGATAACCTTGTGCGTGCGCTTTCTGCCGCGACCGAGGACGAGGCGTACAAAAAAGGCGTTGAAATGATAATGACGCAGTTTAACACCACTATGGAAAAGCTCGGCGTTACGAGGATAGAAAGCCTGGGCGAGAAGTTTGATCCCGCGTTTCACAATGCCGTCATGCACGTGGACGATGAGGAAAAGGGCGAGAACGAAATAGTGGAAGTGTTCCAAGAGGGCTTTAAGCTCGGCGACAAGGTCATCCGCTTTGCGATGGTCAAGGTTGCAAATTAATCACGGCTATCACCGATAATTCGGTTTTAGTATATAAATCAGCATAGTAAAACAGTATATTAAAAATCACATATATAGGAGGATATTATAATGGGTAAAATAATAGGTATAGATCTCGGTACTACCAACAGCTGCGTGGCCGTTATGGAAGGCGGCGAAACCGTCGTCATCCCCAACGCCGAGGGCGCGCGTACCACTCCGTCCGTTGTTGCATTTGCCAAGACCGGCGAGCGTATGGTAGGTCAGGTTGCAAAGCGCCAGGCCATCACCAACCCCGACCGCACCATTTCCTCTATCAAGCGCGAAATGGGCTCTAACTACAAGGTCAACATAGATTCCAAGGCATACACTCCGCAGGAGATTTCCGCAATGGTTCTTCAAAAGCTCAAGAGCGATGCGGAAGCCTACCTCGGCCAGACCGTTACCGAAGCCGTTATCACCGTTCCCGCATACTTCACCGACGCTCAGCGCCAGGCCACTAAGGACGCGGGCAAGATAGCCGGGCTTGAAGTCAAGCGCATTATAAATGAGCCGACTGCGGCCGCTCTCGCATACGGCCTTGATAAGGAACAGGCCGATCAGAAAATCATGGTTTACGACCTTGGCGGCGGCACGTTCGACGTTTCCATTCTTGAAATCGGCGACGGCGTTATTGATGTTCTCGCAACCGCCGGTAATAACCGCCTCGGCGGCGATGACTTCGATGAATGCATCACCAAGTACCTCGTTGAAGAGTTTAAAAAGAGTGACGGCGTTGACCTCAGCGGCGATAAGGTTGCCATGCAGCGTCTGCGCGAGGCCGCCGAAAAGGCCAAGGTTGAGCTTTCCGGCGTGACCACTTCCAACATCAATTTGCCTTACATCACGGCTGACGCAACTGGCCCGAAGCACCTTGATGTTACGCTCTCCCGCGCAAAGTTCAACGAACTTACCCACCACCTTGTCGAAAAGACGAGCGGCCCTGTCAAGCAGGCGCTGTCCGACTCCGGCTTGCAGCCCAGCGAAATCACCAAGGTTTTGCTTGTCGGCGGCTCCAGCCGTATCCCCGCCGTGCAGGAAATGGTTAAGACCCTTGTCGGCAAAGAGGGCTTTAAGGGCATTAACCCCGATGAATGCGTTGCAATCGGCGCTGCTATCCAGGGCGGCGTTCTCAGCGGCGATGTTGAGGGCATAGTTCTTGTTGACGTTACCCCGCTTTCCCTCGGCATTGAAACCCTCGGCGGCGTATGCACCAAGCTCATCGACCGCAACACCTCTATCCCCACTAGAAAGAGCCAGGTGTTCTCCACTGCGGCGGACAATCAGACCTCCGTTGAAGTCAACGTTCTCCAGGGCGAGCGCGAAATGGCCGCTTACAATAAGAGCCTCGGCCGCTTCCACCTTGACGGCATTGCCCCGGCTCGCCGCGGTGTGCCTCAGATTGAGGTTACTTTCGATATAGACGCAAACGGTATAGTCAATGTCTCCGCCAAGGATCTCGGCACGGGCAAGGAGCAGCACATCACCATCACTGCTTCTTCCAATATGTCTAAGGAAGACATCGACAAGGCCGTTAAGGAAGCCGAGATGTACGCGGCAGAGGATGCCAAGCGCAAGGAAGAGGTTGATGTGCGCAACCAGGGCGACCAGATGGTTTACCAGACCGAAAAGACCCTTTCCGAAATGGGCGACAAGCTTGACGCGGCGGACAAGAGCGAGGTTGAAGCCAAGCTCGCTTCCCTCAAATCTGCCCTCACCGGCACCGACACCGCTGCCATAAAGGCCGCGACCGAGGAGCTGACCCAGGCATTCTACAAGGTTTCCGAGAAGATGTATCAGGCCGCAGGCGGCGCACAGGGCGCGGGCTTTGACCCCACTCAGGCGGGCGCACAGGGCGGCGCACAGTCGAGCCAAGACTACTACGATGCGGATTACACTGTTGTCGATGACGATAACAACAAGTAATCCTCTACGCGACCCGATTTTAGTTTCCATACATTGAGGCGAGGAGCTTTCCCCGCCTCAATGGCGCGTATTATCAGCGCGCATTTGCGCGCGTGACGGCGCGAGAACGGAGTGAATATGGCAGAAAAACGAGATTATTATGAGGTGCTCGGCGTTGCTAAGGACGCGAGCGCTGATGAAATAAAAAAGGCGTATCGCAAGGCCGCAAAGGAAAGCCACCCCGACCTGCACCCCGGCGACAAGGCTTGCGAGGAGAAGTTCAAAGAAGTAAACGAAGCGTATGAGATTCTCTCCGATGAGGATAAGCGCAAAAAGTACGACCAGTTCGGCCACGCGGCCTTTGACCCCAACGCCGGTTACGGCGCAGGCGGCTTCGGCGGCTTTGGGGACTTTGGCGACTTGGGCGATATCTTCGGCAGCTTCGGCGACATCTTCGGCTTCGGCGGCGGCCAGCGCGCCAACCCCAACGCCCCTCGCAAGGGCGACAATGTGCGCGCAAGCGTCAGCATAAGCTTTGAAGAAGCGGCGTTCGGCTGTGAAAAGGAAGTCACGGTTGCGCGCGTTGAATCCTGCCCCGACTGCTCCGGCTCGGGCTGCCAGCCCGGCACAACGCCGGAAGTTTGTCCCGACTGCAAGGGCACAGGCTCTGTGCGCACCACCCAGCGCACGCCGTTCGGCATGGTACAGTCCACGGGCGCTTGCTCCAAGTGCCGCGGCACGGGCAAGATCATTCACCAGCCGTGCAAAACCTGCAAGGGCATGGGCGCAATACGCCGCCAGCACAAGGTGAGCGTTACCGTCCCCGCCGGTATAGACGATGGGCAGGCCATTTCCCAGCGCGGCAAGGGCAACGCCGGTGTAAACGGCGGCCCCGCGGGCGATTTGCTCGTGAGCGTTATCGTGCGTCCGCACGCGCGCTTTGAGCGTGACGGCAACTCCGTCCTCCTAGAGCAGCCCATAAGCTTTGCCCAGGCAACTCTCGGCGCGGAGATAGAAGTGCTCACGTTGGACGGCAAGGTGAAAATGAACATACCCGAGGGCACTCAGCCCGGTGCGACCTTCCGCCTGCGCGGCAAGGGCATTCCGTACCTGCGCGGCTCGGGACGCGGCGATCAGTTTGTCACGGTCACGGTTGCCGTGCCGAAAAACCTTACCTCTTCCCAAAAGGAGCTTTTGCGCCAGTACGCGGCGAGTACCGGCGAGCTGGACGGCGTAAAATCCTCGTCAATCTTCGGCAAAAAGAAATAATATAAAAAACTCTCTGATTTCACGCGAAATCAGAGAGTTTTTATGCTTAATATGCTCAATATTCGTATATCCCGCCGCCGATGAACTCGCGCAGGAGACTGTCGGGGGCAACGAGGGATGCATCAATATGCCCGAAAAGCTGTATCGCGGGCAAAACGGAGCGCAGCTCTTCAAAGCGCTCTATGCCCTCGGGCACGGCGGAGAAAAGCTCGGTGGCAATGCTGTTGAATACTGCCGGCTCGTAGGGGAGAGAGGAATCAAACTGATAGTCGGCTTTATTCTTAAACGGCGAAATATAAAGCTTCTCGCCACGGCGAACGTTTGCCCACATCGCCATAGTCTCTGCCGGGTCAGAGCCGCGGAAGAGATGATCGCGCACGGTGCGGCGCACAAGGCGGAACCACGTTCCCTTGAAAACGACCTGCCCGTTAAACTCCACGTTGCTGCGCGCGGAAATGTAGAGCTTGAAGGCTTCCGGGTGCGTGTCGGTGATGATATCATTGAGCGCGTGAATCCCCTCGAAGATAACTACCTCGTCCTTTTTCAGCTTTATCGAGGAAAACGGCTCTTGAATGCGCATTTTGCGCGAAAACTCGTACTTCGGCACGAAAATCCGCTCGCCCTTGGAGAGCATGGAGAAATGGCGGTTTAAAAGCTCCATATCCAAGCACAGCGGGGATTCAAGATCCATTTCGCCCTCCGGTGTGCGCGGCACGGTGGCGGGGTCAAGGGTGTTGAAGTAGTTATCCATGCTGACATAGTGCGTCCCTACGCCGCGCTTTTCAAGCGCTTGGGCGATTTTCATGGCCGTGGTGGTTTTGCCCGAGCCGGACGGGCCTGACAAAAGCACGATGGGGCTTTTCTCACGGTTTGCGATTATCTTCTCCGCCGCGGCGGAAACCTTTGCTTCGTACTCGCTGTCGCTTTGCTGCACAAAGCCCTTGGGGTCGGAAACGGTTTTGAAATTGATATCTTCAAGCAGATATGCCATGTTCGGTAATTCCTTTCTTATTTTATGTTGCTGTAAAAGCGGCCGATGTTTTTCTTGTCGGCGCAGGTTTTTTCTATGTTGGCTATGTATTCCTGTGGGTACTTGGGTGCCATAAGGCGGATATTGCGCCCCTCTCCGCGTGAAACCAGCTTGGTTGAGCCGCCCCCGCCGAGGGCGATAATACTGCAAAGCTCCTCCATTATACATATGTTGTATAGGTTGCTCGTGCCACTCTTTGCCCAGCCGACATTTTCAAACCCGCCGGACATGAACTTTTGCCGATAGAGGTAATAGGGGCTGTACCCGGCGGCGGAAAGCGCTTCTTGTGCAAAGTCCAGCATTGCGCCTACCTCGCCCGCCGAGGGCAGCTGCGCGCCCTCTAAGGTGATGCGCGAGCCTTTTTTAAGTGACAGTGTGTGTACCGTGATATTCTCCGGCGCGAGCGACAAAACCGCATTCACCGTCTCGCGAAAGCCTTCCGTGCTGTCAGCGGGCAGCCCCGCTATGAGATCCATGTTCACTTCAAACCCGCCCACCTTTCGCACAAGTGCGAGCGCGGCGCGTATATCGTCCGCCGTGTGGCGGCGGCCTATAGTCTCCAAAACCGTGTCGGACATCGTCTGCGGGTTTACGCTTATGCGCCCTACCCCGTGGCGGCGCAGCACCGCGAGCTTTTCTTCCGTTATCGTGTCCGGGCGGCCTGCTTCCACGGTGTATTCGCGCAAATATCCAAGGTCAAATTCGCGCTCTATGCGCGTGCAAAGCTCGTCAAGCCGGGTGTGGGAAAGCGTTGTGGGCGTGCCGCCGCCCATGTATATGGACACAACGTGCAGCCCCAGCGCGCGGATTTCCTCCGCCGTTGCGGTCAGCTCCTTGTAAAGCGCATCTAAAAACGGGTCTATGAGCTTCATGCTCTTTTCAACGGACGCGCTCACAAAGCTGCAATAAGCGCAGCGCGTGGGGCAAAAGGGAATGCCGACATATAAGCATATGTCCTTATCGCCCAAGCTTTCCTCGGCTTGAAGCGTCACGCGGCTTGTCTCCAAGCACAGCCTTGCCCGCTCCGGCGTAACATCGTATTTTTCCGCAAATTCGCGCGCGGCTTCCTCGTCGCGTATTCCGCTTTTGAGAAGCGGGGTCATCAGCTTCCCCGGCCTTACGCCCGTGAGTGCGCCCCATGCGGGGCGGCTCACGCCGGAAGCGAGCGCGGCGCGGTATACGGCGTTTTTAATAAGCCTCTGGCAGTAGCGATCCGTCATTAGCTCATCCGTCATAAGGGCGTTATCCGCGTGTGCGCGCCCGTGGAAAACCGCGTCCCCGCGATATAGGGCGCAGGTGGCCGTGGTGCGGCGCGCACCGACTGAGAGCTTAAGCTCCATCCTGTCGCCCTCGGGTTTGCCGAGCGGGTATTCCGGCCGCTCCTGCGGGAACATCGTCAAGAGTATCTGCTCGGCGGCGTATTTATAATCATGTCCGTAAAAATAAAGCTTCACGTGGTATCTCCGACAGTCGAAATAATAGCTTCCTCAGCGGCCAAGCCCGCCGATAAGGTGTTGCATATCGTATACTATACCAACATTTTGCCCCAAACGCAAGTTTAACGCCCTGCTCAAAAAGAAAAAAGACAAAAATTCTGAATAAACTGAAAAAACTATTGGAATTTTTCGCGAAGTTGTTGTAAAATAAGAATATAAGTAATAAAGTAGGGGAAGTTTTAAAATGTTTGCGGTCGGAGAAAAGATTATTTACGGAGAGAACGGCGTTTGCACGGTGGAAAAGATTGCGCCGCTTGAAATGAGCGGCAGGAGCGAGGATAAGCTCTATTATTATCTCACGCCTTATATCGGCAGCGGGACGTATTTTACCCCCGTGGATTCTGCCACGTTTATGCGCCCGGTCATGGAGCGCGAGGAAGCCGAAGCGCTCATAGACGCGATTCCCGGCATTGCCCCGGCGATTTGCAACGACAGCCGCTTTAACCATGTGGACGCGTTTTATAAGGAGCTTTTTAAACAGCACACATGCGAGGCGCTTGTGTCGGTTGTAAAGGGCTTGCATGAGCGCATGAGCGAGCGCAAAACCAAGTCCAGCCGCGCCGAGACGACTATGAAGCGCGCCAAGGACATCCTGCACGGCGAGCTTGCCGTGGCGCTGGAAATGGATTTGAGCGAGGTCGAGAGCTACATAGCGCAGCGCATAGGCGCGCATAATGCCGCCGTTTTCGGCATAGAAAGCGAAAAACAGGACTGATTTTGGCAATTACACAGTTTTGCTTGACCTTGCGCCCTGCAATCTGTATAATAAGAATGTTTGTTGCTAAACAAACTAATGAATAGTAATGGATATCTATACAGTCGGAGGTGACTGAGATAAACAAGCAGAAATTTTTGGCCGAGCTTGGTAAGCTTCTGACCTTCATGTATGATGAGGACAGGCAGACCGCGCTTGAGATGTACGGCAGAATGTTCGATGCTGCCCGCGATGAACAGAGCTTGCTTCAATTCCTCGTCTCGCCCACGCGTCAGGCCGTTGTTATCGCCCGTGCCTACAACGCGCGTGAGCGCAAGTTGCAGGTTGATACGAGGTCGAGAGAGAGCGAGTATTACGAAGAGGACGGAACGCCCGATTTTGTTCTCGCGATAGAAGAGCTTGAAAAACAGGCGCTCGGGCAGGATATAGTCTCGAGCGAGGTTTCGGCGGATCAGTTTACGCTTTTTGCAGACGGCATTCACCCCACGCAAAATCCCGCTGAGAGCGGCGAGGCAGCAAAGCCCGCCGAGCTTGAAGCCCCTGCCGAGGAAGCCGAGACGGAAGAAGTTTCCGCTTCCGTTGAAGCTCAGAGCGAGGCAGAGGGGCTTGCCGAGGCTGTCAAGGCCGAGGAAACAGAGGAAGAAAGCGAAGCTGACGCTGTTGAGGCGTTTTTGTCGGAGTTTTCAATTGCGGATGAGCCGCTTGCTTCGGACTCTGCCGATGAGCCTGCCCGCGAGCCGGAAAGCTTAGAGACAGCACCCGCTGCGCCCGAAAAGCCGCAAGCTTCCAAGCCCCGCGCCCCGATAGAGGCCGAGGCCGTGGATCTTACGGAGAAAAAGCCGATTATCCCGCTTTTGATACTCTATGTGATAGTGGCGATCCCCGTGGTTACGCTGTGCGTGCTGTTGCTCCTTATCCCGACGCTCTTTTTCCTTGCCCTGTCTGTGGGCGCGGTTACGGTCGGGTGCATGGCGCTTTCTTCCGCGTTCGGCGCGTTTACGATATTTGCCGATGTGATGGTGGTGCTTGGTACGGCGCTTTTGGTGCTTGCGCTTGGGCTGCTGTTCCTGTGGCTTTTTGTGTGGTTTGTCGGCGGCGCTATCGCCGGGTTCGTCAACGGCATAATCAAGCTTTGCGGCAAATGGTGCTATAAGGAGGTGCCTGCGGCATGAAAAAAGGCTGGTATATAGTGCTTGTCATTGTGTTTTCGGCGCTGCTGCTCGGTGCTGTCTGTGTCGGCGTGGGCTTTATCACGGGCGCGGATTCCGCGCGTATCTTCGCCGTGTTGGACGATAGATACAGCATTTCCCTCTATGCCGATTATATCACCCAGCAGCTCATTCCCGCGTTTGAAGCGGCGGGCGTGTTCTAAATTGTATATGTCAATGCTCCCTGTGCCTTGCGGCGCGGGGAGCATTTTTGCGCTTTTGCGGAGTGTTTCTAGCTTTTCCACAGCCTTATTACCCCGCGGTCGTTGAGCTGGCGGAGCGTGACGAGCAGCAGCGGGAAAAGCAGCATTCCCCACACGCCGCAGGTTTTCCACCCCACGTATATGGCAAGGAGCGAAGCGAGCGGGTCAAGCCCGATTTGGTCGCCCAGAAGCTTTACCTGCGCGCAGCTTCTTATAAGGCTCACCGCGCACCATGATATTATAAGCCCCAGCGCCCGCCTGTACGCGCCCGACAGCGCGCAGTACACCGCCCACGGCACGAGCACCGCCCCTGTCCCGAAAACGGGCAGCGCGTCTATCGCCGCTGTCACGGCGGCGAGCGCCGGGGCGCGCTCTATTTTCAGCACGAGAAACGCCGTCAAAAGCTCGAAAAACGTCATCACGGTCATGATAAGCTGGGCGCGGAAAAACCCGCCGAAGCTTGCCCGCAGATTTTGCCCCACGCCCTCAAAGCGCCGATGAAATCCGTCCGGTAACTGCATGGCGAGAAAGGCGGTCACGCGGGGAAAGGAAGCGGAAATAAAATAGCTCCCGATTCCCGCCGTTACGATGAAAAGCAGGATGTCGGGCGTTGAGTGCGCCGCCTGAGCGATGAAATCCAGCGCCCAGGTCGACACGCGACCGGGCAGCGAATAAAATGCCGCCGTCACGGAGTCGAGCGCCGAGGCGAGATAGTCCGACACGCCATCGGGCGCACTTTGCGCGTAAAGAATAGCGCGCGTTTCCAGCGCGCGAAGAGAGCGCCCGGCGCTTTCCATGAGCGCGGGCGCTTCGCGGGCAAGGGCGGTAGAGGCTTCTATGCATTTCAGCGTCAATGCCGCCGCCGCATAGCCCAGTGCGCCCAAGAGCGAGAGCGTCAGCACACAGGAAGCCGCCGCGCGCGGCCACCCGCGCGAAACGAGCGCGCGCACGGGGTGCTCTAACAGCGCCGCTGCCGAAAATGCGAGCAGAAACGGCGCTGTCCACGGCAAAATGTACCTCGCCGCGAGCCACACCCCGCCCACTGCCGCCGCCGCGAATATGAGTGCCTGTAGATATTTTGCCGCCTTTTGCTGCACCGTGCCGCCCTCCGAATATGTAACAATATATACTTAGTTATTGCCCTCTTTTCGCGCGCTTATACAGGCACAAGCCGGGAAAGGGGTGTATATAATGGTATGTCGGCGGGCAGTACGCCCGTCAAAGGAGGGAAGCCTATGCTAAAAGTAATGAAATTCGGCGGCAGCTCCCTCGCCGATGTGAAAAAGCTTACGCGCGCGGCAAAAACGGTGCTCGCCGCGAGGGAAAAGGGGCATGATACGGCGGTAGTGGTGTCGGCCATGGGCGAGGAAACGGATGCGCTTATTGCCATGGCGCATGAGCTTATGCCCAATCCCCCCTCGCGCGAGCTGGACGCGCTTTTATCCACGGGCGAGGCGCGCTCTGCGGCGCTTTTCGCCTTGGCATTGGAGAGCATGGGCGAGCGCGCAATGAGCTTTGCCGGTTGGCAGGGAGGAATGTACACCGACAGCGCCCACGGCAACGCAAGGCTTGAATTTACCTATCCCGGCCGCATCGCGGCGGCACTGCATGGCGGGCTTATCCCGGTGCTGACGGGGTTTCAGGGGGTTGACATACGCGGCGATGTGACAACGCTCGGCCGCGGCGGGTCGGATACAAGCGCAGTGGCGCTCGCGAGCGCCTTGGGTGCGGATAGCTGCGAAATCTACACGGACGTGGCCGGGATATACACAGCCGATCCCCGCCTCGTCCCGGCGGCGAGAAAGCTTGATAAAATCGACACGCGGGATATGCTGCGCTTGGCGCAATCGGGTTCGCAGGTGCTTCACGCGCCGTCCGTGAAGCTGTGCATGGAAAAGGCCGTGCCGCTCGTTGTTTTGCCTGCATCGGGCGAGGGCAAGGGGACAGCCGTTTTACCCCTCGATGCTGCCGCGCGCCCGGCGTTCGCCGGGGTAACGCGCGATGAAAGCGCCTCTCTTGTCACGCTCGCAGGGCGGGACTGCCGCTCAAACACTCTCCCGGAGATCGCGTCCGTGCTTAGTGAGGCGGGGGTACATGTGCGCGGCGGGCGCATGGGCGAGGGCTACGCTTCCGTGCGCGTGGACGCGGAGCAAATCATCTTTGCTCTTCGCGTTTTACACGAATACGTTTTTGAATAAGAAACAGGGGAGAGCGTGCTGTGCGCTCTCCCCTATGGGTTATATGGTTATATGTTTATAAGCTTTGTGCGGTATTTTGCAAGCTCGTCATCGGTGGGGATATAATCGCCCATTTCGCCGTTGTTGAATTTTTCGTAAGCGGTCATGTCGAAATACCCTGTCCCGGTCAGACCGAACACTATGGTTTTCTCCTCGCCCGTTTCCTTGCATATTTTTGCCTCGTCAATCGCCGCGCGTATTGCGTGGGAGCTTTCCGGCGCGGGCAAAATGCCCTCTATGCGGGCAAAGTATTCCGCCGCCTCGAATACCTCGGTCTGCTTTACGCTTCTCGCTTCCATAAGCCCCTCGGCGTATAGCTCGGAGAGCGTTGTGCTCATGCCGTGGTAGCGCAGCCCGCCGGAGTGCGAGGCCGATGGAATGAAGTCACAGCCGAGGGTGTACATCTTTGACATGGGGCATACCTTGCCCGTGTCGCAAAAGTCATAGGCGTAAACGCCGCGTGTCAGGCTCGGACAGGACGCAGGCTCAACCGCGATAATGCGGTAATCCGCCTCGCCGCGCAGCTTCTCCCCCATAAAGGGCGCGATAAGCCCGCCGAGATTCGACCCGCCCCCGGCGCAGCCGATTATGATGTCGGGCTTTACGTTGTACTTATCCAGCGCGGCCTTGGTTTCAAGCCCGATGACCGACTGGTGCAAAAGCACCTGATTCAAAACGCTCCCCAAAACATAGCGGTAACCGTCATTTGTCATGGCCGTTTCCACCGCTTCCGATATGGCGCAGCCGAGGCTGCCGCTAGTGCCGGGGTGCTCGGCGAGGATTTTTCTGCCCACCTCGGTTTCCAAGGACGGCGAGGGCGTTACCGAAGCGCCGTAGGTGCGCATAACCTCGCGCCGAAACGGCTTTTGCTCGTAGGAGCATTTTACCATAAACACCTTGCAGTCAAGCCCGAAATAGGCGCACGCCATTGAAAGCGCCGTGCCCCATTGCCCCGCGCCCGTTTCCGTGGTTACGCCTTTCAGCCCCTGCTTTTTCGCGTAGTAGGCTTGGGCGATGGCGGAGTTGAGCTTGTGCGAGCCGCTTGTGTTGTTGCCCTCGAATTTATAATAGATCTTTGCCGGGGTGCCGAGCTTTTCTTCAAGGCAGTATGCGCGCACAAGCGGCGAGGGACGGTACATTTTATAAAAATTGCGTATCTCCTCCGGAATGGGGATAAAGGCCGTGTCGTTATCCAGCTCCTGCCGGACAAGCTCTTCGCAAAATACTCCGGAAAGCTCCTCGGCGGTCATGGGCTTGAGCGTTGCGGGGTTTAAAAGCGGCGCGGGCTTTGTTTTCATATCTGCGCGAAGATTATACCATGCTTGCGGCATTTCGCCCTCGGTGAGATATATTTTATAGGGAATGGTGTTATTATTCATTGTTTTTTCTCCTTGTCGGTTTGAATTTAGATGTGTTTTTTGTGGGCTTCGGTTTAATAATCTCGGCGCGCAGAGCGCCAACGCTTTGAATACCGCATTTTTTCTTCCTCCGTAAAAAAGAAAAGCTCCTTTAACCTGCATTTCGGTCAAAGGAGCTATAAAAAGTCCTTGACAGAAATGTTCTTCTGTCAAGGACGAATAAGCTTTATCCGCGGTGCCACCTTGATTCGCAGGAACGACCCTGCGCACTTAGCGGGATACCAACATATCCCCGGCAGTTATACGCTTGCCTACAGCGTCGCAGAATACTCCGGGAAAAGCCCGTTTGACTGCGCCCTCGGCGGCCCATTTGACAACTTGTTTCTTACCTAACTCTCAGCAGCGTAGGCTCTCTGTAAAGGCATCATTGCCGTTATCTCCGCTTCAACGGTTTAAATATTTAACTTGTGATGTATTTTAATCTCCTTTGCCTGTGTTGTCAATAGGCAAATCGAGATTTTTTATTTTTTCGCGATTACCACGCGGTTGCCGTGGACGGAGAGCTTGCCCGCGCAGTACAGCGACACGGCCTCGGTGAGGATTTTCCACTCGCCCTCTTCCATAACGCGCCGCTGGAGCGTTTCGGGTGTGTCGTCGGGCAAAACGGCTACGGGCTTTTGCAAAATGATGTTGCCTACACGCCCGTCCCCGTCGGCAAAATACGCCGTTGCGCCCGTCATTTTCACGCCGCGCTCCAATGCCGCGCGGCAGATATCGCCCTCAACGTCCTCAAACGCGGGGTACATGGCAGGGTACGTGCCTATCATGCGGTTTTTGAACTGATACGGCACCACACCCAGCGGGAGATTATACCCCGCGAGGATAACAAGCTCGATATCCATATCGCGCAGCTTGTTGGCAATTGCCATGCTGTGGCTCGTCATGTTCGGGAAAAGCTCCGGATCGACCACGTAAGCCGGAACGCCCGCATTGAGCGCGCGCTTCATGGCATAAACGTCCTTCTCCGGGGAGATTACCGCCACCAGCTCAAAATTTTCGATTTCCTTAAAATACATGGAGTCCAATATCGCTTGGAGCTTTGCCCCGTCGCCGGACACCAATGCCGCCGCTCTAACCATCTTTCTCTACCCCCGCGAGCCTCTCTCACGGCTCGCCCATACTCCGCGCGCAAAAACTCGGTACTTGTGCAACGGAGAAAATCAAGGTATAATAGCCGATATAAAAGGATTGGCTACATACTCTTTTTCTATAATACCACATTATACTGTATTATTCGCACAAGGTCAAGGCATGGAGGCACAAGTTTATGACAGAAATTTTGTTAATTAGGCACACGCAGGCCGAGGGCAACCGTTACCGCATGATGCAAGGGCATTGGGACGGCAATGTTACCGACCTCGGCTGGCAGCAGATAGACGCACTTGCCGAGCGTTTGCGCGATGAGCGCATAGACGCGGTCTATTCCAGCGACCTATACAGAGCACGCATGACCGCCACCGCCGTGACGAAATACCACGCCTTGAAGCTTCAAGAGGATGTTCACCTGCGCGAGCTTGATATGGGGCCTTGGGAAGCGGGCTTTTTCGGCAACATACTTCACGATTACCCCGAGCAGGGCGATAACTTCATAAACCACCCCGGAAAATGGCACATTGACGGGGCGGAAACCTACGCCGATGTGCAGGCGCGCGCCTATCCCGCCCTTTGCGAAATCGCCGCGCGGCATGACGGCGAGCGCGTTGCGGTGGTCAGCCACGGGGTCACGATACGCTGCCTCATGGCGAAGATAACGGGCTTGCCGCTTGAAAACGTGGAGGAGCTGCCGATATTCTCAAATACCTCGGTCACAACGCTTTGCTGCGATAACGGCGCGTTTTCCGTTTCCGGGCAGAATGACTGCTCGCACTTAGCCGCAATCGGCGCGCCCGATTGGCACAGGCTCACGGCCTTGCGTGATGAGCCAATGGATTTGAGAGCGGATTATAAATTCTATTGCGATGCCTACGCCGATTCTTGGCGCGCCGCCCACGGCTCACTTAAAGGCTACGATGAAAACACCTACCTTTGCGCAGCAATGGAGCATCGCGCCTGCAACCCCGCCGCCGTGCTGAAAATCCTTGACGGCGAAGAGGGCGTGGGACTTGTGGATATGGATACACGCCGCTTGGAGAATGAAAACGTGGGCTGGATAAGCCTTGTTTGGCTGAGAGAGGATTATCGCGGCAAGGGCTACGGCATTCAGCTGCTTGCCCGCGCAATAAAGGCGTATACCGCGCTGGGTAGGCGCGAGCTTCGCTTGTGTGTCGCAAGTGAGAATCTGCCCGCTGTGCGCTTTTACGAGCGCTGCGGCTTTGAAACGATAGGCAGAGAGATACGCGAAAACGGCGAGCTTTTGGTGATGTCGCACCGGCTCGGAGGGCGCAAATATGCCTGAAATGAAGCATAATCACTCCGACATTGCCCGCGCGTTCAATAATACCCGCCCCGGCAATATTTTAAGGCTGAATATCCCCGGAAATCGGCGGATTTTAGTCGTGTCGGACATTCACGGCAATCTTGAATACTTCAAGGGCTTGCTGGCCAAGGTGGGCTTTTGCGACAATGACGAGCTTATAATCGCGGGTGACTTTTTGGAAAAAGGACCGCACAGCCTTGAAACCCTGCGCTATATCATGTCCCTTGCTGCGCGCGGCAATGTTCACCCTCTTTGCGGTAACTGCGACGATTGGTGCACCATCTTCTCTGCCACCGAGCAAATGGACGAGCATATAATGGAATATATTCTCACGAAAAAGCGAGGGATTTTATGGGATATGCTCAACGCCGCGGGGCTTGACCTGTTTGAAATAGGCTCGTTCACAGCCTGCAAGGAAACCCTTGCGCGCAAATTCCCCGCCGAGTGGCGCTTTTTGACGGAGCTTCCCCACGCCATTGAAACGGAGAATTTCATCTTCACCCATGCCGGCATGGATGAGCGCAAGCCCTTGGACGCGCACACCGTGGATGAGCTTTTCCGCGTGGATCATTTTATGACGCTCGGCAGAAGCTTTGATAAATGGGTCGTTGTCGGCCATTACCCTGTCCAGCTTTACGGCACGGACAAGGTCTGCGCAAACCCCGTTGTGGATAGAGAGCATAAGATAATCAGCATAGACGGGGCGTGTGTTCTCAAGGATGACGGGCAGCTCAATGCTTTCATCATCCCCCATAAATTCAGCGAGACGTTTTCCTTTGCGGCGTATGACAGCTTTCCCGAGCGCGTTGTGCTCGATGAGCAAAAGGCAGGGGACAAGTCCTATTACATCCGCTGGGGCGACAGCCACGTTAAGGTCTTGCAGCGCGGCGAGGAGTTTTCCCGTTGCCGCCATGTGCGCACGGGCTACGAAATGGATATCCTCACAAAGTACCTTTTTACCGACAATGAATATACCGACTGCAATGACTGCACCGACTGCGTTTTGGAGCTTCACCCGGGCGATATAGTCCGCGTGGTGGAGGAAACCTCGCGCGGGTACTTTGTCAAGCACGGCGGCTGGTCGGGCTGGTACTTCGGGGAGCTTGGCTATGTCAGATGAGCTTATATTAATATGGTGCGCTCTTATGAGCACGGCGCTGTTTATCATAATGGGCGTGGATAAGCGCAGGGCGCGCAAAGGTGCGCGCCGTGTGCCGGAAAAGCGGCTTTTTTTCCTCGCCCTGCTCGGCGGCGCGGCGGGCGGCTGGCTCGGTATGTGCGCATTTCGGCATAAAACGCGCCATTGGTATTTTCGCTTCGGCTTTCCTCTCATAGCTTTGGTACAGCTTGCAGGGCTTGTGTATCTATGGAGATTGATGTAATGGAAAAAGGAATGGAACTTAAACAGGAAAAAGAAGAATACTTGGCTTGTGAGAAGCGCTGGGTGTTCGGCCTTTTGATGCTCGTTGGCGGCTATTTCGGCGGCTTTACGTACTCGATACGCGGGGGCGTGTTCTGCAACGCGCAAACGGGCAACATGGTTTTAATGTCGATTGCGCTCGGTAACGGCAACTGGGGCGGCGCGCTTTATTATCTCATTCCGCTCAGTGCCTATATCCTCGGCACGGTTTTATCCGAAAGCGCGGCGTATTACATAAAAAAGCTGCACCTTATCCGCTGGGATACGCTGCTTATCATTGTGGAGATGCTCGCCGTGCTCGTGCTGGCTTTCCTGCCGGAGACTGCGCCTTATCAGATTACGCAGATAACCGTCAACTTCATTTGCTCCATGCAGTTTAACACCTTCCGTCAGGCCGAGGGCATACCCATGGCGACCACGTTTTGCACAAACCATGTCCGCCAAGTCGGCATTGCCGCGAGCAAGTATTTGCGCAACCGCGGCGGCAAAGAGCATATCGACAGAATGCTTTTCCATATAAAAATGCTTGGGCTTTTCGTGCTGGGTGTGTTCTCGGCCACGATACTTTGCAAAATCTTTTTGGGCAGGGCGCTGCTGTTTGCCCTGCTGCCGTTGGGCGTTGTGCTGGCGGATTTGCTCTACTCCGACCTGAAGCTGGAGCACGGCAGCTTTGAAAAAAAGCCCCACGGGCATTAATGCGATAAGAATAATCAAAGCCGATGAGGCGTGACATTCCACGCCTCATCGGCTTTCAGCTTTGCTTTATATCCCGTCATCGGTGACGGCATCGCCGCGAAACAGCAACGAAATGCACCACAGCGCGCTCAGCCCCACCAAGGTGTACACCACGCGGCTGACGGTGCCTGTCTGCCCGCCGAAAAGCCACGCCACTATGTCGAAGCGGAAAAGCCCGACACTGCCCCAGTTAATCCCGCCTATAACGGTCAAAATAAGGGCGATGCGATCCATTATCATGTAATAAGCTCCTCTCGTATCCGCGCGGCGAATAGCACCGCGTGAAGAATGGTTTCCCCGCTATTTTCTCCCTGAGCAAAGAAAATTATGCGAAAAATTACGCATTCGACAAAACTAGTGCACTTTCGCTCTTTACAAATGCGAAAAAATGTATTATCATTCAGTCACAGCTTATCCAATTGATCCCTTATAAAAGGGGTCAGGCTCATATCTTTATCCCACAACCCTGTATTTGCGGGCTGTCGTTTCCGGCGGCCCGCCCTTTTATTGCCCGCGTTTTTTTATAAACGGCAGATAGATTATCGCCCATGCGGCTGAAAGGAGCGGGATATAGCCGAGGATATACCAAGGTCTGCCGAGAAAGGCGAACCATTCAAGGGGCGAAGCGGGCGCGGGGTAATTTAAAAACATATAATTTGTGCCCGTGAGCTTATCGAAAATATAAATCGGCACGGCAACGGATAAAAGAACGCCCAGCATTTTCGCACCCTGCCGAATGTCGGGCATAAGCTCGCGCGCAGAAACGAGCATAAGCGGGTACGACACAAGGAGAATATGCAGCATGAAGCTTGATGCGGCGAGAAAGGAGCGCATCGGGTATACGCTCCAATCGGGGCAAATAAGCGCCGCGAGCGCGCCGGGCATGGCAAAGGCATAAAGAAGCTGCGCGATGAATGCCCCGCCGCGTAGGGCGTGGAAAAACGATAAATACGCCGCCATGGTGCATAAGTGCAGCGGCAGCCGCCCCAATGTGTATTCCCCGGCGAAAAAGAAAAGCGCACTGCGCCATATTTCGATTATAACCGCCGCCCCCGATACGGCAAGGCGCAGACATCGTCGCGCGCTGGGGCTTGCCCGGCGACAGATAAGCGCTGTCAACGCGCAAAACGCAATAAGCGCGCCGAGCCATATAATATGCTCCGTGCCGAAGCGCGCAAAGCCGCTTTCCGCATTCAGGGCGAGAGAAACATCAAAAAAACTAAACATTAACGGAATTATATGCGCAATGCAGAATAAATATGCGAAAATGCAAAAAGCTCTGAACTTTTTCAACAAAAACATTGACATTCTGCTTTATTACTGTATAATAATAAAATATGAACAAAATATGATAGAGGTGCGGTCTCCAAGAGTAGCTCCGCCGAGGGTGCGGAAACGCCCGGGGCGAAAGGGGATGCCGCCGAAGAGCAGCGTGTGTTTCCGTGCCGCTGTATCTGGGACGCGGGATAATATCCCGTGTACTGTCACCCTTGTCCTTTGCCGGAAAGGGTGGAGAGCTGTCGGGCAAAAGCGTTATTTGAATGTCGCGGGCAGTGTATAGGCGCTGTACGCGGCATTTTTGCATTAGAAACTATATTATTATTTTGGAGGTACAGATATGTACGGAACCTTTTGGGCTCTTGTGCCGCCGCTTGTGGCCATAGTCCTCGCCCTTATTATTAAAGAGGCGTATTCCTCTCTCTTTATCGGCGTTATTATCGGCGCTATGTTCTGCGCCAATTTCGCACCCATCGGCACGCTTGATGTCGCCCTCAATGACGGACTTATTGCCGCAATCTCCGATAATGCCGGCATTTATCTGTTCCTTGTCTTGCTCGGCATCATCGTGGCCATTGTCAATGCTTCCGGCGGCTCGGCGGCGTTCGGCCGCTGGGCGGAGAAGAACATCAAAACCCGTGTCGGCGCGGCGCTTGCCACGTTTGTGCTGGGCGTTTTGATATTCATTGATGACTATTTCAACTGCCTCACCGTCGGCTCTGTCATGCGCCCCGTGACGGACGGGCACAAGATTTCCCGCGCAAAGCTTGCCTATTTAATCGACGCTACCGCCGCGCCCGTTTGCATGATAGCGCCCATTTCCTCTTGGGCGGCTGCCGTTTCCGGCGTAGCCTCCGACCTTGATATAGGTGTTTCGGGTATTGAGCTTTTTGTTATGGCAATCCCGTATAACTTCTATTCTCTCCTCACCTTCGTTTTCATTCTCGGCATCACCTTCATGAAGTTTGACTTCGGCCCCATGAGACTGCACGAGATGAACGCCCAGCTCAACGGCCAGCTCGGCGCGCTTGAAAGCGAAGAGGCGGCCACGGGCGTGAACCCCAAGGGACGCGTAATCGACCTTGTTTTGCCCGTGCTCATTCTCATTGTTGCCTGCACTCTCGGCATGGTGTATGTCGGCGGCTTCTTCGGCGTGGACGCTTGGGGCGGCACGGAGTGCGCGGGTGACTTCATCGCCGCATTCGGCAACACCGATGCTTTCATCGGCCTGCCTTGGGGCGGTGTCATCTCCCTTGTTATTATCGTTATCTATATGCTTGCCCGCCGCCTCATGAGCTTCAAAGAGGCTATGGACTGCATTCCCAAGGGCTTTATCGCCATGGTTCCCCCGATAATCATTCTCACCATGGCCGTCTCCCTCAAAACCATGACCTCTAACCTCGGCGCGGCAGAGTATGTTCACGATGTTATGATGGGCGCATCCCAGAGCCTTTACAGTATGCTTCCCGCCGTCATCTTTGTCGTGGCTTGCATTCTCGCTTTCGCTTCCGGCACGTCTTGGGGCACGTTCGGTATCCTCATCCCCATCGTCACGGCCATCTTCCCCGGTGACAGCAAGCTTCTCATCATCGGCATTTCCGCTTGCTGCGCGGGCGCTGTCTGCGGCGACCATTGCTCCCCCATTTCCGACACTACTATTATGGCCTCCGCCGGTGCGCAGACCAATCACCTCGACCATGTATCCACCCAGCTTCCCTATGCCATAGCCGTGGCGGCGGTCAGCTTCGTGACCTACATTTTCGCGGGCTTTGTGCAAAACGCGGTTATCAGCCTTGTGTTCGGCTCGGTCATAACCCTTGCAATGCTCTTTGTAATCCGCGCTTACTACAAGAAAAAAGAAGCGTAATTTGATAAAACGATTTCTCCGCCCGGCTCAAAACTGAGCCGGGCGGTATTTTACTTTTATTGAGCTTGCTTTTTTCTTCTCTGCGGCGTACAATAAAGCGGCTTTATTATATGGGAGAGAGAAAAATGGAAACGATACGCAGATATATGTATGAGGTGCGCCTGTACGCTTTTGCGCTGGTGAAATGGCTGGCGCTGGCGGCGGTGACGGGGGTTTTGTGCGGGCTAATCGGCTCTTGCTTTGCCATTGCCGTCAGCCACGCCACAATGCTTCGCGAGAAAAACGCGTGGCTTGTTTTCCTTTTGCCGTTTGCGGGCGTTATAATCGCGTGGGTTTACCGCGCCATGCACACCGAGGGACAAGGCACGGACGATATTATAGACGCTGTACACTTGGGAAAGCCGATTTCGGCAAAGCTCCTGCCCAGCATTTTCATCGGCACGGTGCTTACGCACCTGTCCGGCGGCTCTGCCGGGCGTGAGGGCGCGGCGCTTCAAATGGGCGGCACGATAGGCTACTTTGCCTCGCGCCTACTCCGCCTTGATGACCGCGACCGCCGCACGGCCACGCTTTGCGGTATGGCGGCGTTTTTCTCCGCCCTCTTCGGCACACCGCTTACCGCTACGGTTTTTGCCATGATGGCCATAAGCGTGGGCGAGCTTTATCATGCGGCGTTTATTCCGGGGTTTACGGCCTCTCTCGTGGCTTACGGGATTTCCTTGTGGCTGGGGGTAGAGCCGGTGCGCTTTGCCGTGGCTGTTCCCGCGCTTGAAATAGGCTTGCTTTTGCGCGTGGCGCTGCTTGCGGCGCTTTGCGGGTGGGTTTCGTCTGCGTTTTGTGCGGCGCTGCACTTTGCGGGACATAAGGCGAAAAAGCTTTTCCCCAATGCGTATCTGCGCGCCTTTGTCGGCGGGCTTATCGTAATTGCGCTTACGCTCCTTGTCGGCACTCGCGATTATAACGGTGCGGGCATGGGCGTTATCACCGCCGCCGTGGAAGAGGGGCGGGCGCGCCCGGAAGCGTTTATATTGAAAATCCTCTTCACCGCCGTCACGCTTGCGGCGGGGTTTAAGGGCGGCGAGGTTGTGCCTTGCTTTTTCATCGGTGCTACGTTCGGCTGTGCGGTTGCGCCCCTTGTGGGGCTGAGCGCGCCGTTCGGCGCGGCGCTGGGGCTTGTGAGCGTCTTTTGCGGGGCGACCAATTGCCCCGTGGCCTCTATCTTCCTTTCAATTGAGCTTTTCGGCGGGCAAGGGCTGCTGTACTTCGCGCTTGCCTGCGGCGTGAGCTATATGCTCTCCGGCTACAGCGGGCTTTATTCCAGCCAAACCATACTCTATTCAAAGCTCAAAGCCCAGTACATAAATGTACACACCAACGCCCACCATGCCGCCGACTTCAACGAAACGCACCCGGATGTAAACGGCAGTGTAAAGGATTAAAAAGAAATTCACCCCCGAACGGATTTGACCGTTCGGGGGTGAATTTTATGCCGCCGGAGTGATGTTTTCCATCAAAAGCTCGTCACAGCCTATTATGCGCCGCGCGGTGTATTCGCGCTGACTGTACTTATCGTCAAGCGAGGTCAAAACAACGCCGTAGGCCGCGCCCATAGCGTGGATATAATATCCCTTGCCCACGTATATCCCGATATGCCCGACGTATTTGCCCGAGGTGTAGAACGCTAAGAGATCGCCCGGCATAAGCGCGTCATGTGAAACCTCTACGCCCTGCTTTGCCTGCTCTGCGGCCACGCGCTCCAAGCGGTAGCCGAACTGCTCGTATATGTAATACACAAGTCCGGAGCAGTCAAACCCCGTTTCTGGCGCTTTCCCGCCGTATTTATAGCTCCAGCCGAGAAAGCCGAGCGCCATGTCGGCGATTTTTTGTCCCAAAAGCTCCTCTTCCGTGGGTTCAGGCTCGGCGGGCTCTGTGCTTTCTTTGCCGCTTGGGAAGAATAAAGCCGGGATAAGCGTAAGCGTGTCAAAACTAAGGGCAAGGCCGTTATCAAGCGCGCCTGTCTTTTCCGTGCCTACTGCGCACTGCGGGTAGTATTTCAGCGTGACCTTGCCGTCCTCAACGCGCCACGAAAAGGGAGCTGTGCCGTATTGCCCGGTGAAATCCTCAAAAAAAGCCGCCTTTTCCGCCGTTTCGCCGCCGTCAATATGCCAAGGGGAGAGCGTCAAAAGCTTTTCTGCCGGGGTGAGCGTGCGCTCCGTTTGCACAGGTTTTTTCAAAAAATGCCCGCTGCAACTTGCAAGTAGATACATCAAGCTCACAGCGACAAGAACAGCCGAAAGCGCCTTTTTCATCATTTTCTGCCTCATTCGTCAGATTTTGCGTGAAAATCACAGCTATTATAACACGTTTTTCGCGATTGTACACTGTTTCTTGACGCGCAGGGGCACGAAAGGTATAATTAAGTAACGAATAATCACCGGAAAGAGAGGGCGCGGAATGCTCACTTTGATATTGGGAAAGGCCGGAACGGGCAAAACTGCCGCCGTTATAGAGGATATCCGCAAGGCCGTTGAGCGCGGCGAGGGCGGGCGCATTCTCATCGTGCCCGAGCAGTACAGCCACGAGGCCGAGCGTGAGCTTGCCTATGCCTGCGGCGACAGCCTTTCGCTTTATGCCGAGGTTTTCAGCTTCACGGGGCTTGCCCGGCGCGTCAGGGCGCAGGTGGGCGGCGGCGCGGCGAAGTATCTTGATAAAGGTGGACGGCTACTGTGCATGGCGCTTGCCGTTTCAAGTGTCGGCAGCCGACTGCGCGTATATTCCGCCGCCGCGCACAAAAGCGAGCTGCAAGCCATGCTCCTTGCCGCCGTGGACGAGCTTAAAGCCGCCTGCATTTCCCCCGATGCGCTTTTTGAGCTGGCCGGAAATCTCAACGACGGCTTGGGCGACAAGCTTTTTGACCTTGCCCTTGTGGCGGAGGCTTATGATGCGGTTGTGTCAAACGGGCGTGCAGACCCCTCGGACGCGCTGAATATCCTTGCCGAGCAGATAGAAAGAAGCGATATAGGCCGCAAGAGTAAAATTCATATTGACGGCTTTGTGGACTTTACCGCGCAGGAAATGCGCGTTATAACTGCGCTTATAGCCGCGGGCGCGGATGTCAGTGTGTGCCTGACGGTGGATGAGCTTTTTGGCGGGAGCGAGGTTTTTGAGCTTTCCCGCCGCGCCGGGCGCGCTCTCATCGCCTCGGCGGAGGAGCTGGGGATAGAGCGCCGCGAGCTTACGTATTCCGCCCAAACGGGCGATAAGCGCGCCTCGCTTCGCTCCTTTGCTGACAATATGTTTTCCTACTCTGCCGAGAGCTTTCCCGATGACGGCGCAATTGAGCTTATCACAGCTGACAGCGTGACCGCCGAATGTGAGCTTGCCGCGGCGCGAGCATTACGGCTTGTGCGCGCGGGGGCGCGTTGGCGCGATATCGCCGTTGCCGTGCGCGGCTTTGATGATTACCGGGGGAATATCGAAAATATCTTCCGCCATTACGGTGTGCCGCTTTTCACCGCGAAAAAGAGCGAGCTTTTGTATAAGCCTCTGCCGCAAGCAATTTCGCTCTTTTACGAAATAGTCGGCGGCGGCTGGGATATAGACGATGTAATAAGCCTTATCCACACGCGCCTTACGCCCCTGACCGCAGAAGAAGCGGACGCACTGGAAAGCTATATCTTCAAATGGCAGCTTCGCGCCGGAGCATGGACGCGTGAGGACGATTGGCATCAGCACCCGGACGGGTACGGTGCGCCCTATGATGATGCGGCGCGCGAGCGCCTTGCGAGTATAAATGCATCCCGCCGCCGCTTGGCGCAGCCGCTTTTGGATTTTGCGCGCGAAAGTGACGCGGCGGAAACCGCCGAGGCGCAGGCCAAGGCGCTCGCGGCGCTTTTTGCCGAGATGCACCTGCCCGAAATGCTCCAGGAGCGCGCCGCGAGCTTGAGCGAGGCCGGGCGCGAGGAAACTGCGCAGGAATATGTGCAGCTTTGGGGCATAGTCTCCTCGGCGCTTGAGCAGTGTGCCGCCGTGCTCGGCGATATGCCGATGACGCGCGATGAATTCGGACGGCTGTTCAACCTCATGCTTTCAAAATATGATGTCGGCACTATCCCCGTCTCGCTCGATGCCGTCAGCGCCGGGGACTTTGACCGTATGCGCCGCCGCAATATAAAGCACCTTATCGTTCTCGGTGCGAGTGACGAGCGTTTGCCGCGCGCCGAAAGCGACACTGGCGTATTCTCCGACAATGAGCGCGAGCGCTTGGGCGAGCTGGGCTTGGAGCTTGCGGGCGCGGGCGAGGGTGAGCTGTGGCGCGAATTTTCGCTTATCTATAACTGCCTCACCCTGCCCTCGGAAACGCTCACTCTTATGTGCCCTTTAAACGATGCGGACGGGGAGAGCGTGCGCCCGGCGTTTATCTTCAACCGCGCCGCCGCGCTTTTCGGCATAGAGGTGCAGTACGGGCGCTTGGATATCGCGCGCCTTTCTGCCCCTGCCCCTGCCCTGGGGCTTGCCGCGCACAGCTTTCACGGCGGCACGGGCGTAGAGCGCGCGGCAGCGGAGTATTTTAAGCAAAATGATACAGCGCGCATGGAAAGCGTGAAGCGCGCGGCGGATATGAGCCGCGGCAAGCTCAGCGAAAGCGCCGTGCGGAGGCTCTACGGCGAAAAGCTGCGGCTCAGCGCATCGAGAATAGATAAATTTGCGTCCTGCAAGTATGCGTATTTTTGCCAGTACGGCTTGCGCGCAAAGCCCTATGAACCGGCGGGCTTTACGCCCCCGGAGATAGGCACGTTCATGCACTTTGTGCTTGAAAAGACCGCTCGCGCCGTTTCCGAGCGCGGCGGCTGGCGCAAAGTGAGCGATGAAGAGCTCAGTAAGCTTTGCGACGGCTTTTGCCAAGAGTATATTCACGCCGAGCTTAATGATTTTCACGAGAAGAGCGCGCGCTTTATTTACCTTTTTCGCCGCTTGACGCGCGATGTGCGGCAGGTTGTGGCGGATATGGCGCAGGAGCTGCGCGCGTCCGACTTTGAGCCGCTGGATTTCGAGCTGGACTTCGGGCGCGCGGGGCTGACTGCCCCCGTGGAGCTTGACGGGGACGGGGCGAGCGTCACGCTCACCGGCGTTGCCGACCGTGTGGATGGCTGGGTGCATAACGGCAAGCTCTATCTGCGCGTTGTGGACTATAAAACGGGCAAGAAGAAGTTTTCCATGTCCGATGTGTGGTACGGCATGGGGCTTCAAATGCTCCTTTACCTCTTTGCCCTCGGCGAAAACGGGGAAAAGCTCTACGGCCGCGAAACCGTGCCTGCGGGCGTGATGTACGTCCCGGCGCGAAACGCCATGCTCTCTTTACAGCGCGATGCGCAGTACGGCGAGCTTGACAAAAAGCGCGTTGAGGCCGTGCGCCGAAGCGGGCTTGTGCTGGCTGATGATGAGCTTATAGAAGCGTGGGAACACGGCAAGGATAAGCGTTATATCCCCGTGAAATTTAAAAACGGCGAGCCGTCAGGCGATGATGTAGCTTCGGCGGCGCGGCTGGGGCTGCTTGCCCGGCATATAAAAAAGTGCCTCGGCGATATGGCACAGGAACTGCGCGCGGGTTCGGTCGCGGCAGATCCGTATTATAAAGGCCAGCAGGAGAATGCTTGCCTCAACTGCGATTATTTCGATGCCTGTCACTTTGCCGACGGCGAGAACGGCGAAAGCTGCCGGTATCTTACGCGCCTAAGGCCGGACAAAGTGTGGAGTATGCTTGAAGGGGAGGCGGACAAATGAGCGAATTTAAACCAACTGCGGCGCAAAGCGCCGCCATTACGGCGCGCGGCGGCACGGTGCTCGTCTCCGCCGGCGCGGGAAGCGGCAAAACCAAGGTGCTCACCGAGCGCCTTATGGCCTATATTTCCGATGCCGATCACCCTGCGGATTTGGATAGCTTTCTTATAATAACCTTCACCCGTGCCGCCGCCGGGGAGCTTCGCGGCAGAATCACGGATGAGCTTGCCGCGCGCTTGGCAAAAGACCCGTCAAACCGCCGTCTGCGGCGGCAAAGCGCGCTCTGTCGCCGCGCGCAGATAGGCACGATACACAGCTTTTGCGTCACGCTCCTGCGCGAGAACAGCCACCTTGCCGGGATAACCCCGGATTTTAAGATAGTGGATGATGAGCGCGCGCATTCCATGAAATCCGCCGCGCTGGAGCGTGTGCTGGAAGCGCGGTATGAAAATGCCGACAGCTACCCCGGCTTTATCGCCCTTGCCGATACCGTCGGCATCGGGCGGGACGATGCGCGCCTTGCCGCGCTCGTGATGAGCCTGCATGAAAAAATGCAGTGTCACGCGCGCCCGGAGGCTTGGGCGCGGGAGCAGGCGGAGCTTTTCAATACCGATGCCCAAGACGCGGGAGACACTCTTTGGGGGCGCGAAATCCTCAACCGCGCCGCGCAAAGTGCGCACTATTGGAGCGGGGAAATGGACGCGCTCATGCTCGCCATGGGCGAAAATGAGAAGATAAGCGCGGCATATATGCCGTCCGTGAGCGAAAGTGCCGCGCAGATACGCGAGCTTGAACGCGCCCTTGCCCTCGGCTGGGATAAGGCGCGCGCGTGCTGCCCCATTGAGTTTCCGCGCTTGGGGGCTTTGCGCGCTTCTCCCGATGTTGCGCTTTCCGAGCGCGTCAAGGCGCGGCGCGATGCGTGCAAAAAGGCGATGGGCGCGATTGAAGCCTCGCTGAATGCCCCGTCAGAGAAGCTCTTAAATGAGATTCGCTCAAGCGCCGGTGCTATGCGCGCGCTTCTTGACCTCACGCTGGATTTTGACGCGCAGTATTCTGCCGCCAAGCGCCGCGCCGGGCTTTTGGACTATTCTGACCTGGAGCATATGGCCGCGCGCCTTTTGACGGATGAAAACGGCTGCCCCACCGAGCTTGCCGCGCGTATGTCCTCGCGCTTTACCGAGGTCATGGTGGACGAATACCAGGATGTCAGCCGTGTGCAGGACGCGATTTTCAAGGCCGTTTCTGATAACGGCAGAAAGCTTTTCCTTGTCGGGGACGTGAAGCAGTCTATTTATCGCTTCCGCCTCGCCGACCCCGAGATTTTTATCGAAAAGTATCTCAGCTATCCCGATGCTTCAAAGGCCGTCCCCGGTGAGGGCGCGCGAATACTCTTGCAGGAGAATTTCCGCTCCCGCAGGGAGATTTTGAACTGCGCAAACGCGGTATTTTCTCGCTGTATGTCCGCTGACCTCGGCGATATCGACTATGACGAGGCTGCCGCGCTCAAATGCGGGGCGCTCTACCCCGGCGAGGGCGCAGTGCCGGAGCTTTTGCTCTTGGATGTCGGCGAGAGCGCCGAGGATGACGATGAGCGCCCGGACAATAAGGCGCTGGAAGCGCGGCTCGTCGGCCGGGAGATATTAAAGCTCATGGAGTCGGGCATGACGGTGAACGGCAGACCGCTTGAATACGGCGATATCACGCTTTTAATGCGCTCGGCCAATTCTGTCGGCGCTATCTATCGGCGCGAGCTTTCTGCGCTTGGCATCCCCGTGGCGGCGGGGCAGGGCGGCGGCTTTTTCAGCTCTGCCGAGGTTTCAAGTGTCGTGTCAATGCTTGCCGTGATAGATAACCCGCATCAGGATATTCCGCTCATCGCGGCTTTGCGCTCTCCGGCGTTTGGCTTTACGCCGGAAAAGCTTGCCGCCGTGCGCGCCTGCGACACGGCGGGGGACTTTTATGCGGCGCTCTGTGCCGCACAGGAAAATGATGCGGACGCTTCGCGTTTTCTCGCGTGGCTTGCGCGTTTTCGCGCGCTTGCGCCGGATCTTGCGGCGGGGGAGCTTCTTTGGCAGCTCATGGACGAGCTTGATTTGTTTGCCCTCTGCTCTGCCATGACGGACGGGGCGCAGCGCCGTGCAAATCTCATGGAGCTTTTGGAGCTTGCCGAGCGCTTTGACGCTACGCTTTATCGCGGGGTTCATCGCTTCGTCCAGTGGCTCAGACAGCTTGCCGAGCGCGGCGAAGAGCCGGGCACGGGCGCGGCCACGTCCTCGGCGGTGCAGATAATGACGGTGCATAAATCCAAGGGCTTGGAATTTCCCGTGGTGTTTCTTTGCGATACGGCGCGCCGCTTCAATCGGCAGGACAGCCGCGATACCGTCTTGGTGCACCCCGCCCTCGGCCTCGGCCCGAAGGTGATAGATGCTGCGCGGCGTGTTGAATATCCCGGCCTTGCTCGCAATGCCGTGCGTCTGCGCTTGGAGCGGGAAATGCTCTCCGAGGAAATGCGGCTTTTGTACGTTGCGCTTACGCGCCCTCGTGAGCGGCTTTATATCACCGCCGCCTTGAAAGAGCCGGAAAAGCTTGTTGAAAAATCACGCGCGGCGGTAACAGACCCTATGGCAAGCGAGGTGCTCGCCGCGGTTGCCGCGCCTGTAAATTGGCTTATCTATGCCGCGCTTGCAGACGGCGAGCGGAATTTGAAAATACGCTTTTGCCGCGCCTCATCGCGCGAGGAGAGCGTAGAGGAAGCGTGTGAAGCGCCCTCAACGGATGAAGAGGCGTATGCGATGCTGGAAAAGAATTTGGCGTTTGTCTACCCCCATCGCGCGTCAGAGACCCTGCCCTCGAAGATTACGGCGACCGAGCTTAAAGGCCGCGCGAGCGAGGACGAGGAAGCCGCGCCCCTTATCGTTGAGCGGCACAGGCGTTTTGCTCTGCCGGACTTTGCCCGCACCGAAAAGCCCGTCACGGGCGCGGAG
>CAZGFK010000006.1:0-49467 GCA_964524815.1 uncultured Oscillospiraceae bacterium
CGAAATGTTGGAGGAAACTCTCAAAACTATATATAATGGAGATAAGGTAACAGGTGTAGTCGTTGCTATTACCGGCACTGAAATCAGTGTTGACCTTGGCACGAAGTATTCCGGCTTCATTCCCACCTCTGAGTTTACCGATGACGGTATCAAGGTTGAGGATGTTGTCAAAGTCGGCGATTCCATCGAAGCTGTTGTTGTCCGCGTCAATGACGTTGAGGGTACGGCTCAGCTTTCCAAGAAACGCCTTGACGCTGCAAAGAGCTGGAACGATGTCGAAGCCGCTGTCGAAGACGGCACTGTGCTTGAAGGCGTTGTTACCGAAGAGAACAAGGGCGGCGTTGTCGTTTCCGTCAAGGGCGTGCGCGTGTTCGTTCCCGCTTCCCAGACCGACCTTCCCCGTGAGGCCGACTTGGCGCAGCTTCTCAAGAAGACTGTCCGCCTGAAGATCACCGAGGTCAACAAGGCTCGTAAGCGCGTTGTCGGTTCTATTCGCCGCGTTGCACAGGCTGAGCGCCGCGAGCGCACCGAGGCCATTTGGAACGAAATCGAAATCGGCAAGAAGTATTCCGGCGTTGTCAAGTCTCTCACCAGCTATGGTGCATTTGTTGATATCGGCGGCATTGACGGCATGGTTCACGTCTCCGAGCTTAGCTGGGGTCGCATCCACCAGCCCTCCGAAGTCCTCTCCGTCGGCGATGAGGTCGAAGTATATGTTATCAACTTCGATAAGGAAAAGCGCAAGATTTCTCTTGGCTACAAAGATCCCGAAGCCAATCCTTGGGTTGTGTTCACCAATAAGTACTCTGTCGGTGATGTTGCCGAGGTCAAGATAGTCAAGCTCATGCCGTTCGGTGCATTCGCCGAGGTTGTTGACGGTGTTGATGGCCTTATCCACATCTCCCAGATTGCAAACCGCCGCATCGGCAAGCCCGAAGATGTGCTCACCGTCGGTGATGTTGTCGAAGCGAAGATTACCGCCATTGACGAGGACAAGCAGAAGATATCCCTTTCTATCCGCGCCCTTGCTGAGCCTGCACCGGCCGCAAAGGAAGAGGTTGAAGAGGATTATGCCGAGGATTCCGGCGAGGACGCTCTCGTTTATGAGGTTTCCGAGTCCGGCGAAGCCACCGGCATTGCTCCCGAAGTTGATGCAACCGAGGAAGAGTAATTAAAATCTAAAAATAAAGTTCACCGCCGCTTGCAGATGCAAGCGGCGGTGTTTTTGCGTTGGTTAAGATATGAGAATAGGGGATTATTCGATTTTGGAGTTTATCCATTCGAGGATATCTTTATAAACTACGTCCTTATTGGTTTCATTGAGCATTTCATGCCTACCGCCGGGGTAAAGGCGTATCATGAGGTCGCGTAATCCGGCTTTGCAAAATGCCTTGTACGCGCGTTCCACGCCCGCGCCGTAGTCGCCGACAGGGTCTTCTGCGCCTGACATGAAGTATATAGGCTTGCTTTTTGCCATTTTGTTTATATTCTTCTGATTCGTGACAAACTTCACGCCACCCATCATGTCGCGGTAAAGGCTTGCCTTGCATACAAAGCCGCACATAGGATCGGCAATGTATTTATCCACATTGGCTTCATCGCGTGTGAGCCAGTCAAACGGAGTGCGCGGGTTTTCAATGTGGCTCAAGTAGGTGCCGAATGCTACATCGTTGAGCTGTTGCCCATCAGCGCGAGCGCCTTTGAGCCTTACCGTGGCTTCAGCCAAGAATTCACCGGCATAAACAAGCGCTTTGCTTTGATGCCCCGTGCCGCTGATGATAGCGGCGTCATATATTTCGGGGTGATAGATTATGAGGGTGCGCGTGAGGAAACTGCCCATGCTGTGGCCAAAGAAAATGTACGGTATAGCGGGGTAGTCCTCTGAGATGATATCGTGCAAATGTTTTTCATCCTTAACGGCGTGTTCCCAGCCATCCACATCGTTGAAAAAGCCGAGATCGTCCGGCTCGGTTACGGATTTGCCGTGGCCGAGGTGGTCATCACCTACGGCGACAATGCCGTTTTGCGCGAGGAAGAGCATGAAATCATCGTAGCGCTCAATATGCTCGGCTATGCCGTGTACAATCTGAACTACGGCGCGCGGCGCGCTGTCGGGGACGCATTTTCTCGCGCGGATGGTGTTGCGCGCGGTGCTGGAGCGAAAATAGAAGTCACTGAAGCTTGGCATATAATAACCTCCGATATATAGTTTTCGGTTTCAAGTGTATTTTAATTTTACACTGCATTTTTTATGAAGTCAACACTTCAGAGCCTCATAATAAAGGTAAAACGCGCAAAAACGTAAAAACGACCGCCCCAAATGTTTGGGGCGGTCGCGCGCTGTGATTTTAAGTTATTCCTGCTCTTCGGGAATGTGAATTTCTTTGATGTTGAACTCAGTGCCCGTGAGCACGGATTTGTCGAAGCTTCCGCAGTTGGGGCAGTAGCCTTTGTTTTCAACGACATTGAATATCTCATCGCAATCGTCACACTCGGCCATGCCGGGGATAGTTTCAAGAATGAGCTCAACATCCTTTAACTCCGGCATTTCATCCCTGACAGGGGGATAAACCTCGTTGACATATTGGGGAATTATCTGAGAAAGCTCCCCTACTTCGCATACTATTTCGCTTATGCGGTCAATATTGTTTGCGTGCATATAGTCAACAACGGTTTTGCACAAGCTGCGGACTATACCGATTTCATGCATAATATGCCACCGGCCTTACTTCTTCTCGAGCTTTTTCTTTGCCAGACGGCCGACAGCCGCAGGGATGTTGGAAACAGCGGTGAGAAGAGTGTGGAAGTACGGCTCGCCGACGGTATCCATGGTCTTTTCAAGGTGGATAGCATCGAACTTGCACTTGGTGGTGCATATACCGCAGCCGACACAGCGGTCAACGTCAATGACAACGCAGCCACAGCCAAGGCAACGCTCGGCTTCTTTCTTCATCTGCTCCTCGGTGAGTGTGCCGCGCAGATCCTTGAAGGTCTTCTTGGCTTCCTCGGCAGAGCCGCAAGCGGCTTTCTGACGCGGGGCAGTGTCGAAGGAACCGGCAGAAACGGCAACGGTGTTGATATCGAGGGACTTGTAATCGCGGTTGTCACGGCCAAGGTGCAGGGTCTGACCGGCGTGTACGTAACGGTGGATGGAGATAGCGCCTTCCTTACCGGCTGCAATAGCGTCGATAGCGAACTTCGGCCCGGTGACAACATCGCCGCCGGCGAAAACGTCTGCAACGCTGGTCTGGTAGGTCTTTGCATCGGCTACGACAGAGCCGTTCTTGTTGGTGTCGAAATCTGCAATGCCACCGAGGTTGATCTTCTGACCGATAGCGGAGATGACATTGTTAACCTTGATGGTTTCAAACTTGCCGGTGCCGACGGGCTTTCTGCGACCCTTTTCGTCAGCTTCGCCAAGCTCCATAATCTCAACGGACAGGGCTTCGACCTTGCCGTTGCCGGTGATTTCGGCGGGAGCGGACAGGAAGCGGAACTTAACGCCTTCGCTCTTGGCCTCTTCAACTTCTTCCTTGTCGGCGGGCATTTCGTCCTCGCTGCGGCGGTAGACGATGGTAACATCATTAGCGCCGAGACGGACAGCGGTACGGGCAACGTCAAGAGCGACATTACCGCCGCCGATAACGGCCACGGACTTGCCTATCTCAACGTTCTTGCCGAGGTTGACATCACGCAGGAAATCAACGCCGGTGAACACGCCTGCAAGATCATCGCCCTTGCAGCCGACGGAGGAGCCGAGGCTCGCGCCGATGCCGAGGTAGAATGCCTTGTAGCCGTCAGCGCGGAGCTGGTCAAGGGTGATATCCTTGCCGACTTCAACGCCGGTCTTGAACTCTACGCCAAGCTCCTTGAGAATGTCGATTTCGGCGTTGACAACAGCCTTGTCGAGACGGAAGGAGGGGATACCGAGAGTGAGCATACCGCCGAGCTTGTCTTCCTTTTCAAACACGGTCACGGGATAACCCTTGACAGCGAGGTAGTAAGCGCAGCTCATGCCGGCAGGGCCTGCGCCGATAACGGCGATCTTTTCGGGATAGGGCTTGCCGAGCTGGTTGAGCATCTTGGGAACAAAGCGGGTAGCGGAATCGAGATCCTTTTCTGCAATGAACTTCTTGATATCGTCAATTGCAACGGAGGAGTCGATGATGTTACGGGTGCAGGCGGCTTCGCATGCTTTGTTGCAGATACGGCCGCAGACTGCGGGGAACGGGTTCTCGTGCTTGATAAGCTCAAGAGCCTCGGTGTAACGACCCTCGGAAGCGAGCTTTATGTAGCCCTGTACGGGGATGTGAGCCGGGCAGGTGGCCTTGCAGGGAGAAGTGCCGCTTTCCATAACGTCGGAGCGATTGGTACGGTATTCAACGTTGAAGGAGCTGCTGTCCCAAGGAATAGCAACGTCGGAATTGTAAGCATCGGAAATGTGGGGATTGGTGGAGCAGTTCTTCTGACCGAGACGCAGAGCGTTGGTCTGGCAGTTTTCAACACACTGGCCGCAGGCCACGCACTTTTCCTTGTCGACCTTGGCGGTGAAGTTGGAGTGAACAGCGTTGTTGCAGCTGAAGTACTCGGCGATACGCAGACCGAAGCAGGAGCAGCCGCAGCAGTTGCATATTGCGGCAGTGTTATCAAAGCCCTGGGTCTGGTTGATTTCGTGGACAAGGCCGTTATCCTCGGCGCGCTTGAGAATTTCGTAAGCTTCTTCCTTGGTGATGGGGCGGTGTGCGCCGACCTTGACCATGGTGTCTGCGTTCTCGTTGAGATACATACACATATCTTCTTCAAGGTGGCCGCAGCCTTCACCCATCAGACGGCGGGAACGACGGCAGGAGCAGGGGCCTACGGAAAGGGAAGTGGCTTTCTCAATGAGAGTGGAAAGCTCATCGTAGGAAGCGGTGCGGGAGTTGTTCTCAATAGCGCTCATAACGGGCATAACGCGCATAAATGCCATGCCGAGCTTGCCGGAGTTAAGAGTGGGGGCGAGAACCTCGAGACGACGGCGGGTGTACTCTTCAAAGCAGCAGCCGATGTCGGGATAAGTGTCGCACTGTTCGCGGTTGGAGAGCATACCCTCCATGATGCCGGGAACCCAAATGGGGTAGAAGAAGCCGTGAACGCCGTCCTTGGTACGTTCGCGAACGATACCGGCTTTCATGAGCTTGTCAATCTGCTCCTTGGTGAACTCTACGCTTTCACCGCTGCGCTTTGCGATATCCTCGAGGGTGCGGGTGGTTTCCAACTTCATGTGCATCATGATTTTGCACATATCATCGGTAACGACCGGCGCGAGAATGCGGTACTCGGGATCATTGTAGGTGATACCCGTGTAGGTCAAGCTTTCCAAGCTGATCTTGCTGGCGAGCTTTAATATGTTTGCTCTTTTTTCCATATCTACACCTCTGTTATTGATTTCGTGGTATAACCACAGAACTAGGTTTATTTTATCACAATAATCTCGAATAGTAAAGAGCTTTGTTTGCATTATATACAGAAAATTTTGCGTAATTTTGCTTGAGACGGGGTGAAACGCTCTTTTGCTTGCTTTTTTGCCCCTCTTCGCTTATACTTTTCTATAGAGTTGCCCAAATTACACCGGGAACAAAGGCGCGCATTTTGCGTCTTAAATACCGTAGATATTAAAATCCACGGAGGGAAAAATGAAAAAAATGATTGCTCTTATCCTCGTTGCGGTCATGGCCTTTGCGCTCTGCGGCTGCGGCGGGCTTGCAAATTTGAAGAATGTGGAGCTGCCGCCGCTGCCGGATGCGTCTGCACAGCAGGCAGAGCCTACCCCCATACCCACGGCGGAGATTGACACCTCTTCCAGCACGGCAGAGTCCACCCTGCCGCAGCACGTAATTGTCAGCATGGAAAGCCACGCCGAGCAGCACTTTGACCCCCAAAACGGTGAAACCCTTATTTTGAGCTTTTCCTATGACACCCCGCGCGTGTATATCGAGGGACGGGATGCGGCTATGAGCGCGATAAACGAGTATATCGCCACCTTGGACGAAACCTATTACACCGGCAATGATTACGGCGTATCGTCAGACTTCATTGCGGACGGCGCGATAAGCGGTGTAAACGCCATGCTTGAAGCGGCAACGGATAACTATGCCTACGCTGTTGAAAACGGCTTGACAGATGTGGCTATGGAGTTTTCTTCTTCGCGCACGGCGCGCGTTGAGCGTATAGACAGCCGCGTGTTGAGCTTGGTGTACAATACCAACACCTTTACGGGCGGTGCGCACGGGAATTACTCGGATTTAGCGTATAATTTTGACACCGAAAGCGGCGAGCGAATTACGCTTGAATCGCTATCCGCCGATTCCGCGCAGCTTATTAATTTTTTCTCCGAGTATCTTATTAATATTATCAAGCTTTATAATGATGAGGAAAACACTTATTACTCCGAGCGGATTTATCCCGATTTGGATATTGATGGCGATGATAATCCTATTGCAGCTATTGTGCGCGATGGTGTGTGGTATTTTAATAATGAAGGAATAGTCTTTTTCGCCCAGCCTTATGAAATAGGACCTTATGCTTCCGGGATAGTCAAGTTTACAGTGCCGTATGAGGAGCTTGTGGGAGTAATAGATGATAAATATTTCCTGCCGGTGCATGATACCGAGCCGGGCGCGCTTGAACTGAAAGCGCAAAGCGAAGTAGAGGACGGGTCTATTGAAATAATAGATAAGCTCACCGTGGACGAAAACGGCGAGGAGCTTTGTTTAGAGGCTGTCGGCACTGTGTACGATTTGCGCATTTCTCAGGTAGATTATATCGAGAGCTTTTATGAGACGGCGCGCCTTTGGGCGGCAAGCTATATGAGCGATTGTGTGTTGCAGCTTGAAACGCTTATACCCGATGGGCTTCCCAAGCTCATGGTGAGCTATCGCGATGCCACAGGTGTTCAGACAAAGCTTCTTTTGACGCAAAGCGGCGAGAACGGCGCGTATATCCTCATGAATGAGGCCGATATCGCGGCAGTAGGTTGATATACAGAGCCGAAACGCAGAAAAAAAGCAAAATTTCCGTTGATTTTGCTTGACAATGTGTTGCGGACGTGTTATTCTATTCAAGCCGCATTGAAGGGGTTTTAAGTCGGGCTGCGCCCGCACCTCAAGAGCGAGACCTGTAAAGAGGGAGGATATCTAAATGAAGCACGCAATCATCGTGACCGGCGGTAAGCAGTACCGTGTCGCCGAAGGCGACGTTATCTTTGTCGAGAAGATGGACGTTGCGGCGGGCGAGGCTGTTAAGTTCGATCAGGTTCTTGCCGTTATCGACGGCGAGACTGCCGTTTTCGGCGCACCCTGCATCGAAGGTGCAAGCGTTTCCGCAAATGTCGTTAAGAACGGCAAGAGCGCCAAAATCCGCGTCTACAAGATGAAGCCCAAAAAGGGCTACCGCAGAACTCAGGGTCACAGACAGCCCTACACCAAGGTTCAGATTGAAACCATCAACGCTTAATTTCCGCAACTGATTTTGACTAAGAGGAGGGAAAACCTGAATGGCACATAAAAAAGGTATGGGTTCCACCAAGAACGGCCGCGATAGTGAGTCTAAGCGTCTTGGCGCGAAGAGAGCCGACGGACAGTTTGTTCTCGCCGGTAATATCCTTGTCAGACAGCGCGGAACTAAGATCCACCCCGGTACCAATGTCGGTAAGGGTAAGGACGACACTCTGTTCGCTCTCGTAGACGGCAAGGTGAAGTTCGAGCGCATGGGCAAGGACCGTAAAAAGGTCTCTGTTTACGAAGAAATCGCCCAGTAAATGTGACTTATAGGCCGGACGCTTGTCCGGCCTTTTCTTATGGATTTTCTACGGAGGTTTATTATATGGCATCCGCATTTGTAGATAAAGCGAGAATAAGCGTCCACGCCGGCAAAGGCGGGGACGGTGCTGTCAGCTTTCACAGGGAAAAATACGTTGCGGCGGGCGGTCCCGACGGTGGGGATGGCGGTCGCGGCGGCAATATCGTGTTCACGGTTGATGATAATATGTCCACGCTTATGGACTTTCGCTATAAACGCAAGTATTCCGCCGGTAACGGTGCAAACGGCATGGGCAAGCGCTGCTACGGCAAGGACGGGGAGACGCTTTATATCAAAGTTCCTCGCGGCACGATAGTGCGCGACACCGAAAGCGGTGCGATAATGCATGATATGTCTACGGGCGAGGATTGGGTTGCCGCGCGCGGCGGCCGCGGCGGCTGGGGCAATATGCATTTTGCCACGCCCACCCGCCAAGTACCGCGCTTTGCAAAGCCCGGTCTGCCCGGCGAGAGCCACGATATCACCTTGGAGCTTAAGCTCTTGGCTGATGTCGGCCTTGTGGGCTTCCCCAATGTCGGCAAATCCACGCTCCTTTCCGTTGTCAGCAAGGCGCACCCGAAGATAGCAAACTATCATTTTACTACGCTTTTCCCCAATTTGGGCGTTGTGTATGTTGACGAGGGCGTTTCCTTTGTCATGGCTGATATCCCCGGTATAATCGAGGGCGCGTCCGAGGGCGCGGGGCTTGGGCATGATTTCTTGCGTCATATTGATCGTTGCCGTCTGCTTGTTCATCTTGTGGATGTGTCCGGCTCTGAGGGGCGCGACCCTGTTGAGGACTTTGACGCGATTTGCGCCGAGCTTCGCGAGTACAGCGGCGAGCTTGCTTCGCGCACGCAGATTGTCGCGGCCAATAAGTGCGACCTTGTTGAAGAGGGGAGCGACAATATCGAGCGCCTGAAATCCCGCGTGGAAGAAGCGGGGTACGAATTTTTCGAGTTGAGTGCCGTTACCCACATGGGAACGCGCGAGCTTGTGAAAGAATGCGCCCGCCGTCTTTCCGAGCTTCCGCCCATACTCAGCTTTGAAGCGGACTATGTCCCGCCTGAACCCGTTATTGATACTTCCGGTGACTTGGATATCCGCCACTTTGACGATATGTGGATTGTCGAAGGGCCTTGGCTTCAGCGCCTTGTTGCCACGGTCAATTTCGATGACTACGAAAGCCGTATGTACTTTGACCGCGTTTTGCGTGAATCCGGCTTATTTGAGCGCATGGAGCAAATGGGCGTTAAGGACGGGGATACTGTTAGTATGTACGACCTTATGTTTGAATATAAGGATTGATTTTTTCAAAATTGTTTCTTCTGCCGCAATCGGCAGGGGAGCGGTATAAAAAAGATTTCAGGAGAGCCAAAGCTCTCCTGAAATCTTTTTTATCGCCCTTGCGATGATTTACTTCATGCCGTTTTCGTAGGCCTCGATCATCTTCTTAACCATCTGCCCGCCGACAGAACCGGCCTGGCGGCTGGTGAGATCGCCGTTATAACCGTTCTTGAGGTTAACGCCGACTTCGGAAGCGGCCTCCATCTTGAACTTTTCCATAGCGTCGCGCGCTGCGGGATTGACAAGATGATTACTGGAATTAGTAGACATAGTTACATCTCCTTTTTCTCTATTCGGGTCTTTTGCCCGTGCTTATCTTCTGCAAATGCAGTTGATATATACCGAAAGAGAAGATGTAAATTTTGCATATGGGGTTTCTTATGCGCGCACTTTAATATAGCAGTAGATTTATTCTTAATTCTGTGATAAAATAATAAAAACCATTCAAGGAGCAAAGGAATGAAAAGCGCGCATAGGACAAAGCTTATTATATATTCTGCGTTTACGCTTTTGTGTATGGCGCTCATTTTTGCTTTTTCAGCGCAAAACGCGTATGATTCACAGGAGCTGAGTAACGGCCTTTTGGCGAAGATAAAAGCGCTGATTGAGCTTTTGCCCTCGATTTCCGGACAGGGCGCGGATCATGATATAAGAAAGTACGCACATATGTTTGAATTTTGTATGCTTGGCATTTCAAGCTCACTTCTTGCATACGAGCTTATGCAAAATAAGGTGCAAAACACACTTTTACCCGCGCTCGCGGCGTGGATGTACAGCATTTTTTATGCCTGCACGGATGAATTTCATCAATATTTTGTTCCCGGGCGCTCGGCGGAACTGCGCGATGTGGCGGTTGATTCCTGCGGCGCATTAGTGGGGGTTGTTATCATTCTTATTATTATGATTTCAACGAAGAGAAAGGGGGGCGGCAGCAATGAGTAAGCACTATCCGCCAAAAGAAGTGAAGCAGCGGCATTTGAAGCCGGAAGCCCCGGCGAAGCTGCGTCGCACGGATAAGCAAAGCAAAACTGCGCACGGCCACGCGGATTTCGGTCTGAAGCGCAGTAATCTTATCGAAACCGCAGTTGCTGCCGTTCTTTTCATCGCGGCTTTGTTCTTGAATTTTACCGATTGGCTCAAGCTTGCGGTGTTTGCCGTTCCGCTTTTGGTGGCTAGCTATCGCGTTCTTATGTGTGCCGTAGAAGAGCTTGCAAACAGGAACTTCACCGATGACAGCATACCCGCGATTATTGCCGCTGTAATGGTGTTTGCGGCGGGGGATTACTGCGGCGGCGCGGCGATAATGGTTTTCTACCGCTTGGCAAAGCTTGTTGAAGCGCTGTGCGAGCGCGTGAGCGAAAAGATGTATGCTAAAATGAAAAAGACCTTGCCGGAGTGTGTTGTAGTTGAAACAGACAAAGGCAGGGCGCAGGAAATCGCGGTGCAAAATGTCGCTGTGGGCGATGTTATTCGCATTTTGCCGGGTGATACCCTTGCTTTTGACGGCGTTGTATTAAGCGGCATGAGCGCGATTGATACATCATCTCTTACAGATTCCAAGGAAAACTACACCGTGACGCGCGGCAACCGTGTGTTTTCCGGGTGCGTGAATGTTGATGCGCCTATACGCGTGAAGGTGTTGCGGGATTATTTTAATTCTCATAGCTACCGCGTGTGCGATATTTTAGAGAACGCTTCGCGCTTCAAGGCCGATTTTGAAAAGCGTGCCGACAAGCTTGCCGGGGTGTATACGCCTGTGATTTTTGCAGCTGCTCTACTCTCGGCGCTTATTCCCTCAATTATTACAGGGCAGTGGACTGTGTGGCTTGTCCGTGCGGGCGCAGTTTTAGCGCTGGGGAATACGGCGGTATTTTCGGCGGTGATGTCGCTGTGCTTTTTAAGCGGAGTTGCGGTTGCATCGCAAATGGGTGTTATAATTAAAGGAACGCGCTTTGTAGAAGCGCTTGCCCGCACAAAGACGATGATTTTCAACAAAACCGGCAGCATAACCGAAGGGCGCTACACCGTGCTGGACGTTGTTCCAAAAGGCATGACGGATTATGATTTTCTCCTGACTGCCGCGCGCGCCGAGCAGTATTCCGCGCACCCGATTGCGCGCGCCCTATGCGCTGCCTGCGGCAGCTTTGAGCGCGATACGCGCGACAAAGTGAGCATGGAAGAGATTCCGGGGCGCGGCGTAAGCACTGTTGTTCGGGGTGAACACATCTATGTGGGCAATGCAGCGCTTTTAGAGGAGCATGGGGTACACTGTGATGTTCCCAAGCGCGGCGGCGCGGCGATACATATCGCGAAAAACGGCAAGTATTGCGGCTATATCGTCATGTCCGACAGGGTGCGTGAGGGCGCATTTGATGTACTGGAAGAGCTTCGCGTGCTGGGTGTGAAAAACACTGTCCTGCTTACCGGGGATGTGCGCTCTGTTGCACGGACCGTGGCTTCCTCACTCAATTTTGACATGGTAAAGCCGGAGCTTACTCCCGACAGCAAGGTTTCTGCCGTGGAGTACCTTTTGGCGACAAAGCCGGATAGATCGTCCCTTGCTGTTGTGAGCGACAGGGCGAGCGACATTGAGGCACTGGAACGAGCGGATGTCGGCATTTCGCTTGCCTCGCTCGGCTCAGAAGCGGCGCTTTCTTCTGCTGATGTTATCATCATGGCAGACGGCATGGATAAGCTTCCCGAATGCGTGCGCATGGCAAAGCTCGCTTACGGTGCGGCTTTGCAAAATGCGTGTGGGTATGTTTTTGTGCGCTTACTGCTTATTATTCTTTGTCTCACCGGCGCAATGTCCTGTTTTGGAGCAGTGTTAGTTGACTTAGTGCTCTCTGTCGGCATTTTTGCGAATGCTTACAGAATTGCATATAAAAATAATTAAAAGGAGATTATCAACATGAATAAAACCGTATCTGACATCATTAACCGCCGCAGTATTCGCCGCTATAAGCCGGAGCAGATTACGCGCGAAGAGCTTGACACCGTGCTTGAAGCGGGCAAGTACGCTCCCACGGCGTTGAATCGCCAATCGCCCATCATTGTGGCCTTGCAGAATAAAGAGGACATTGCCGTATTAGCTAAGCTCAACGCCGCTGTTATGGGCTCAAGCTCTGATCCTTTTTACGGCGCGCCGACCGTGCTTGTGGTGCTTGCAGATGCGGCCAATGCCAACGCCGTGGCTGACGGCAGCTTAGTCATGGGCAATCTAATGAACGCCGCTTATGCGCTCGGTCTCGGCTCTTGCTGGGTAAACCGCGCGCGCGAGGTGTTTGCTGCCGATGAGGGCAAGGCACTTTTGAAAAAATGGGGCATAGAGGGCGATTATATCGGCATCGGCAACTGCATTCTCGGCTATCCCGATGAAGAGCCGACCGCAAAGCCCCGCAAGGAAAACTACGTTTATTACGTGCTTTAATATATGAATACCTACGATTTTGACGAGACTATATATATTAAAGACAGCTCCGTAACCTTTTATAAATTTTGCCTAAAAAATTACCCCCTTGCTGTTTTGCGTACTGTTCCGCGTACTCTTTTCAAGGCCGCTGAAAAAGCGCTGGGCAAGATTGATATGACCGAGCTTAAAGAGCAGATTTTTGCGTTTTTAAACTACATTGACGTGGATTTTGCCCTCAAAAAGTTTTGGAACGAGAAGTTTGACGGCGTGGGAGAGTGGTACTTGGAGCAGAAAAGAGACGATGATATAATTATCTCCGCGTCGCCTGAATTTCTGCTTCAACCCGTTGCGGATAAGCTCGGCGTGAAGCTAATCGCAACGCGCATGGATAAGCACACCGGGAAAATCACGGGCAAGAACTGCCACGACAGCGAAAAAGTACGCCGCTTTTATGAAGCATTTCCTGACGCGCACACGGAGCGTTTTTATTCCGACTCCCTTTCCGATTCGCCTATGGCCGAGATTGCGGACACGGCATATATGGTATGCCGCGGCAAGCTCTCCCCCTGGCCGGGTAAACAAACATAAAATACGCATAAAAATAGCCTCACCGAAGATAAGGTGAGGCTATTTTATGTGAATTAAGTATTAATCTTTAAAAGAAGGGATAAAGTCCGTTCCCAGCTCCATTGTGTGCAAACGCACTTTCATCTGACCGGGCTTTTTGTTGTACATCGCCGTGCGCAGCTCGTCATCGGGGACAAACTGATAATATGTCGCGCAGAAAGCGTCGAACATTTGGCGGTTTTTCGGCGTAAACTTATTGAGGTAAAGCACTATCCCCACAATACCGCCCGCAAAGAAGCTTATCATAAGATACTTTGCGCAAAAGCGGATTACCACAAACAGCACTATGGCGATAAACACCGCGCACATTACGGACGAAATGACCGTATATCTCGTGGCGGATTTATGCATAAGCCCCTCGCTCGTGCGATTCATGTTTTTAATCATGGGGAAAGCCACGGTGAAGTTAAACAAAAACTGTCTGACAAAAAGGAAGAACCACAGCCAGCCGCAAAAGAAGAGAGCGCCTGCCCACAATACCTTCATTTCCATAATAACAACTCCAATCATAAGCCCGACAAAATTCGGGTGTTAATTCTGCGTTAAATAATAGCACAACTCGCGCCGGGTTTCAAGAATATTTGTACAAGTCAGGCATAGATATTAGTAAACAAACTAAGGAGAAGCAGATTATGGACTATGTTAAAGCGGCTTTTGACCTGCTCCCGACAGGGTTTGCGTTGCGTGATGCATATAATTTCACTTCAAAGCCCGAAGAGCTGAGATTGCGCTCAGGGGAACACTTGACTGCGCTTTCAGCCGGAAAAGAGCGTATTATATCCGACTGCGTTGTGCATGAAGCAGATTTATCCGCCGTATTAGAGCGCGCCACGGGCGCATCGCTTCATTCATATATGGACGAGCTTGCCTGCGGCTATATAAGCTTCAAGGGCTTGAGAATAGGCGTGTGCGGGGTTGCGGCTGTGAAAAACGGAGAAATCGCCGCGTTTAAGCGCCTAACCTCGCTGAATATACGAATCCCGGCTGAATTTACCGGCGATATGGAAAAAGCCTACCGCGAACTTTCCCGCGAGAAAGGGGCAAGTGTGCTTGTTATTTCTCCGCCGGGCGGCGGGAAAACTACGGCTTTGCGCGAGATAATAAGGTGTAAATCAAACGAGGGCTATCGCGTCAGCGTGGTGGACGAGCGCGGCGAAATATCGGGCGGGGTGACAGACGGCATGGGCTTTGACCTTGGGCGGAGAAGCGATGTAATGATAAATGCGGATAAACGCCGTGCTGCAATAATGATGCTGAGAACCATGAACCCCGATTACATTGCCGTGGATGAGATTACGCAAAGCGCGGATCTTGACGTTATGCGGGAGATTGCAGGCTGCGGCGTGGGGATACTCGCAACCGCGCACACACAGACAGCGGAGACGATGAAAAATAGGGCGCTGTACCGCGCATTATTGAACGATGAAATCTTTGACTATGTGCTGGAAATACATATATCAGACGGGAAAAGAAGCTACGAATGCAGGAGACTGAAAACGTGAGAATCCTTGGAGCAATAATGGCGTTTCTATCCTGCGGCGCAATGGGGATTATGCGGATAAAATCAGCGCGCAGGTATATTGCCGCGCTTGAAGCGCTGTATAACGTGCTGGGCGAAATGAAGCTTGGTATATCCACGCGCCTTGAAGCGATACCGGTGCTTGCAAAGCGCCTTTCGGAATCAGCCGAGGGCGAAGCGAAGCATTTTTTTACTACGCTTTCATTGCTACTTGATACACTCGGCGAGCGTGGATTATATGAGCTGTGGCGAGAAAGCGCAGAAGAGACGCTGACGTCGCTGAGAAGCGGGGAATTACACGACTTTTTAAGCCTTGGCTTAGTTTTGGGAAAGAGCGAGGCCAACGAACAGGCAGAGGCAATAGGGCATTGCCAAGCCTCAATAGGCCGCGCATTGGACGCGGCACGAGAAGAATACCCTCAACAGCGGCGGCTTTCACTAGGCCTTGCGACTGCGGCGGGAATGTTATTGGTTATCGTACTTATCTAGGGAGCGGCGGAATGGATATTGATTTGATTTTCAAAATAGCGGCGGTTGGAATACTCGTTGCCGTGCTGAATATTCTGCTTCAACGCTCCGGGCGGGATGAACAGGCGCTCATGACGACAATAACGGCGCTTGTCGTGGTGCTGATGGTGGTTGTGCGGAAAATCAGTGAGTTATTTGAGCTTATAAAAACGCTTTTCAGTCTGTAGTTATGGAGCTTATATTCAAATCGGCGGCGGTGGCATTACTTGCGGCGGCAACGGGGCTGCTTATAAAGCGGTCAAACCCGGAGCTAACCATGCTCATCGGCGCGTGTACCGTGGCGATGATAGCGATATCCGCCGTGAGCTTTGCAAGCGAAATCAAAACCCTTGTAAAAACCGTGAAAACCGTAGTCGGCACTTCCGATAAGTTGATTGCCCCGGTTTTAAAATGCGTTGCGATTGCAACAGTTACGAAGCTTACTTCCGAGCTGTGCCGCGATGCAGGGCAAAGCGCGTGTGCTGTTGCCGTAGAGCTTGCGGGAACAGTGTGCGCAATGAGCGTTGCCATGCCGCTTATCATAAGTATGCTTAGAATGATTGGGGGCATGGTGTGAAAAAGGGGTTAATAACGTTTGCACTGATGCTCTTAGTTTTGCCGATGTTCAAGGTTTCCTCATATGCCGAGAGTGCCTCGGAAAGCGCGGCGAAGCTCACCGGTGTGGATGAGGCTGTGAACGCCTTGCCTGACGGCGTAAGAGAGATAAGCGGGGAGCTAGATAAAAACGGCGGGTACGATGCGCAAGGGGCGCTCTCCCGATTGTGGAAAAGCGCCGTTTCAAAAGCGGATAAGGAAGTGCGCGCGAACATCGCGAGCGCTGCCGGGCTTGTGGCCGTGGCGCTTTGCTCCTCTTTGGCCGCAACCTTCACGAAGGACAGCGCGATCCGCGATTATATCAATATCGCGGGTGTATGCGCCGCAGCGGGAATGCTCATGGGCGGTGTGGACGGGCTTGTTGAGCAGACAACGAACGCCCTTGCCCAAATGTCGGACTACTCCAAAGCAGCACTCCCGGCGGTATTCACAGCGGCGGCGGCTTGCGGGGCGGTGGTGTCGGCTTCAACGCGCTATGCCGCCGTTTGTATGGGGATAGATGTACTTATGAGCATAGCGCAGAGCATTGTTATCCCGCTTACATATGCGTATCTTGCGCTGTCTTTGAGCTTTGCAATATTTGATAACAGCGTATTAAAAAGCTGTCAGCGCTTTTCAAAGTGGCTCGCCACTACGTTTATGACCGTGTTTACTATTCTTTTCAGCGGCTATATCGGCCTTACGGGGATAGTTACAAGCGGTGTGGACGCGGTTGCGGCGAAAACCGCGCGCACGGTGATTTCAACCGCGCTCCCCGTTGTGGGCGGTATAATATCCGATGCGGCGGCAACGGTTTTGTCGGCGGCGGGAATGATTAAGGCATCTGCCGGGGCACTTAGCATGATAGCGGTTGCGGCCCTTTGCGCCGAGCCTTTTATAATTCTCTCTGTGAAAGTTTTGCTTTTTCGCGCGGCGGCAGCTGCCTGTGACATGGTGCCGAACGGGAAGCTGTCAGGGTTTATAAACGATGTGGGAACGGCTCTCGGTATGCTTTTGGGGCTTGTGGGCTGCTGCGCGATAATGCTGTTTATATCGTTCACGGCGGCAATAAAGGTGGTGACGGCGTAATTAACTCCATGATACGTGAGCTTTGCGCGCTTTCTATCTTCTGCGGCGCAGCGCTTAGCATAATGCCGGAGGGCAACGTAAAGCGCGTGGCGGGTATACTGTGTTCAAGCGTTCTCATAATCGCCGTTATTACGCCGATTAAAGCCTTTGACATAGAAAGCTATGCTGACATTCTCAAGACCTATCGCGAAAAGGAAAGCCGCCTTACCGCAACGAGCGAGGAAATAAGTGAGCGACTGCGCCGCGCGGTTATAGAAGAGGAATACGGCGCATATATTATGGACAAAGCCGAAAAGCTCGGCATTGAGGTAAAGGAGGCGAGGGTAGAGGTGCAATGGAGCGCGGACGGAGCGTGGCTGCCGTGTTCGGCGAGCATACGCGCCAATGCAAGCAGTGCCGATAAACGCGCGCTGGAGGATAAGCTGGAAGCCGAGCTGGGGCTACCGACGAGCAAAGTGAAGTGGGCAGACGATGGATGAACTGAAAACCAAGACAGCAAAGCTTGAAAAATATAAATATCCGCTACTTGTTTTGGTTCTCGGCATTTTACTTATGCTCATTCCGGGAAAAAGCGATTATTCTGCCGCAACAAGAGACGATAACCCGCTCAAAACGGTTTTATCCTCTACGCTCGGAGTCGGGCGAGCCGAGGTAATAGTATCCGACAGCGGCGTGGTTGTGGTTTGTGACGGGGCGGACAACGCAAAAGTAAGGCTTGAAATTATTCACGCGGTCGGGTCATATACCGGGTTTACATCAGATAGGATAACCATACTCAAAATGACCGATTAAATAAGGGAGGAGCTTATATAACCATGAAAAACAGTAAAAGAAACATCACGATGCTTGCGGTGCTTGTGTTTGTCGGGGCGGCGGTGGCGCTCAACTGGTCGTATAACAGCCGCTGGGGTAATCCTGATGCCGAAATGGTGTCAGCCGAGGATGAGGCCATGCTGAACGCTAGCGCGGAAGCCACACAGCTTAACAACACCGGTGCATCCGATTACTTTGCCGAGGCTAGACTAACCCGTCAGGTTTCGCGCGATGAGGCGCTGGAGCTTTTGCAAACTGCGGCAACGGCGGAAACTGCCTCGCAGGAGACGATAGACAGCGCCATGAACGCCATCTCTGTTATGGCAACAGCATCCATGCAGGAATCGCAGATAGAGAACCTTTTGATAGCCAAGGAATTTGCCGACTGCGTTGTGTACATAGGCAACGACAGCGTAACCGTGGCCGTGCCTGCGCCGGAAGAGGGTTTGGGCGAGGAAGCGGTGGCGCAGATAACGGATATTATATGCGGGGAAACTGCGTATCAAGCCTCTCAACTGAGCATAATTGAGGTAAAAAGCTGATAATTTGACTTAACCGGCACGCTAAACCGAGCGTGCCGATTTTGTTTTTGTATTTTTAAGCTAATTTTTTATGTTTAGGCTTTATTTTTTTGCCGTAACGTGGTACAATACTCTGACATCATCTGAGGAGGAATAATCATCATGGGTGAAAACTATATTACCTGCCGCGAAGCTAACGGCAGCATTAATATTTCCGAAGAAGTCATTTCCACGCTCGTCAGAGCCGCCGTTACGCAGGTTGAGGGTGTTGCCGGGCTTTCCGTCACTTCCGGGGCAGAGCTTGTTGAGCTTATTGGCATCAAGTCTCTTTCCAAGGGCGTAAAGGTTCAGTTTGACGAGGGCAAAGTATCCGTTGACGCGATAATAACCGTTATGTACGGCTATAACATTGTTGACGTTGCCAAGACCGTGCAGGAAGAAGTGCTCAGCGTTGTGCTCAGCGCAACTGGCATGGATAAGGCCGAGGTCAATGTACACGTTTCCGGCGTGGCTTTCGATAAATAAAATGCGGAGGAGTATCACATGACGAGGACTACCGCAAGAGAGATAGCAATTCAGCTTGGCTTTGCCGCGTCTGCCGCCGGAGTTGAAGCATCGGAGATTTTTGACGGCTTTTTCTCTCAGGAGCATTATGAAACTCTTCGCGAAGAGGACGAGCTGTATACGGAGTTTCCTAATAAAAAGCAGCTGGATTATATTCGCCGCATAACCGAGCTTATGGGCGAGAAGCGCGAAGAGCTTGACGCTTATATTGAGCGCTATTCCAAGGGCTGGCGACCTTCGCGCATTTCCCGCACGGCGCTTGCCGTTTTGCGCTGCGCTATATGCGAAATTCTTTATATGGACGATGTTCCTGCCGCCGCGGCGATAAACGAAGCGGTTGAGCTTGATAAGGGCTATGATGACCCTGATACCGTGTCTTTCGTCAATGGTGTGTTGGGCGGCTTCATGCGCGGCGAATTTAACGAGGAATTGCCCCTTGAAAGTACCGACAGCGAAGCAAACGAAAGCGAAGTGCCTGATAATACGGGCGATAACGCATAAGCATGGAACAGAAAACGCTTTCCGTTTCACAGCTTAACGGAATTATAAAAGGGCTTATTGATAATGAACCTCTGCTGGGCGAAGTGTGCGTTAGAGGGGAGCTATCCAATTATAAAATCTACCCGTCGGGACACCATTATTTCACGCTCAAGGACGCGGAGAGCAGCATACGCTGTGTAATGTTCAAATCCAGCGCAGTAAAGCTTCGCTTTCGCCCGGAAAGCGGCATGGGCGTAACGGCGTTCGGCCGCGTGTCCGTTTATCCGAGAGACGGGGCGTATCAGCTTTATACCACTGCGCTTTTGCCCGAGGGTACGGGCGATTTGCAGATTGCCTTTGAACAGCTTAAAAAGAAGCTTGACGAAGAAGGACTGTTCGACAAGGCGCATAAAAAGCCCCTGCCGCGCTTCCCAGAGAAAATCGCGATTATAACCTCATCCGCCGGGGCGGCCGTGCACGATATGATACGCATTTTGCGCCAGCGTTGGCCGATGACAAAGGTTATATTGCTGCCTGTGCGTGTTCAGGGCGTGGAAGCGCCGCCCGAAATCGTGGGCGCTATACGCTATGCAAACGAATTTAACGTGGCCGATGTAATCATAACCGGGCGCGGCGGCGGCTCGATTGAGGATCTTTGGGCGTTTAACGATGAGCGCGTGGCACGCGCAATATATGCGTCCGATATCCCGGTTATATCCGCTGTCGGCCATGAGCCGGATGTTACGATTTCCGACTATGTGGCAGATGTACGCGCATCCACCCCGTCCAACGCGGCGGAGCTTGCCGTGCCGGACATTGCGGAGTTTACGGATGTTCTACATTCCTATGATATCCGCTCTCGCCAAGCGATGAGTAAGAAGCTGGCTTTCTTGCGCACTCGCATAGAAACGATTGCCGCAAAGCGTGTTATGGTAGATCCCGCCGCGAGCATAGACGATCGCCGCTTGGAGCTTGATCGCTATCGCGAAAAGCTAATCACCGCGCAGGAGCAGATAAATGCACGCAAAAAGCATGAATACATACGCCTTGCCGCCGCGCTTGACGCGATGAGCCCGCTTAAAGTGCTTTCGCGCGGCTATTTAATAGCAAGCGACAATAAGGGCAAAGTAATTAAAAGCATTAAATCCGTCAATACCGGCGATGAGCTTGCACTCCGCTTTACGGACGGCGCAGCAAAATGCACTGTCACGGATTTGTCGCGGGATAAATAAATCTACGGGGAGGAAAACCCTATGGCAACAAAAAAGCTGAGCTTTGAAGAATCCGTTGCAAGGCTTGACGAGATAGTAAAGCATTTGGAAAGCGGAGATATGCCGCTGAGTGAATCCCTTTCCATGTTTGAAGAAGGGACAAAGCTTATCTCCTCTTGCACAAAGCTTTTGGACGAGGCTGAGCAGACCGTGGTTAAGCTTAAAAAGGGCGCGGACAGGCAGCCTGTTGAACTGCCGTTTGAGGAAGAGACGTAATGAACGAGAAAAAATATATTGAGCTTATAGAAAGCGCGTTGGAAGCATCTTTCCCCGGTTATGAAAAGCTCCCGCAGGCGGGGCTTGCCGAGGCCATGCGTTACAGTCTCCTTGCAGGCGGCAAGCGCATTCGTCCCATGCTGGTGCTTGAATTTTGCCGCATCGCGGGCGGAGATATAAATGCGGCTTTACCGGTTGCGTGTGCCGTGGAAATGCTGCATACATACAGCCTTATCCACGATGATCTTCCCTGCATGGATAATGACGATTTACGCCGCGGCAGACCCACAAACCATAAGGTTTACGGCGAATGCGTGGCAACCCTCGCGGGGGACGCTATGCAGGCCGAAGCCTTTCATTCGATTTTATCGTCCGACCTTCCTGCCGAGCGCAGGGCAAAGTGCGCCGAGATTCTTTCCGGCGCTGTCGGCCTTGACGGAATGTGCGGCGGGCAGTATCTTGATATGCTGGGCGAGGGAAAAGCACTCACCGAGCAGGAGCTGACCGAGATAAACAGCCGCAAGACCGGCGCTTTGCTCGTGGCCGCTTGCCAAATGGGCGTTGCGGCGGCGGGCGGGAGCGAGCTTCAGCTCGCCTCGGCCGGGCATTTCGGCGCGGCACTGGGTATGGCGTTTCAGATAAGAGATGATATGCTCGATGTTCTCAGCACTCAGGAAGAGCTGGGTAAGCCCATCGGCTCCGACGCGCAGGAGAACAAGAACACATATATGGCGCTTATGGGAGAACAGGGTTGCCGCGAAACCGTTGCAAAGCTGACGGATTTTGCAAAGAACGTGCTTTCGGAAGCGTTTGAAGATACTGAATTTCTCTGCTTGCTAGCGGACAAGCTGGCCACTAGAAATAAATAATGATTTTTGGGTGAAGACTTGAGTATTTTAGAGAAAATAAACTCCTCTGCGGACATTAAGGCACTTCCTGCTTCGGAGCTTGATGCGCTCTGCCGCGAGATACGGGAGTTTTTGATAAACAGTGTTTCAAAAACGGGCGGGCATCTGGCCTCAAACCTTGGTACGGTTGAGCTGACGGTTGCCCTACATCGCGTATATGATACGAGCGTAGATAGGCTTGTTTTCGATGTCGGTCATCAGAGCTATACCCATAAACTCATCACCGGCAGACGCGAGGCGTTTTCTACTCTGCGCCAGCACGGCGGGCTTTCCGGCTTTCCCAAGCCCTACGAAAGCGATGATGACGCTTTTATAACCGGCCATTCCTCTACCTCGGTTTCCGTTGCCACGGGCATGGCTCGCGCGCGCCGATTCACGGGGAAGAAGTACGATGTTGTTGCGGTGATAGGGGACGGGGCAATGACCGGTGGCCTTGCCTATGAGGGGCTTGAGGACGCAGCTTCCTGCGGCGAGCCTATTGTTATCATTCTTAACGATAATAATATGTCTATCAGCGAAAATGTAGGCGGTATGTCCCATTTGCTCGGTGCAATGCGCTATAAGCCGGGGTATATCAGCTTTAAGCGCTGGTATAGGGAAGAGTTTAAAAAGTCCCCCAAGCTCTATGCCTTTAACCATAAGATTAAAGAGTGGGTCAAGTCCCGCATTTTGCCCGATAATACGTTCAGCCAAATGGGCTTTGAATACCTCGGCCCTGTTGACGGACACAATGTACAGGCGCTTGAATCTGCGATTCGTTTAGCCAAGGACATGGAGCAGCCTGTTATAGTCCATGTGCTCACGAAAAAAGGCAAGGGCTGCTCCTATGCCGAGGAGCACCCGGATAAATTCCACGGTGTTGGACCCTTTGACCCGGTGACGGGGGCTGTAAAGGAATCCGGGATGACCTTTTCCGATTGCTTTGGCAAGAGCCTTTGTGAGTTTGCCGCGCGCGATGAGCGTATTTGCACGATTACTGCGGCTATGTGCTCCGGCACAGGGCTTGAAGAATATGCGAAAACCTATCCCAAGCGCTTTGTTGATATCGGCATTGCCGAAGGTCATGCGACAGCTATGGCCGCAGGCATGGCAAAGCAGGGGGCATTGCCCGTTTTTGCCGTGTATTCAAGCTTTCTTCAGCGCGCTTATGATATGCTTATCCATGATGTCTCGCTCCAGCGGCTGCACACCGTGTTTGCCGTTGACCGCGCGGGACTTGTCGGAAATGACGGCGAAACGCATCACGGTGTTTTCGATGTTGGGTATCTCTGCTCCGTGCCCGGGATGACGGTTTTGTGTCCCGCCGGGTTTGATGAGCTTCACAATATGTTGGAAAACGCTCTCTTTGAACAAACGGGACCCGTTGCCGTGCGCTATCCGCGCGGCGGCGAGGGCGAATATAAAGAATCCCACCTTGAGCATGAGTATATACTTCGCCAGGGCGGCGATGTTACGGTGGTTTGCTACGGCGTAATGGTTAACCAAGTGCTTGCCGCTGCAAGAGAGCTTGAAAAGTACGGCATAAGTGCGGAGATCATAAAGCTCGGCGCGATAAAGCCCAATGACTACGCGCTGACTCTCGGCTCGGTTATGAAAACAGGCAGACTTGTCGTACCCGAAGAGTGCTGCGCATTTGGCGGCATAGGCGAGCGCATTTTGGCGCTTTGTGGGGACAATAATGTCCGCGTTCGCTCCTCGCGCCTTATTAACTTGGGCGAGGGGATTGTATCACAGGGTACGGTTGCAGAGCTTGAGCATGATTATTCCTTGGATGCCGAAGGCATTGCAAAGGCCGTGTGTGATATGTTCGGAGTGAAGCGATGAAAAAGCTCAGACTGGATCAGCTCGTTTTCGACCTCGGTCTTACAGAAAGCCGCGAGCGCGCGAAAACCACGATAATGAGTGGTGTTGTATTTGTTAACGGACAACGCGCGGATAAGCCGGGTATGTCCGTATTGCCCGATGCAAAGGTTGAAATCCACGGGGAAACCTTGCCCTTCGTCAGCCGCGGCGGATATAAGCTTGATAAGGCGCTTCGAGTGTTCCCTGTTGACCCGAAGGGAAAAACGTGCATTGATTGCGGCGCGTCCACGGGCGGCTTTACCGATGTGTTGTTGCAGCACGGCGCGGCAAAGGTGTACGCAGTTGATGTGGGCTACGGCCAGCTTGCTTGGAAGCTTCGCAACGATGAGCGTGTTATAAACTTAGAAAGAACCAATCTCCGCTATGTAACTTCCGAAGAAATCCCCGAAAGCCTTGACCTTGCGGTTATGGATGTCTCTTTCATTTCCGTAAAGCTCGTGCTTCCCGCCGTCAGGGCGCTTTTGAAAGACGGTGCGGATATAATCTGCCTCATAAAGCCGCAGTTTGAAGCGGGGCGAGAGGAAGTCGGCAAAAAGGGCGTTGTGCGCGATGTGCGTGTACATGAAGAAGTTGTGCGCTCGGTTATCGAGTTTGCGCCGACAATAGGTTTATCCGTTGCGGGGCTGGATTTTTCCCCGATAAAAGGCCCGGAGGGCAATATAGAATATATTTGCCACATGAAAAATGTCGCTCTGCCCAATGCGGAAATTGATGTTGCCTCGGTAGTCGCGGCATCGCACGAAAAGCTGTAATCCAAACCACCAGCGCTCAGCGAGAGGTAAAAAAACATGATTGCTCTTTGCCCAAACCCATTCAGAGATATTGACTTAAAGCTTACGCTTGAAGCTTCGCGCCTTTTGCGCGAGGCGGGGTATTCCACGGTTATTTGTCCCGTATTTGCCGAGGACGAGCCGAGAATAATCCCGCAGGGGATTAAGACACGCGAGCTTAATGAGGTAGTGGGTATGTGTTCGCTGATTGTTGTTATCGGCGGGGACGGGACATTGTTGAATGTCGCGCGCAAGCTCCATGAGTATTCCGCGCGCATTCTCGGCGTGAATCTCGGCACAAAGGGCTTTATGACGACCCTTGAACCTGCTGAGCTGCCGTTGATACTAAATGCCGTACAAGGCGAAGGCACTGTCAGCCGCAGAATGAAGCTTGATGTTTCCCTTTACCGCAACGGAGAAGTCATATACTCCGATTGTGCGCTCAATGACGCGGTGATTCACGGCTTCGGCGACTGCATAAAGCTCACCGCCCAATGTGACGGGAAAACTATAACCTCATTCTCCGGGGACGGGATAATCCTTGCCACGCCTACAGGCTCTACGGGCTATTCCATGTCCGCCGGCGGACCGATTGTCGAGCCGGACGCGGAGAATATCATTATCACGCCGATATGCGCACACGTGATGGGCGCGCGCTCTTTCGTGCTTGACCCTGCGCGCACGGTAGATGTAAAAACCGAGAAGCTTCACGGAAGAAGAGCATATTTATCCGTTGACGGCAACGCCGTATTTGACCTTGCAAATAACGATATTGTAACTGTCAAGCGCTCCGAGTATTACACCGATATGGTTGATATGGGGCTTAGAAGTTTTTACGATATTGCGTTTAATAAACTGACATAAATTCATATAATCGGAGGGCACAAATGAAGCACGGACGACAGCGAGCTATCCTTGAAATAATATCCCAGCGGGATATTGAAACGCAGGGGCAGCTCATGGAGGCGCTGAAAGAGCGCGGAATAAGCAGCACTCAGGCCACGCTTTCGCGCGATATCAAGGATATGCGCCTTGTAAAAGAGCTTGCGCCGAACGGTGGGTACAGATATGTTTCCCCCACGGTGCAGGAAAAGGATGATCATAACCCGCGTTTCAGAGCGGTTTTTCGCAAAAGTGTGCTTTCCTATGATATTGCGCAGAACCTTATTGTTATCAAAACCCCTCCCGGCCTTGCGCCGATTTGCTGTTCTGCGTTTGACGGCATGGAAGTAAACGGCCTTGTCGGCACGATTGCCGGGGACGACACTGCATTTATCGCCATGCGCGATAACGAGGCGGCCAACCGCCTTTACCACGAGATAGAGAAGCTTTTTTAATCTTAGATACGGAGCATAGCATATGCTTAATGAACTTCACATTGAGAATATAGCTGTTATTGAAAGCGCGGATATCATGTTTGAGCCGGGCTTAAATGTGCTTACAGGCGAAACCGGCGCGGGTAAATCAATCATTATTGATTCTATCGGCGCGGTTCTCGGCGAGCGCGTCAGCCGCGAGCTTGTTAGGCGCGGCGCGGAACGCGGCACGGTTACGGCGGTTTTTGATGCGCCGGGCGTTGAAACGTGGCTTGAAGAAAACGAGATAGAATATGACGGTGAGCTTATTTTACAGCGCCGCATTAACTCCGACGGGAAGAGTAGCTGTCGTGTCTGCGGCACGCCCGTCACCGCCGCGCAGATGAAAGACCTTGCTGCCTTTCTTGTGGATATCCACGGGCAGAATGACGGCAGGCAGCTCATGGACGAGCGGCGGCATATGCAGTATTTAGATGCTTTCGGTGTGCTTTCCGATGAAGTCAGCGCATATACGGCGGAGTACAACAAATACCGCAGAATCAAAAAGGAAATCGACTCGCTCACAATGGACGAGATTGAAAAAGAGCGCCTGAGCGAAAGCCTTAAATATCAAATCGAAGAGCTTGAACGCGCCGACATTAAGGCGGGGGAGCGCGAGGCGATTACCGCCCGGCGCGACCTTCTGCGAAACAGCGAAAAGCTCACCGAGGCCATTGACGAGGCTGTGCGCGCGCTTTTAGGCGGCGATGATAACGCTGTATCCATGGCGCAAAACGCTGCATACTACGCGCAAAGAGCTTCCGCCATTGCGCCGGAGCTTGAAAAAGCGGCAATGGGGATAAATGACGCGGCATTTTCCCTTTCTGACGCTGCCGAAACGCTCCGCGATTTTCGCGACAGCTTGGACTTTTCGTCCGAAGAGTACGATAATCTCGAAAGCCGCATTTCGCTTTTAAATAAGCTGGAGCGCAAATACGGGCGCGATGAAGAAGAGCTGATTTCATATATTAATGAGTGCAGAAATAAGCTTGATGAAATAGAGTATGCGGATGATAGACTTATAAAGCTTGAAAAAGAGCTTAACGCGCAAAAGGAGCAGTGCTTATCTGCTGCCCGCCGTCTCGGCAAAAGGCGCGCAGAGTGCGCGCGCGAGCTGGAAGCGCGGATAGTCAAGGAGCTTGCAGAGCTTAATATGCCGTCCGTTCGCTTTGCAGTGGAGTTTATCCCGGTTGATAATGAGCTTGGCTTTGATGCGCATGGGGCGGAAAATGCCCGCTTCATAATGTCCGCAAACGCGGGCGAAGAGCCGGGGAGAATAAGCAAAATCGCGTCCGGCGGTGAATTAAGCCGCATTATGCTCGCCATGAAGAACGTTTTTGCCGAGAATGACCCTGTCGGCACATTGATTTTCGATGAAATCGACACCGGTGTTTCAGGCATTGCGGCGCAGCGCGTGGCGGAAAAGCTATATACCGTTTCCAAGGGTAAGCAGGTAATGTGCGTGACGCACCTGCCGCAGATTGCAGCAATGGCGGATAGCCATTATCTCATAGCCAAGCATGAGCGTGACGGGCGAACCTTTACCGAGGTTTCCGCGCTTAATCATGACGGGCGTTGCCGGGAGCTTGCGCGCTTGCATGGCGGCGATCATATTACAGACACCACTCTTGCATCCGCCGGAGAACAGCTTTCGGCGGCAGATGAATTCAAGCGTTCAGCGCCTTGAATATAAAGAATGATTATAGGGGGCGATATGGTGGGAATCAGTGAAAAAGCAACAGAGCTTCATGAAAGCGGTTTTAACTGCGCACAGAGTGTGCTATGTTCCTGCGGTAAGTATACCGGGCTTGACGAGAAAACGGCGCTTGCCGTTTCCGGCGGCTTTGGGGGCGGCATTCGCTGCGGCGAAGTGTGCGGTGCGTTGAGCGGTGCTGTCATGGCCTTGGGGCTTGCCTATCCGTATACAAACGGCGAGGACAAGGACGCAAAGGACAAGATTGCAAAACTTACGAAAAAATGCACGGCAGAATTTAAAGAGCAGTTCGGATGCGTCAGATGCTTGCAGTTAAAGCGCGCAAAACGCAGCTGCAAAGAGCTTATCGAGTACGCCGCAGGACTGGCCGAAAAGATAATTACCGAAAACGAATAATATATTATTATATAGGAGAAAAACCATGGGAATTTATGAAGAACTTGTTGCACGCGGTCTTATTGCGCAGGTAACAAACGAAGATGAGATACGCAATCTTATAAATAACGGCAAAGCCACCTTCTACATCGGCTTTGACCCCACTGCCGACTCTCTGCACGTTGGGCACTTCATGGCACTTTGCCTGATGAAGCGTCTGCAAATGGCGGGCAACCGCCCCATCGCGCTGCTCGGCGGCGGCACAGGACATATCGGCGACCCCTCCGGCCGCACGGATATGCGCAGCATGATGACAAAGGAAACTATCGACCATAACTGCGAATGCTTCAAAAAGCAAATGGAGCGCTTTATAGAGTTCGGCGAGGGCAAGGCGCAGATGGTGAATAACGCCGATTGGCTGCTCGACCTTAACTACATTGAGCTTTTGCGTGAAGTGGGCGCTTGCTTCTCCGTGAATAATATGCTCCGCGCCGAATGCTACAAGCAGCGCATGGAAAAGGGCTTGAGCTTCCTTGAGTTTAACTACATGATCATGCAAAGCTATGACTTCTACTACCTTTTCCAGCATTACGGCTGCAATATGCAGTTCGGCGGCAACGACCAGTGGAGCAATATGCTCGGCGGTACCGAGCTTATACGTAGAAAGCTCGGTAAGGACGCACACGCCATGACGATAACCCTGCTCCTCAACTCCGAGGGCAAGAAGATGGGCAAGACGGCTTCCGGCGCTGTGTGGCTTGACCCGAACAAGACAAGCCCCTTTGATTTCTACCAGTACTGGCGCAACGTAGAGGATGCGGACGTGCTCAAGTGCATCCGTATGCTCACATTCCTGCCGCTCGAACAGATTGACGAAATGGATAAATGGGAAGGCAGCCAGCTCAACCGCGCCAAGGAAATTTTGGCCTATGAGCTTACCGCGCTTGTACACGGCGAGGAAGAGGCAAAGAAAGCCGAGACCGGCGCAAAGGCGCTCTTCGGCGGCGCGGGTGACAGCGAGCATATGCCCACCACCGAGCTTTCTTCCGATGATCTCACTAACGGCGAAATTGACCTGATGACCCTGCTTGTTAAAACCGGTCTTTGCTCCACAAAGTCCGATGCCCGCCGCAATATCCAGCAGGGCGGCGTTTCCGTCAACGATGAAAAGATGTCCGATGTCAACAAGAAGTACACCGAAGCGGAGCTTAAATCCGGCCTCATCATCCGCCGCGGCAAAAAGAACTTCAACAAGGTCACTATAGGCTGATTTATGGACGTTAAAGACCTCATATTACGCGATAAGGTTATTGTCATCGCCCGCAGAATATACGACGATACACTCTTAAAGCTTGCGGACGCTATGTGCTCCGGCGGCATTCACCTTATGGAGCTTACCTTTGACCAAAGCGACAGCGAGTGCATTGACAAAACTGCCTCTTCCGTTGCGCGCTTGAATGCGCGTTTTGGCGGGGAAATGCTGTTCGGCGCGGGCACGGTTATCACGCCGCAGCAGGTTGACGCGGCCTATCAAGCCGGGTGTAAATATATCATTTCGCCCAACACGGACTTGGATGTTATCAACGCTACAAAAGCGCATGGTCTCGTCTCTATTCCCGGCGCAATGACTCCCAGCGAGATTCTAGCCGCACACAAAGCGGGGGCGGATTTTGTCAAGCTCTTCCCAACGGGGTATTTGGGACTGCCGTACATCAAGGATATCCGCGCGCCGATTAGCCATGTAAGGCTTATCGCCACGGGAGGCGTTACGGAAGATAATTTCGGCGCGTTTTTGGGCGCGGGCATGGTGGCCGCCGGTATCAGCGGGCGCTTGACCGACAAAGCCTGCATTGAATCCGGCGATTTTGGAGAGCTTACCCGCCGCGCCAAAGCCTTTCGCGCAATCGCGGACGAAAACTGAACAGGTTTTTTTACACTCCCATCTCAAATCAAGACGGGAGTGTTTTTTTAACCTGAAAAACAGCCGCCTTGAAAACCAAGGCGGCTGTAGATTGTATTTAGCGTTATTCCGGGAGCTTGCACACATCAATCCATTCAAGGGCGTTGGAGTATTTATAAAGCTCATCTAGATTAAGCTCAATTGCGCTGCTGGCGCTGCCGACAGCGGGGAACACCGTTTCAAAGCGCTTGAGACTATCATCAAGATAAACTTCAATCCCGTCATTAATCCCGAACGGGCACACACCGCCTACGGGGTGACCGACAAGCGTGAGCACCTCATCGGCGGAGAGCATTTTGGCCTTGAAGTGGAATTTATCCTTGAATTTGTGGTTATCAATACGCGCATCGCCCGCCGCGAGAATGAGCATACAGCCCTTGCCGTTTTTGAAAGAAAGGGTCTTGGCGATTCGCGCGCCCTCTACGCCCAGTGCTTGCGCGGCAAGCTCAACCGTGGCGGAAGAAACATCAAACTCCCGCACTCTATCTTCCATGCCAAGCGCGCGGAAGTATGCGCGCCCTTTTTCTATAGACATAACTATCCTCCGTGCAGCATATAGCCGCTTTTGTTGTATTTTTTAAGAGAAAAACTCCGGCCCGTAAATGCCGCAAACATCCGCAACAAACTCCTCAAAAGCGTTCATAGAGCTTTTGTAGCGGCGGACGCTTTCGTTATATCCCGATTCGGATATAACCTTTTGCGCCTCGGATATTGCGAGCAGATCTTCGCTTATCGCCTCACGCTCCGCGTCCGTAAGCTCGGCCTTGTTGAGCTTCGGCTTTAGCTCCGTCAGCGCTTGGCACAGTTCATCATAGCTCCAATATATAGAGCAAACATATTCGTGCATGGACGAAAGGTTTGATTTAAGGTAATAGCTTGCAGCTTTGAGCGCTTCGCTCTCTACCTCGTTCGCGGCAGCCACAGCGCAGATGTTGTCAACCCTTGCGGTGATGACGGTGAGCTGTTTATAAATGCTCTGTGAAGCATCGGGAACATCGGCGGTTTTCTCGCCGTCATAAAGTGCACCGGTGTAAAAGCCGTTTGTGACTTTTTTCATATCGTTTTTAAGCGCGGCTGATGCAGAAATCAGCGTAGACCCTATAACGAGCGCAACGGCAAGCAACACGGCCATGGTGCGGTTTTTAAATGCTTTCATGGTTTCCTCCGTTGGGGTGAAGCGGCAATCAGCCGTTCATCTGCAAAAGCTTCTGCTTAAGCTCATCCTCAATGCGGTTCAGCTCGGCCTCGGCTTGAGCGCGCCCGGCACGGCCGGCATCCTGAATCTGACGCACTTCGTCAAGCGTTTTGATAAGCTCCTCGTTTGTTTTCTTGAGCGTTTCTATATCGACTATGCCGCGCTCGGATTCGCGCGCGACGCTCACGCTGCCTTGGTGCAGAGCCTTTGCATTTTGCATGAGGAGTGCATTTGTCGTGTCGGTTACATCGCGCTGGGCTTTCATGGCCTGCTCGGAATGGAACATGGAAAGGCCGAGCACCATTTGGTTTTTCCAAAGGGGAATGGTGTTGACGATAGAGGAACGAATCTTTTCAACCATAAGGCTGTCGTTATTCTGAATCAGACGGATTTGCGGTGCCATCTGCACGGAGATTTGGCGCGTCAACTCCAAGTCATGTATCTTCTTTTCAAAGCGGCCTATGAGATTTGCAAAATCGTTTGCGGCCTGCGCATCCTCGGGAAGCCCGGTTTCCTGCGCGTGCGCAACCATTTTGGGAAGCTCCTCATTGCGAAGCTTTTCAACCTTGAGCTTGCCCGCAAGGATATACATAGTAAGCTCTTTCATGTACTCTTGGTTTTTCTCGTACATTTTATCCATCATGCTGATATCCTTCATCAGCGTAACTTCGTGCTTTTCGAGAGCTTCAACTATTTTGTCAACATTCACTTCTGCCTTGTCAAACTGCGCTTTCATGGAAGCAATGTTGTTAGAGGCCTTTTTGAATAACCCACGCAGTCCCTTTTTCTCCTCGGCGGTGAAATTAAGCCCTTTAAGCTCCACAACAAGGTCGCCCAGCATATCGCCGACTTCGCCCAAGTCCTTGGTGCGAACAGTGCCGAGCGCGGCGTCGGAAAACTCGGAAATGTTTTTCTGTGAACCCGAACCGTAGTTCATGACTTGCTCGGTGTTGGTGATGTCTATCTTCTCGGAAAAATCAATAACGGCGGCCTGTTCAGCCTCGGAAAGGGAGCTGAGATCCGGCTTATCCGCTTTTACTTCTGCGGGAGCTTCAACCTCTGCTGCAACAGGCGCTTCCTCAACGGCGGCCTGTGCGGCGGGGACGGGGTCAAGAGTAAGAGTGGGGAAAGTGTTGGACTGGTCGTTCATAGTTGTGTTCCTTTCTTTCTTTTATTGAGCTTGGGCTTGGACTTGTGTAGCCTGCGCCGTGTCGGACTTAACATTGAAGTCCTTTTCTCCGGCCAGCCCCTCGCGGGCGAGCATGGAGTTCATAACCTCAATGTCGGTTTCTATGTCAAGTGCCTGATTGGCAAAAAGCGAGTCAAGCCGCTTAGTGTAGGCTTCTATAACGGTGTCGAGCATTTCGTCAATATTCTTCATGCTCTTGTCGAGGTTTTCGCCCTCAATGCCCTGCGCGCTCATGCGGTCATAAGCGTTGAGAAGCTTGATCGTAGTGGGCAAGTAGTAATTGAGGAACTTTTTTATCTGCGGGATATCGCTGGGGTCGCTTATCGCGTCTTGCGTAATCTTATCCGTGATACGCATTATCTCGTTTATCTTTATACGCACGCTCGGCTCTTTGATTGAGGCGTACAGCCGCCCCATTTCTGCAAGCGCGCGATGTCCCTCGTCCAAAATCGGGTCAATCTCCGCGCCGTAGCTTTTCTTTTCAGCCTGTTTTGCGGCCTCGACGTGCGCTTTAGCCTCGGCTTCTTTCTTTTCCTCGGCCTTTTTGTCACGGCGCTTGCCGATGCGCCAGACTACGAACGAGGAAAGAAAGCTCACGACAAGCGCGGTGATAAGCTGCCAAGTTTCCTGAAGCGGCACAAGCATTGCCATCGCAACCCAAGTAAGGGCAAACGCATATATATGCCCCACGCGAGCGGATTTTTTGTTTATATTTTTTGCGGACAAGGTCACAACCTCCATTTGTCATCTACCATATTCAATAATATATTTTATCTCTAAATATTCTTTACGTCAATATTGCATTTGAACTATTTCTTGTAGTATAATAAAAAAGACGCAAGAACTTGTTTTAAGGAGAGCTACACATGATTAAGATTTCGCCGTCGATTTTATCCGCAGATTTTGCCCGCCTCGGCGCTGAGGTTGAGGATGTTAAAAACGGCGGTGCTGAATGGGTTCACGTTGATGTTATGGACGGGCTTTTTGTTCCGAACATTTCTATCGGCGTTCCCGTGGTTAAGTCTTTGCGCAAGGCAACGGATATGTTTTTGGACGTGCATTTGATGATTAACAAGCCCGTGCGCTATGTGGAGCAGTTTTGCAAGGCAGGGGCAGATCTCGTCAACGTACATATTGAGGCCGATACGCAGGAGAATATTCTCCTCGCTATTGAAAAAATACACGCGCTCGGCAAGCTCGCGGGGGTCACGCTGAAACCCAACACCCCGGTTGAGGCGGTTTTGCCGTTTTTGGAAAAGGTGGAGCTTGTGCTCGTGATGACGGTTGAACCTGGCTTTGGCGGGCAAAGCTTTATGTATGAGCAGGTTGAAAAGCTTGAAAAGCTTCGCGGATATATAGACTGCATTAAACCCGGCGTGGAGCTTGAAGTGGACGGCGGAATTAATGCCGAAACTGCGTCCGTTGCTATAAACGCGGGCTGTTCGGTGCTCGTTGCGGGCAGCGCCGTGTTCGGCAAGGTGGACAGAAGCGCCGCCATAGCCGCGTTGAGAGAAGCTTAATTAATAATATTATATTCGTAGTATTCGGAGAAAATAAAAAATGTCGTTTTTCCCTGCATCGCTTGAAAATCTTATAGATAAATTCGCCTCTCTTCCCGGAATAGGCAAGAAGAGCGCCCAGCGCTTGGCGTTCCACGTGCTTGCCCTGCCCGATGACGAGGCTGAAGCCTTTGCAAACGCCATAATTTCCGCAAAAAAGAGCGTGCACTGCTGTAAAGTGTGCCAAAACCTCACCGAGGGCGAGGTTTGCCAGATTTGTGCCAGCGACAGGCGCGACAGGGCGACAATATGCGTTGTGTCCGAGCCGAGAGATGTTTTGAGCATTGAGCGCGGCAGAGAATATAACGGGACTTATCATGTCCTGCACGGGGTTTTATCGCCGATGGCTCATGTAGGCCCTGAGGACATACGAATAAAAGAGCTTCTTGTGCGCGCGGCGCAGCCCGGTGTGGAAGAGGTCATAATGGCTACGAACCCTGACACCGAGGGCGAGGCCACCGCGATGTATATCTCGCGCCTTTTGAAGCCCTTTGAAATAAAGGTAACTCGCCTTGCTTACGGCATACCCGTGGGCTCGAACCTTGAGTTTGCGGACGATGCCACGCTCAACCGCGCCATTGAGGGGCGCACTGAAATGTAAATTAAGCGCAGTTCGCGGAATTGCTTGTGTTTCTGCGTGTTGTGCTAAAATCGGTTATATTAGGTTATACTTTTCCTGCGTACATAAGCAATTGATTGGCGGCGTATGCCGAATGTTTTGCGTTTAATTTTTGAGAAATGGAGAAAACATGATTTCTAAACTGAAAATAATCCCCCTTGGCGGTCTCGGCGAGATCGGCAAAAATATGACTGCGTTTGAATGCGGCAGCGATATCATCATTGTTGATTGCGGCATGGGCTTTCCCGATGAAGATATGTACGGTATTGACATTGTCCTGCCCGACATCAGCTATCTGCGCTCAAACGCGGAGAAAATACGCGGATTAATCCTCACCCACGGGCATGAAGACCATATAGGCGCTGTGCCTTATGTCCTGCGTGAGCTTGATATACCTATCTATACCACGCCCCTTACGGCGGCACTGGTGGAATTGAAGCTGGAGGAAGCGGATTTACTCTATAACACCCAGATTTTCACGAAGAAAACGGGTTCTGTTTTCCGCCTCGGCTGCTTCACGGTTGAGTTTATCCACGTTAACCACTCTATCCCAGATGCCGTTGCCCTTGCAATCGGCACGCCTATAGGCACGGTTGTTCACACCGGTGACTTTAAAATTGATGTTACGCCGATTTCCGGCGGTATGCTGGATATTGCCCGCTTCGGCCAGCTCGGCAATGACGGGGTTTTGGCGCTTTTAAGCGATTCCACCAACGTGGAAAAGCCCGGTCATTCCGACTCCGAGCGCAAGGTAGGGGAGAGCTTTGATAAGCTTTTCATGGGCTGTGATAAGCGAATTATCATCACTACCTTTGCTTCCAATGTCCACAGATTGCAGCAGATTATAAACGTTGCCAACAAATACGGGCGCAAGGTCGGCATTACGGGGCGCAGCATGGAAAACGTGCTCCGTGTGGCTTCGGTGCTATCCTATATGGATATCCCTGAAGATGTTATGATGGATATCGACAGGCTCAATAAGCTGCCGAAAAATAAAGTCGTCATCATCTCCACCGGCAGCCAGGGCGAGGCGATGAGCGCGCTTTATCGCATGGCCTTTTCCGAGCATAAGCAAATCACCGTTGACGCGGGCGACAGGGTTATAATCTCCGCCTCGGCCATTCCCGGCAACGAGAACACCATTAGCCGCGTTATTGATGAGCTTTTCCACAAGGGTGCAGAGGTCATCTATGACCGTCACACGGATTTGCACGTGTCGGGTCACGCGTCCCAAGAGGAGCAGAAGATGATATTGGGGCTTGTAAAGCCGAAGTTTTTCATCCCCGTCCACGGCGAGTACAGAATGCTCGTCAAGCACGCGGAGCTTGGCCGCGTAATGGGCATTAACCCGAAAAACATCGTCATTGCCGAAAACGGCAAGGTTATCGAAATAACCAAAAAGTCTGTGAAATGCGAAGACTCCGTGCCGTCCGGCGCGGTGCTTGTGGACGGCAGCGGCGTGGGCGAAGTCGGCAGTGTCGTCATGCGTGACAGACACCGTCTTGCCGAGGACGGTATGGTGGTTGTCGTTATGCCGTTTTCCTCGGACGATCATAAGATTTTGTCCGACCCTGAAATCGTGACGCGCGGCTTTATTTACGTCAAGGAAGCCGAGGGGCTTATAGAAGAGCTCAAACGCGTGACGCTGGAATCCGTTGCCGCGTGTGAAGCGCAGCATATAACCGATTTCACCACGATTAAGGGCAAGGTGAAGAACAACATCTCCGGCTATCTCTACAAGACCACCCGCCGCAGCCCGATGATTCTGCCGGTCATCACGGAGATTTGATAAGAGCCTATGAATATACAAATATTCGGCAAGGCGAAATGCTTTGACACAAAAAAGGCCGAGCGCTATTTCAAAGAGCGCAGGATAAAATATCAGTTTGTGGATGTAATCAAATACGGTATGAGCAGGGGAGAGCTAAACTCCGTAAAAAATGCTCTGGGTTTAGATGCGATGATTGACACTGCCGATGAGGATTACCCCCTTGTGCAGTATCTCGCCACAGCAGATGCCAAGCTTGAAAAGCTATACGAAATCCCGTATCTTATCAAAACACCCATCGTCAGAAACGGCAAGCAAGCCACTGTCGGCTACTGCCCGGATGTATGGAAAACTTGGGAATAACGCGCGAAAAGAGGACTTTGTGAAGTACAAAGTCCTCTTTTATGCGTTTATATCATCTCAAAAAGCAGCATCAGCGCATGAAAAATGCCGCCCAATTAGGACGGCATTTTATATCACAAAATCAGATAAGGTTGAGCACCAGCGTCAACACGACAAACGCGAGTGCGAACCACTTCGTCATCTTCGCAAGCTTAGCATCAAGCGTCTTGGCCTTGCCCTTTGAGAAGAACGTTTCCGCGCCACCGGAGATAGAGCCGGAAAGACCGGCGCTCTTACCGCTCTGCATGAGAACGATAACGGTGACAGCAAGACCGGAGAGAACTTGAAGAATGGTGAAGATGATAGTGAGAGTAGACATATATTTCAATCCTTTCGATTTTCTACGAATTAAACAGCTTGATTAGTATAGCATAAGCTTTCGCACAATTCAAGCTTTTTTTCTGCATTATTTGCTTTTTTGGAATTATGCCCCTTGGGCGCTCTTTTTGCGGCGGCGACCGAGGATAAAGGGAAACCAGCGGTTGATTATATACGCCGGAATCAAAAGTAAGAGCGAGAGCATAAACGTAAAGGCAAGCGCAAAAAGGTTAGATAAAAGCACATTGCCGAGAATAGCTGTATACAAGGGTGCGGCAAAGCGGGCGAGTATAGTTTCCACAAAGGAAAACACTTTCCCGTGCAGGGCAAAGTAGATGAGCGTATTTTGCCCGATGTAACACATATATTTACTTGCGGGAATGAGCTTGCTCACCGCAAACACCATGAGTATGCCGACAAGCGGCGTAACGTACACCGCCGAAAAAGCAAACACGGCTTCGGGCAGGTCAACAAAATAGGGGAGATAGATAATAACGCTGTAGATGATGAAAATAAGCGCGGCGGTTTTTGCGCCGGGGAGAGCATCGAAGCGCGCTTCCCACGCTTCGCGGAAGCAATAGCCCAGGAACATATAAAACATACCTTGGAAAATGTACTCCAAGTGCCACGGGAGCGCCGAGCTGCCCCACGGAAAGTGCGAGCCGTCAGTATACTTGGAATAAAGGTTATCTGCGATGAAAAGAACAAGGGAAATTGCGATAAACACCGCACGGCGTACAGGTGTGGCGCTTTTGTGCGAATACCATTCAATAAACGCCCAAAACGGAATGAACGCCATGAAAAGCGCGGCCACAAACCAAATCTGATCCCCGTACCCGCGGATTTGCAGGAAGTTGCGCCCAAGCTCCGTGAAAAAGCTTTCATGCGCGCTGAACGAGACAAGCTGAGATAAGGCAATGTCAAACGTGCTGAATATAAGCCAGGGCACGAAAAGGGTTTTCACCTTTTTTATCAGAAAAGCGCCGAACGGCTGCCCCGCGCGGTGAGTGTACCCGGCCACGGCGAAAAAGCACAGCACGAAAAACGGTGAGAAGAAGCAGCCTAGCTCGTCCGTTGTGCTTTCTAAATGCTCCAGCATGACCGCCATGATACATATATATTTTGCGATATCAAGCCACGCAAGTCTTTTTGTCATGAAATAATCTCCTGATATATGTGATGTCAGCCTATGCTTTTGACAAGTAAGCACACCGTCTCCACATGGCTCGTTTTTGGGAACATATCCACAGCGGTGGCTTTTTTCAGCGCGTAGCCGAAAGAATTAAAGCGCAAAATGTCGCGCGCGAGGGTGGCGGGGTTGCAGGAAACATATACAATGCGCTCCGGGGTCATGGAGCTAACTGCGCTTACAGCCTCTTCGCTCATGCCCTTACGCGGCGGGTCAACAAGTATGATTTCGGGATGCAGATTGCGTGCGGCAAGCTCACGCGCGGCCAAGCCCGCATCGGCGCAGATAAACTCGGCATTGTGTATGCCGTTTTCTTTTGCATTCTGCGCGGCGTTTTCCACGGCTTCCGGCACAATTTCCGCCCCGATTATCCGCCCTGCTTTGCGCGCAAGGCACAAGCTTATAGTACCCGCGCCGCAGTAAAGGTCAAAAACCAAGGAGTTTTCAGCGGGGGCGGCATATTCAAGCGCTTTTTCGTAAAGCTTTTCTGCCTGCGCAGGATTGACTTGGAAAAATGCCTGAGGGGAAATGGAAAAGGTGTTGCCGCAAAGGGTATCGTGCATATCCGCACAGCCCCAAAGCGTATAAAAATCGCCGGAAAGGACAGTGTTGCCCGTGGATTTATTGATATTCAGCACTATCCCGGTAAGCTCCGGCGCTGCATGACGCAAAGCGTCAACCAGCGCGGGTGTATCCGCGCCGAAGCCGCGCGCAGACACAATACAGCATACGGCATCAGTGGTATGCACGGCCTTGCGGCAGAATATATGCCGCACCGCGCCCTTGCCGGTGGTTTCATCATAGGCTTTTATGCCGTGAGTGCGCATGAAAGCTATTACGGCGTTATTTACGCGCGTGCAAAGCTCATTTTGAATAAGGCAATCGGCAACGGGAATAAGCTCGTGGCTGCGCTCGCGATAAAAGCCCGCGCAAGGCGCGCCGCCGACATCGGCAACGGCGAAAATGCCTTTATTCCTATAGTGCGTATTCTCGCTCGCGGCAAGTATAGTTCCTGCGCACACAGTTTGCTTGCCGATGTGCTTTAGAGCAGAATTTACTTTATTGAGCTTAAATGCAAGCTCTTCTTCATAGCTCATATGCCAAGTATCGCACCCGCCGCATACTCCGAAGTGCGGACACGCAGGAAGAGTGCGGGCAGGAGAGGGGGTAACAAGCTTCTCACCGCGCGCATAAACGGCGCTTGCAGTAACCTTAACTATGCGGATTTCCCACACCTCGCCCGCAAGCGCCCTTGGCACGAACACGGCGCGCCCGGCTATACGGCAAACGCCGTAACCCTCGGAGGAATAGCCCTCGATAGTAACTGTATAAAAATCATTTTTCTTCAAAGCATTCATGTACAGTATAATAACACATTCTTTTCTTCTTGACAATTTCAAAAGGAAAACATTTGCTGTATATTTACAAAAAAATAATCAAATAATACTTTCGCAAAAACTTTTGCCTATTACGTATATATTTCAGGAGGATAAACATGAAAAAAGCTATGCTTAGCATTTGTGCTGTGCTCGCGCTGGTATTTTCGCTGTGCGGCTGCGGCGCGGCAAAGGACACGGATAATGTACTTCCCACTGCAACGCCTATTCCCACCGTTACGGTTACGCCCATGATAACGCCCGATATTGATAACGGCGTAGTCACCGATGAGGACGGCGTAATTGACGGCGAGCTTGCGCCCGATGCCGTTGCGGGAGAAGGAGAGGCGATAATTGAAGCGCCGAAAGTCACCGACACCGCGACCGACAAGGAAAAGAAATAAAAAGTATTTGCAGACTGAGGGTTACACTCGGTCTGCGTTTTTCTAATTTCCTCTTGCAAAGCGCGGCGCGGCGCGATATTATAATTAAAAAAGCAGGAGGAAGAAAAATGAGCTATATACCCACCCCCGAACAGGCCAAAGAGCTTGTTGAAAGATACAATAAAGAGCCTTTTCACATTCAGCACGCTGAGACGGTTTCCAAGGTCTTGGGCGAGTTTGCAAAGGAACACGACCCCGAAAACGTTGACTTTTGGCGCACTGTCGGAATGCTGCATGACATTGATTTTGAGCTTTACCCCGAGCAGCATTGTGTGAAAGCCTTTGAAATGCTCCGCGAGCTTGACATTGATGAGGATGTTATCCACGCCGTTGTCAGCCACGGGTACGGGATTTGCATAGATGTTGAGCCTGTGAAGTATATGGAAAAGGTGCTTTTTGCAACCGATGAGCTTACAGGGCTTATCGGCGCGGCGGCGCTCATGCGCCCGACCGGCATGGACGGCATGGAAGTAAAGTCTGTGATGAAAAAGTTCAAGGACAAAAAGTTTGCCGCCGGCTGCTCCAGAGATGTGATACGCACGGGAGCGGATATGCTGGGCATGGAGCTTAGCGAGCTTATCGGCAAAACGATTGCCGCAATGCAGGCTTGATGCTGAAGCTTTATTATGCTGATATAGGCGGGCTTGACATCGATCGTTGCTCTCCATTGTCGCATTATCGCCGAGAAAGGCTGAACGTCGTAAAGCCGATGAATGTGCGGCGTGCCGGTGTGGGTGCTGAGCTTTTATTATACCGCGCGCTTAAAGAATGCGCGCCGCAGCTTGCGCTCCCGCCGGAGATAATAACAGGGGAGCACGGCAAGCCCGCTCTGCGCGGCGGAGAAATGTTTTTCAGCCTGAGCCATTACGGAAGCTTTGCCGCCGCGGCGGTGTGCGATGAAGAAGTGGGCGTGGATATACAAGCGATAAGCGAATATAATCCCGCTCTCGCAAAGCGCTTTTTCGCGCCCGATGAGCAGGAGTACATCGAACAAAGCGCGGATAAAAACTATGCCTTTACCCAAATATGGTGCATGAAAGAAAGCTATATCAAGGCTATCGGCACGGGGCTTTACACCCCGCTTGAATCCTTTTCCGTGCTCAAAATGCCCTTTATTAAGGCGATTACGCGAGAGGGGAATATGCTCGCTGTATGTGTGCCGTCTCGGAATATAATCAATATTGATTCAATAGAAAAAACAGAGCTGTGCTTATAATGCCGGCTCTGTTTTACTGTTCAGCATACTATACAAATTGTATAGTATGCTGAATGGTCCTGCGAATGGGGTATACAAATAGTTATACGTTCAGCCCAGCATCGGTCATGACGTTTCTGAGGTAGGCAAAGTGTTCGTCACTGAGCTTTGTCAAGGGTAAACGCAGTATGCCGCTGTCCTTGCCGAGCATTTTCATTGCCGCCTTTATGGGGATTGGATTCGTCTCGATAAAGAGCGCAGAGAATAGCTCGGCATATTTTGCATACAAATCCGTTGCGTCTTTAAACTCCCCGTCAAAGCAGAGCTTGCAAAGCTTTGCGATTACACCAGGCACGATATTGGACGCAACCGATATTACGCCCAGCGCGCCGAGAGACATCATGGGTATGGTGTTATCATCGTTCCCGCTGTATATATAAAGCTCATCCCCGCAACGGCTCACCGTGTCCCCGACAAGCTTCAAATCCCCGGAAGCTTCTTTCACTCCGATGATGTTGGGGTGCTTTGAAAGCTCTTTATATGTATCGGCGGTAATGCCTATTCCCGTGCGGCTCGGGACATTATAGACTATCATCGGGATATCCACGCGGTCGGCCACGTGTGTAAAATGCTCTATAAGCCCGCTCTGCGTTGTTTTGTTATAATACGGCGTTACCATTAATATTCCGTCTGCACCAGCAAAACGGGCGTTCTCTGCGTTTTTAAGGGCTGTTTCCGTGTTGTTGCTGCCGACACCTATTATAACCTTCATTCGCCCGGCGGCGGCTCTGACGGCGAAACGCACCATTTCTTCATATTCGTTTCTTGTAACCGTGGCGTTTTCGCCCGTTGTGCCGCACACAACAATGGCGCTTGTGCCGTTTTCAAACTGAAAGTCTATGTTCTTTTTAAACTGCTCATAATCTATGCCATGCTCCGAAAACGGAGTTACAAGCGCAGTGCACGAGCCTCTGAACACCGGAACTTTGACCATGAATAATGCCTCCTGAAAAGAAAAATATTTCGGCACAGATAGACTATTAACGAAAACGGCAGATTATAACCCAGATCAAACTCACGTTAGCTTAATCATTGAAAAATGCTTTGCCGTCTGTTATAATAACAAGTTGAAAATAAAAGAACATATTGGAGCAGATAAATATGAAAAAATCTGATTTCGATTTTTACCTTCCGGAAGAACTGATTGCGCAAACCCCGCTCGAAAAGCGCGACAGTTCCCGCCTTTTGGTGCTGGACAAAGAAACCGGCGGCATTGAGCATCGCCATTTTTATGAGCTTGTGGACTTTTTGCAGGAAAACGACTGCCTTGTGATGAATAATTCCCGCGTGCTGCCCGCGCGGCTTCTCGGCGAGAGGGAGAGCGGCGGCGCAGTGGAGCTTGTTTTGCTGCGCGACCTTGGCAATAATCGCTGGGAATGTCTCAGCCGCCCGGGCAGGAAAACAAAGCCCGGCACAAAGCTTACTTTCGGTACGGGCGAACTTACCGCCGAGATTGAGGCCGTGGCCGAGGGCGGAAACCGCATTGTCTGCTTTGATTATGAGGGGATTTTTCTTGAAGTCTTAGAGCGGCTCGGCAAAATGCCGCTTCCTCCGTATATAAAAGAGGAGCTGGACGACCCCGAGCGCTATCAAACAGTGTATTCCTGCGAGCTTGGCAGCGCCGCCGCGCCCACGGCGGGCTTGCACTTTACGCCGGAGCTTTTGGAGAAAATTGCGGCAAAGGGCGTGAAGCTTTGCTACGTGACGCTTCATGTCGGTCTCGGCACATTCAGACCTGTCAAGGAAGACGAAATAGAGCAGCATGAAATGCACTCGGAGTTTTGCATTGTTCCGGAAGAAACTGCTCGCATTGTAACCGAAACCAAGCGAAACGGTGGGCGCGTCATCGCCGTGGGGACAACCTCATGCAGAACCCTTGAAAGCTTTGCCGCACCCGATGGGACGCTTGCGCCCACTTCCGGCTGGACGGATATATTTATTTACCCCGGCTATCGCTTCAAATGCTTAGACGCGCTTGTGACAAATTTTCATCTCCCGGAGAGCACACTCATAATGCTCGTTTCCGCTCTTGCCGGGCGCGATAACATTCTCAACGCCTATAAAACCGCCGTGGACGAGCGTTACCGCTTTTTCTCGTTTGGAGACGCGATGTTTATTAAATGATTTAAACTTAAAGGAGCAGGACTGTGTATAAGCTTATAAAGCAAGAGGGCAGAGCGCGGCGCGGCGAGTTTCAAACCCCGCACGGCACTGTGCAAACGCCCGTTTTCATGAATGTCGGCACACAGGGCGCGATTAAAGGTGCGCTCTCCGCAAGAGATTTAAAAGAAATCGGCTGTCAGGTTGAGCTATCTAACACCTATCATTTGCACGTGCGCCCCGGTGATAAACTGATAAAAGACTTGGGCGGTCTGCATAAATTCATGACTTGGGACGGCCCTATTTTGACCGACAGCGGCGGATTTCAAATTTTCTCGCTGGCAAAGCTGCGCAAGATAAACGAGGACGGCGTTAAATTCAACTCTCATGTGGACGGACGGCATATTTTCATGGGGCCTGAGGAGAGTATGCGCATACAGGCCAATCTTGGCTCGGACATTGCCATGGCCTTTGATGAGTGCATTAAAATTCCCTCGCCGCGCGATTATGTTGAAAAATCCTGCGCGCGCACGGTGCGCTGGCTGGAGCGGTGCAAAGCCGCGCTCAATGAGTATAACAGCCGCGACGATGCCGTAAACCCCGGCCAAATGCTCTTCGGCATTAACCAAGGCACGGTTTTTCACGATATCCGCATAGATCATATGAAGCGCATTGCCGAGCTTGATTTGCCCGGCTACGCCATAGGCGGGCTCGCCGTGGGCGAAACGCACCAAGAGATGTACGACACGATTGAAGCCGTAGAAGAGTATATGCCCAAGGATAAGCCCCGCTATCTCATGGGTGTGGGTACGCCGAGCAATATAATCGAAAGCGTTTACCGCGGGGTGGACTTTTTTGACTGCGTTATGCCCGCGAGAAACGGGCGGCACGGGCATTTGTTCACGTGGAGCGGCGTTATCAACATCAAAAACGAGAAGTACGCCCGCGACCTTGACCCCATTGACCCGCTTTGCGATTGCCCCGTGTGCCGCAGATATTCGCGCGCATATGTAAGGCATCTGTTCAAGGCGGAAGAAATGCTCGCTATGCGCTTGGCCGTGGCGCATAATCTTTATTTTTACAACAGTCTTACCCGCCGCATAAGGGAAGCGCTTGACGACGGACGCTTTGACGAGTTCAGACGGCAATACACAGAAATTTTAGATAAACGAATATAAACCTTGAAATTAGTAGAAATACAATGTATAATACTATCACATTCTTTTTGGAGGTATACACTAAATGCTTTTCCTTACCGATGCAACTGCCGCTGCCGGCAGCAGCTCTTCCATGCTTTTGATGATCGTGCTGATGTTCGCGGTCTTCTATTTCCTTATAATCCGTCCGGAAAATAAGAAAAAGAAAAAGACTGACGAAATGCGCAACTCCCTCACCATCGGCGATGAGATCACCACCATCGGCGGCTTGACCGGCAAGATTGTTCAGGTCACCGAGGACACTATCACCTTTGAAACCGGTGAAGACAGAGTCCGTATTCAGGCAAAGAAGTGGTCCATTTCCACCACGGCCAAGATGGAAGCTGCCGAGGCTGCCGCTCAGAACAACAAGGGCAAGAAAGCAAAGAAGTAATTTCTTTTTATATTGAATTTATTAATCTCCCCGATAATAGGATGAATTGTACTTTCTATTATCGGGGAGGTTTTTGTTTGAATAAATTCTTTACGCTTCCGAATACGCAAAAGCTCTTTTCTTCCTGCGCCGTTTGGCTTATCTCTGCTTTGCTCTTCGCGCTTATCACCGCGCTTATTATGACCCTTGCGCCCGTTGAAGAGGCCGCCGTAGGGTATATATCCTCGGCGCTGAGCTTTGTATCTGCCTTAATCGCGGGGCAGAGCGCCGCGCGCGGCAATGAAAAGGGCGCAGTGCTGACGGGGCTTATTACGGGCTTACTCATAATTACGCTTGCTTTGACGCTCGGATTCATAACGGCAGGGGAGTGCCTGACGGCAGACGGCGTTTTGAGCGTTGTTACGTTCTCGTTAGCCGGTGCATTGTGCGGCGCGGTGATAACCCCAAAGCGCAAAAGAAAGCGTACTAAACCCCTTGCTCGGAAAAGGAACTAGCTTGGGTGCGTTATTTACATAATTCGCGAAAATAATTTTGTTTATTTTTGATATTATTTTTTAATCAATATCTTGTGGTTTTTTATCAATCCAGCGTGAAATCCGCCTGTAATTTGTGGTTTTACGGAAACAAGAGTTTACATAAAGAAAAAATTTTCTTCAAAAAAGTAAAAAAAGACTTGATTTTTTTGCTCGCGTGTAATATATTGTTACCAGTAAATCAATTATGTTAATTAATTTCCGTATATAAACATATGCGATTTGACCCAAAGCTGGATAACAAAGCGTTTCGCGCATAACACTCTAAACATAATTCGGTTGCGTCAACGCTTTTTGATATAGATACTTTTTTCGTAAGAGAGGGCGTTTAACATGAAGAACGCAGAAATCATTGAAATATTTGAGAGATATCTGACCGAGGATAAAAAGGCTTCAGAAAACACCCTCAGCTCATATATGCGCGACATTCGCAAATACTGCGATTATCTCGATGAGCACACCGATGCGACCATAGTCAACGCAAGCGAGGACGAAGTTGGCGAATACATAGATTATCTGCGCTCCTGCGGTAAGTCCGTTGCAACGGTTTCGCGTAACATTGCGTCCCTCAAGTGCCTTTATACGCATCTGTGCATTAAGCAGATAATCCCCGTAAACCCTGCGCTCAAGCTCGTGCCGGATAAGAGCACGCAGAAGCTTCCGCAGATACTCACCAATACCGAGGTTGAAACGCTTCTCAATCAGCCCCAGTGCATTGATGCAAAGGGCTACAGAGATAAAGCCATGCTGGAGCTTTTGTACGCAACGGGTATAAGAGTAACCGAGCTTATTGACCTTGATATCTCCGATGTGAACCTCACGGCGGGCGTTATCCGCTGTGAAAGCCGCGGTAAGGAACGCTACATTCCGCTCTATCCTGCGGCGGTAAAGGCCGTGAGCGAGTATATAACGCTTGTGCGCCCGCAGATGATTGCAACCCCGGAAGAAAAATCGCTCTTTGTCAACGTAAGCGGCGAGCGTATGTCCCGCCAAGGCTTTTGGAAGATTATAAAGTACTATCAGAAAAAAGCCGGCATTGAAAAGGACATCACCCCACACACCCTGCGCCACTCCTTTGCCGCGCATCTGTTGGAAAACGGCGCAGATATCCACGCGATACAGGAAATGCTCGGTCATGCCGACATTTCTTCAACTCAGGTTTACTCTCACCTTATCAAAAAGCAGCTGAAAGATGTATACAACAAGGCGCACCCGAGAGCATAATTAATTACAATGATACAAGGCTCTGCTTTTGCCGTAAAATGCGGTATAAAGCAGAGCCTTATTGAAATCTTTCCGCGAATGTGCTACAATTCATACAGGATGTGATTTAATGCGGATTTTGGGCATTGACCCCGGCATTGCCACAATCGGCTTTGGAGTGCTGGATTTTGAAGCAAGAGAATATAAGCTTGTAAACTGCGGCGTTATTACTACCCCCGCGCATAATTCGCTCTCTTCGCGTTTGGAGCAGATTTATGATGATATGCTACAGCTTCTTGACCTTTTTAAGCCCGAAGCCGTGTCGATAGAAGAGCTTTTTTTCAATACGAACATCACCACCGGCATCGCCGTGGCGCACGGCAGGGGAGTGATACTCCTTGCCTGTCGGAAAGCCGGTGTGCGCGTTTACGAGTATACGCCCTTGCAGGTAAAGCAGTCCGTTGTCGGCTACGGCAGGGCGGAAAAGAAGCAGGTTATGGATATGGTTCGGCGCATATGCGCATTACCAGCGCCGCCGAAGCCCGATGATGCCGCCGATGCGGTTGCTCTCGCCATATGCCATGCCCGCAGTGCCACTTCGCTATTATATAAAGGAGACAGGGAAGAATGTTCTACTATATAGATGGAACTGTTACCGAGCTTGAACCCAGTCTCGCCGTGCTTGACTGCGGCGGGGTGGGGTATGCCCTTAATATAACCGCCAACACCGCCGCAACCTTGAAGCTCAAAGAGCGCAAAAAGCTATATGTGGCTGAGGCGATAGGAGAGACGAATTTTGACCTTTACGGCTTTGCCGATAAAAGCGAGAGACACTGCTTTAATATGCTTTGCGCGGTCTCCGGGATAGGTGCAAAGGCGGCACTGTCGATTCTCTCATACAACACCCCGGAATCCCTCGCCCTGGCCATTATGAACGATGACACCAAGGCGCTCACGGTTGCACCGGGGATAGGCAAAAAGATTGCCCAGCGCGTTATATTGGAGCTTAAAGACAAAATTGCCAAGGAGTATTCTACGGGCGATTATCAGGTGCCGGTAAGCGGTGCGGCAGTCGGCGCGGCGGGGGACGGCAATGTTTCCGATGCGATGACGGCACTGACCGTGCTCGGTTATTCTACCGCCGAGGTTGCGCCGGTGCTGAAAAAGCTCGATGTTTCCGGCATGAGCGCAGAGGAGATAATTAAAGCCGTGCTAAAGCACATGGTAAGGTGAGTAAAGCTTAATGAGTATCAATTTTTCCAACGATGTAAACGATGAAATGATCACAACTGCGGCCAGTCTCCCCGAGGATAACGCAGACGGGTCATTACGCCCGCGTTCCATTGCCGAATATATAGGGCAAAAAAAGGCTAAGGAGAATCTTTCTATCTTCATAAACGCCGCCAAAATGCGCAATGAGCCGCTGGATCATGTGCTGCTGCATGGCCCTCCGGGGCTTGGCAAAACCACGCTCGCAGCCATTATCGCAAACGAAATGGGCGTTAATATGCGCATTACCTCCGGCCCTGCCATTGAAAAGCCGGGCGACCTTGTGGCGCTGCTTACAAATCTCAACGAGGGGGATATCCTCTTTGTCGATGAGATTCACCGCCTCAACCGCGCGTATGAGGAGATCCTTTATCCCGCGATGGAGGACTATGCAATTGACATTATTCTCGGAAAAGGCCCCTCTGCAAACTCCTTGCACCTAGAACTGCCGCATTTCACCTTAATCGGCGCAACAACCCGCTCCGGCCAGCTCACAGCGCCCTTGCGTGACCGTTTCGGTGTTTCTTTGCGCTTGGAGCTTTATACCCCAGATGAGCTAAAACGCATCGTCACGCGCTCGGCGGGCATACTGGGCGTTGATATTGCGCCGGAAGGCGCGTATGAAATCGCCTCTCGCTCACGCGGCACACCGCGCATTGCAAATAGGCTTCTTCGCCGCGTGAGGGACTATGCGCAGGTTATGGCCGGGGGTGTAATCACAAGAGAGATTGCGGATACTGCGCTTCGCGCCCTTGAAGTGGATAAGCTGGGGCTTGATGCGCTGGATAGGCGTATGCTAAAGAGCATAATTGACTTTTATAACGGCGGCCCTGTCGGCCTTGATACGCTCGCCGCAACAATAAACGAGGATTCCGTTACGATTGAAGATGTGTACGAACCCTATCTCCTGCAAAACGGCTTTCTCACGCGTACACCGCGCGGCAGATGCGTCACGCGCCGGGCATATGAGCACCTTGGGCTTGAATATATGGGGCAACAACAGCTTGATATTTGATATTGACCCCGTACATCTATGATATTTTGTCTTTTTTCGCAAAAATTTCTGTCAATAGCTAAAAAAATTGTTGACTTTACGCCCGACTGTTGTATAATATAACTTGATAATTATCATGGTTATAATTGTATGCGCTTAGATTTACGCATCCCTTTATTTATGTTTCCTGCTCATGTGTATGAGCAACTCTCGAAGACCCTCTTTTGGTTTTGGCTTTTATCTTTGTTTCTCGCGAGTGCGGAGGCTTTGGTTGCGCCTTGAGAGCATGGAATTTTGATGCGATATCACTTGGCTATATCCTCGTGTGGGTATATGATGTGAAGTTTTTATTTCGCCACTCGGCCTTGTGATTCTCCCGCACCGCAACGCGGTTATTTTCGGCGACAACAGCGACGATGCTGTTCGCAAATAAAGCCTAAACGGCACACTTATCAAAAGAGAGGATTCAAGATGTACGAAGACAAGACCTTAGTTTGCAAAGAGTGTGGTAACGAGTTTGTTTTTACCGCCGGTGAGCAGGAATTCTACGCAGAGCGCGGCTTTCAGAACGAGCCCCAGCGCTGCAAGTCCTGCCGTGACGCTCGCAAGAACGCTGCCCGCGGTCCCCGTGAGTTCTTTACCGCAGTCTGCGCCGCTTGCGGCGGTGAGGCAAAGGTTCCCTTTGAGCCCAAGTCCGATCGTCCCGTATACTGCAGCGAGT
>CAZGFK010000007.1:0-47868 GCA_964524815.1 uncultured Oscillospiraceae bacterium
AATGTCGCCCGCGCCGGAGATGACCATCTGGTGAGTCTCGGCGTTGTTGACGAGGTTAAAGGAAATGTCCTCTTCGTTAAGTCTTGCAAGGCCGGCCGCAACCTTATCGTCCTGACCCTTGGTTTTCGGGGAGATAGCCATGGAGTAGCAGGGCTCGGGAATCTCTATGCCGGGAAGCTCAACTTCGTTCTTCGGGTCGCAAACGGTGTCGCCGGTTTTCCAGTCCATTTTGCCCACGGCCACGATGTCGCCGCAGCAGCAGTCCTTAACCTCGGTGTTTTTCTTGCCGCACATGGTGTAAAGACGGCCGAGCTTATCGGTGCTGGAGGTGCGCACATCGCGCAGGGACATATCGCCGGAAATGTTGCCGCCCATGACCTTGACAAAGCTGTACTTGCCGAATTGGTCGGAAACGGTTTTGAATACGAAGCCGAGAGTAGGCTCGCCGGACTTATCTTCGGGAGCGGAAACGTAGTCCACAATACCCTGGAGCATGGCCTCAGTGCCGATGTTGCTCATTGCGGCGGAAGCGAACACGGGGATGACGGAGCGATCTTTAAGACCGGCCTTGATACCCGCGATCATATCCTCTTCGCTCAGCTCCATCGTCTCGAAGAACTTTTCCATAAGCTCTTCGGTTGCGCCTGCGGCAGTCTCCATAAGGGCTTCGCGAAGCTCTTCGACCTTGCCTGCATCGGCGGCAGGAACATCAACCTTGCTCACCTTTGCGCCGTTGGACTTATATGCAACGTTGTGTACGATGTCGATAACGCCCGTGCCGTCGGACATGGGAGCGGTGACTGCGCAAACAACGGAGCCGTACTTGGCTTTCAGAGCGTCAACAACTGCATAGTAGTCGCCGTGCTCCTCGTCGCACTTGGATACGCAGAACATAGTCGGCAGGTTAGCCGCCTTGAGGTACTTCCAAGAGCGCTCTGCGCCGACGGAGATGCCGTCCTTAGCAGAGCAGAGAATAACGCCGCACTCAACGGCGCGAATCGCGCTCAGCACGTCGCCCGCGAAGTCAAAGTAGCCGGGGCAGTCAAGAACATTTATCTTGCACCCTGCGTAGTTCACAGGCGCGACAGAAGTCGCGATAGTGATTTGACGCTTGATTTCTTCAGCGTCGTAGTCGCAAACGGTGTTGCCGTCGCTGACCTTGCCCATACGGTCGATAGCGCCCGTGACGAACAGCATACTTTCGGCGAGGCTGGTTTTGCCGCTGTTGCCGTGCCCGAGCAGGGCGATGTTGCGGATGTTTTTGGTTTCCATTTGTTGCTTCCTCTCTGTCAAAATATGTGCTACTAAAAAATATGAAAAATGTAAAATGGATTTTTCAGCATTTCCAATCTATTATACACTATCTTTGCCCCTCTTTGCAACTATAATTTCAATATTTGCCGAGGGATATTTTATCTTCCTGCTTTTTCACCCCGTGCTGTGACGAAAATGCGCGGCAAAAAGGGCCACCTGAGACGGTGACCCCTTGCGAAAGGATAAGTATCAAAATTTCATAAATACCGATACGGCCAAAACCGGTATTGCCGTGATAAGCATATAAAGGAGAATGAACCCCAGGCCGATGCTTCCCGTGCTCAGTATTTTTATAAATACTATGAGCATACCCATTACGGCGCTCAAAACCGAAATGATAAGGTTTATCTGTGTCGCCGTGTACATACTCTTGCCGGTGTCGGCCATGCTCGTTACCGAGGCGAGACCCTCTCGGCAAACAACCGCCGCTATCTTGCTGCTTTCGGACGGCTGAGTTTCGGTTATCTTAAAACGCTCCACATACGGCGGGAAATCATACCCGTCCGTTGCGATGTCAAACGTGCTCTTGAGCATTTCCGGCGTGATGTTGAAGTCACGCAGGGCGAAAATGGGGTGGCGGTTGGAACGCATGAGATCTACAAGCGCCTTGCGCACCTGCGGCAGAGGCTCATAATTCATGGAGAATATTCCGTACAAGACCCCGTCAATTGCCAGCAACACCGTGGTTTTATCCACAAGTCTAAAGGGAATGCGCACATTCATAAGGCGCATAAGATCGCTGCTGCCGCAAAGCACAACGTGTCCGTCAATAATGGCTTTCATGCCGCCGCCGGAGAGGTATTCAAATCCCATCATCGGCTGAACGGTGCACTCGTTTTGCTTCATTTCCTCTGCAAACGCCATGCCCATCGAGCACCCGGAAGCAATTATCATGCTTCCCGCATAAGATATGACCTTCTGCGCGTCCTCGTCGGCGAAAATGCGGATAGATTCAATGGATATCGTGCCCTCGGGGAAGAGGTCGCGATCGGTTACGATAAGGTTATTGCTCTGCCCGATGTCGCATAAGCCCGACCAGCCCGCTATCGCCGCGCCCGAAGAGAAAATCTTCATCGAGCCCATAAAGAACGGCAAGGCGAAGCAGATAAGCGCCGTCAACGGAACAGCAGGGGCGAGAACCGCCGAGAATATGAACACTATTTCGTAGTAGTTTTTAGTAACGGCGGAAAGAACAACCGCAAAAATCATAGCCGCCAAAAGGAAGAACGGGGAGAGCTTCGCGTAAAGCGTTTCATCGGGAGCGGCCTCTTCACAGCGGCGCACAAAGCCCGTTGCGGGGCGCGCGGTTTTGAGAAGCGTTATATCCTCTGCGCTTACGCTGTTATCGCCGACTATGCTGTAAATGCGCTTTGCAATGGTGGGTACGCGCAGGGATTTGCGCAGTGCGCGTATGCTCAAAAGGGAAGAGAGCATTATGCCGACAAGCGAAAGGCTTGATACAACGCAAAGCGGGAGATGCGTACCGGCGGCGCTGCCCGTGGCTACCATGGCCGCGTCAACGCTAGTTGCGATGCACGAAAGCACCGCCAAGCTCTCAGCGCCCGGGTGGAGATGCGCCATTTTCAAAATGCCGTTTGTCACAACGTCAAGCGCCAAAAGCATTATAGTCAGCTGCAAGGCAAGGCACGTGGCTGCCGTAACGGGGAGATAGCCCAGCATACCCGGAATAGGGAGACCGAGCGATATGTACAGCATGAACGCCCACAGCCCCAGCGCGATGCGCAGACGCATACGCGCGGAGTAGACATGAGACCCATAGTACTTCGAGGCCGCGGCACAGCTCACTTCCGCGCCGAGATCTTCATCCTCATCCGGCATCGTGTCGGAAGAGCCGCCCTTGTGCGTGCCTCTCAAGCGGAGAAATACGCTTGCGAAAACCGAGGCGACATATTCCGAGAACGACGGGGGAGCATAACCCTCGGGAAGCTCGTCATCATCGGTGTAATCATCGCCGTACTCGGCGGCGTAGTCCGCCGCTTCCGCATACCCGTTCAATTCGCCCGTGACATCGCGGAAGCCCTTTGCAAAGGTTTCCTCTTCGTCCTCTTCCTCGGCTATGTATCTCGGCTGATACGAGCTTTTGCCCTTCTTGCTCTTTTTGGAGAAAGAAAGCTTGCTCTTTGCGCGCGGAGTTTCACCGATATCGCCGTAGTCGCTTTCCTCGTCGGACGCGACATAGCGGCTTTCGGGGGGCGTGTAGCCCTCTTCCTCGCTGAAATCAAAGTCGCGCGTATTCTTGCTTGCACGGCGCTCCTCTGCGGCGCGATGTGCGCCGAGATTAAAGCGGCTGTCGATTTCGGGGGCATACTCATCCTCGTGAGAGTAAGTAGGCTCGTCATAATCGAAATCGGAAAACAGCGCGCCGGAATGAAACTCGGAAAGAATTTCGTCCACGGAAGGCTCGTCATTGCCGTATTTATTTTTTTTGTTGTCTTTACGGCTCATGATGTAATCCGTCTCCTCCGGTTGATAATAAAGCGCCTGTTCGGCAAATTCAGTGGATTGTCTGAAAACCGGTCGTCTCGGACGACGAGCAACACGAAGCATCGGCATCGTGCGCATAGGTGCGCGCCGTGCTTGCTCTACGGCCAAATATTCCAGTTCCACTGCCTGTCACCACCTTCGCTGAGGGTATTTTTTGTGTTATCGTTTAAGCTTTTGTTTATTATTCTTGCATTGTGCGCTGTCTCAAAACCTCGTACATGGTTATTGCCGCTGCTGTAGAGGCGTTGAGGGAGCTTACCTGCCCGCGCATGGGAAGCGATATTATAAAGTCACAGCTTTCGCTCACGAGCCGTCCCATTCCGTCACCCTCCGAGCCGATTACAAGCGCCACAGCGCCGTCAAACTCGGTGTGCCACAAATCGCTTTGCCCGTTTGCCGCCGTCCCGTATACCCATACGCCGCGCGCTTTAAGCTCTTTTATTGCGGCCGGGATATTTGCCACTCGTGCAATCGTCATGTGCTCGGCCGCTCCTGCGGATGCTTTGTCCACTATCGCCGTCAGCCCTGCACTGCGCCGCTTGGGGATTATCACCCCGTGCGCGCCCGCGCATTCCGCCGTTCTTATTATTGCGCCGAGATTGTGCGGGTCGCTTATCTCGTCACATACTATTATAAAAGGCTTCTCGCCGCGCTCCTCGGCCAAGGCGAATATATCATCCACCGTGCAGTATTCCCTCACGGCGGCGAGCGCTACCACGCCTTGATGCGCGTGCGTTTGGCTCATGTAGTCAAGCTTGCGCCTGTCCGCTTCGACAACGACTATCCCGGCGCTTCTTGCCTTGGAAGCAATATGGCCGAGCGTGCTGTCAACATCGCCCTTGGCGATAAATATCTTGTCTATCGCCCGTCCGGCACGAAGCGCCTCTATAACGGCATTTCGCCCTTCTATAATATCGTTTTTCAGCTCTTTCTCTTCCATTTACTGTGCTCCAATAATTTAGCCAACATAATTGTGGTTACATAATACCACAATATTATGTAAATTAAAAGGGGTAATTTTAATTTTCGCGAAATTTTTTTTGTTCAAAAAAAATTAATGGACATATTTTCACTCTGAGGGTATTATATAGGAAAGCCTTTGCGGGCAAAAACGCCCGCGCCGCAGTGAATTTTCCCCTTTGCCGCGCGGCAGGGGACAGCATAAGGAGCAAACTCGATGAAAAACCCCAGAAACAAGGTTGACGCATTTTGCCGCAAGCACCCGAACTTCGGCGTGCCGAATCTGATGAAATACGTTGTTATTGCCAATGTTGCCTTTTGGCTTATCGGTGCAGTCAACCCCACCTTGATGAGCTATCTCACGTTTAACCCCGCGCTCATTTTGCGCGGTCAGGTTTGGCGTATTGTCACATTTGCGCTCTATCCGCCCTCTACGGGGCTTTTGGCCTTTATCGCGTTCTACTTTTATTATATGATAGGCAACACGCTTGAGCAGTATTGGGGTACGCCGCAGTTTAATGTGTACTTTTTCTCCGGCTTAATACTTTCGGTGCTTTACGGCTTTATAATGTACTTTGTCACGGGCATTTCCTTTAACCTCACGGCGGAGTATGTGTATCTATCCATGTTCTTCTCCTTTGCCGTCCTTTTCCCGGATATGCAGGTGCTTTTGTTCTACATTCTGCCTATTAAGATAAAATACCTTGCCTATCTCGATGCGGCGCTTTTCGTCTTGGGTGTGTTCACTACGCCCTTTCCCGCGAATTTCCTGCCCGTTGTCGCCGTGCTCAACTTCCTCATCTTCTGCGGGGGCGACCTTTTTTCCTCACTTCCCAAGCGCCCAAGTGCCAACACCATCAACTTCCGCCGCGAAAGCGCCCGTATAAAGCGCGAGCAGCAGGCAAACCTCTATACGCATAAATGCGCCGTCTGCGGCAAAACCGACACCGAGTTTCCCGAGCTTGAATTTCGTTACTGCTCCCGTTGCGCTGGCTATCATTGCTTCTGCCAAGACCATATTTATAACCACATCCACTTCACCGAGTGAGTGAAAATGTTATTATGTAAACTGGTATAACCAATAATAAAACTCTGCGAGCAAGTCAGCCCGCAGAGTTTTTGTATATGCGCCTTATTCAATGTGCTTTAGCGTGACGGAAACGACTTCGGGGCGGTTATTAAACCGCAGGGGAATAACGCTGTTGCCCAAGCCTCGGCTGATTATCATCTTTGCCTCGTCAAATTCGTAAAGCCCCGCGTCATATTTCGGGAGAAAGCCCTGACCGGGGGCGATAAGCCCGCCGATGAACGGCAAGCGCAGCTGCCCGCCGTGGGTGTGCCCGCTTAGAATAAGCTCCGCGCCGCCCGCAATGTAGCTTTCGATGTGTTCCGGCCTGTGCGCAAGCAAAAGGTTAAATTCATCCTCGGCGCAAAGCCTTTGCACCTTGCCCCTTATCATCGCGGGGAAGCCCTCGGCAATCTCCTCGTGCGTTGCAAAGTTCGGGTCGTCTATCCCGATTATGCGTATTGCTGCGCCCTCGCGCGTTATCGTAACTGAGCTGTCTGTCAGCACCGTCACGCCAAGCGTCTCCAAGCCCTCTTTGAGCTTCCAGTAGTCCATTAACGCGCCCTCGTGGTTGCCCGTTACGTAGTAAACCGGGGCAAGCTCCGCCGCGCGGCGGGCAAAGCGTAAAGCGCGGTCAATATCCGTGCGGTTGGAGTCAATCAAATCCCCGGTGATTGCTATGATGTCGGGCTTTTCGTCGGCGATGAGCGCAATAAGCGCGGCGTTATCCTCGCCAAGCTCCGCATCATGCAAATCCGATATGTGCGCAATCTTAAATCCGTCAAATTCCTGCGGGATTTTATCGCTCTCGGCGCTTATGCGCGTCAAGGTCAGCGCGGTGTTGCTCCATATCGTCCAAATAACCGCCGCCGCGATAAGCGCAAGCAGTGCGGTGGTTATTTTTACGCTGTGTTGTGTCTTTTTCCTGTCCTTTGCCATGCCCGCGCCTCTCCTTCCGATTATTCTAAGCTATTATATGCCCGCTGTCAGGTAAAAATCAGTATACGCAAGCTCTTCCCGCATGGAAGAGCTTGCGCCGTGTGTGGATAAAGCTATTTTACCCGACCTTGGAGTACTCACAGCTTTGGTTGCCGGTTTGTATGCCGTTGGTGTTGTACTTGGCGTAGGTCAAGCGGCCTAGATTTGAAATCGTGGCGTAGTATGCGGTGGAATCATCGGGGTTGCAGCCAAAGCCCGTTGTGCCGAGCGCGGCTGTCAGCGCAATGGGGTAATCCTCCGCCCCGGCGGGATAGATCACAAGCTTTGCCGCGTCCTCGCCGATGACGACATTAGAGGTAAACGCCCCGCATTTTATGCTCATGCCGACTGTCTGCGCTATGAGCGTGGGGTCGCCCATATAAAGCTCCCATGTGCCGCAGTAGGGGGCGTATAGCTGCAAAAGTGCCAGCCAATTTTCCCTGTTTTCAAATTCCCCGGAGTATGCCGAGAGCCACTGATAAGCCCCTATAACATCCCCCTCGGAAAGCTTTGTGTAAAACGGCCTTGTGAAGTCCCCGGCGGCGAGGGCGCGCTCATGCAACTGCGCACTGTCCGCGTAATCACCGAGCGCATTAAGCTCCTTGGCTATAGCCTCGCATATCGGCAGTACGCCCTCTTCGGGCGCGGTTTCTATGTTTATCTCCACACCGTCCTCGCGCAGTATATCGCGCAGATCGGACGATACGGCGTTACCGAGTGCGGCGAACACATCCTGCGGGATGTAAATAATGCTCTTTTCCCCGTCCGTGCCGCTGAATGCGGCGTATACGCCCTGTAAGAAGTATTTCTCCGCATATTCCACCAAGCGCAACGCGCGCTGATATAGGCTTTCCTTGGCCTTATCCTCGCTGTCGGCGTAGTCGGTAAGCAATGCGAACGCATCGCGCGCCTTTAAGTATGCGCCCATATCGAGAAGCGCCTGAGCATCATCATATGCCGCGCGCTTTTGCGCGTCAAAATAGTCCTCAATTGCCTTTTGCGCCTTGGCAAGCTGTGCTTCGCTGTCTTTGTAGTTGCCGAGTGCTTCAAAGCGCTTTGCGGCCTCGCGGTAGAGTGCAACGGCAACCGTTTCCCCCTCGGCAACGTCCGAGCGCTTCATCTCAATTGATAAAAGCCCCGCAACATCGTCCTTCGCCGCGCATTCCATTAAATATACGGCTCTCGCGTAGGGTACGCCGTACTCGGCCTTTTCCGCGCTGTCGGAATAATCGCCCAGCGCGGCGAAAGCGCTTTCCGCCTCGTCATACCGCCCGGCGGACAACAGCGTTTGCGCCGCGGCGTAATCGTCCTTTTGTTGCATATAGCGCGGCACGGTCACAAGCGCCGCCAAAGCGATGATAAGCAGAGGAATAATAACCGCCAGCGCGATTATAAGCTTTTTTCTTGCCGCGCGTTTTTCGCTTTGCTCCTGCTCGTCCTGCTGCTTTTCGCTCTCCACCCGCTGCGCACTTTCCGAGCGCAGCGAGCTTACATTTATGTTCTTCAGCGCCGAGTATACGCGGCGGCAGCGGTGGCATTTTACTTCCTGCTCGTAGTTTATCGCCCCGCACGTGCAAACCCACAGCCCGCGCTCGCTCTGCGGCAGCATTTTGCAGTCGCTCCCGTAGCGTATGCGGTATTGCCTTGCAAGCTCCCTGTCACCCAGCGCGTCCTCAAGCCTTTGCATCGCCGGCATTGCCGACCAAACAGAGCCTGTCCCGTCCCAAGCCGCACCGTCTGCGTAGCCGACTTCCTGCACGCTTACGCGAAAGCTCTCGCATTCGCTTTGCGGCAGTATTATCGCCGCCTTGCGACCGAACTCGTCATCACGCTTGGCGCGAAGCTCCGTATATAAATATGTAATGTCCTCTCCCGCGCTCTCGCCGGCTGCCTTGGTGGGCGTAATGCTCACGCGGATAAAGGCAATTTCCTTTTCGCTCAGGCTCGTCATGCAAAGCTGAACCATCAGCTTTTTTGAAACGCTGTCCTGAATAAGCGCCCCGGAAGTAATAATAACGGGCGCGCCGGGGGAGTACAGCATATTCGGCACGGTGTATTTTTTTTCGTATCTCTCGGCCATTTCTTATCCTCCTTGCGGGGGTGTTTTTTTTATTTTATGCTTACACTGATTCCGTTCACTTCCACGCCGCTGTCGGCGGGGATAAGCAGGTATTTGCGCCCGTCAATAATCCGCGTTTCGATGAGATAGCTGTTCTCCGGCGAAACGCTTATTTTTATCTCCGGGGTCTCCACCTTGAACTTTTTCGCGTCAATGATGTTGTTCGGGTTAAGCGCGGCGTTTTCGCCGAACTCCTTTTCGCACTCGGCGCGGAAACTCTCAACCGCGTCATCGTCCACGCCGCTATCGCGCAGCATCGCGCCCACTTCGTTCACGCTCAGCTCCAGCCTGTCCGGGTCTTTGGCTTCCTTGTGCTCGGCTATGCGCGCGCATATGTGCTCATGCACGGCCTGCACTACGTCATAGCTGCATTGAGCGTCCAGCGCCCCTGTAATCGCCGCGCCGAAAGCGTCCTTCTGCTCCGGGGCGGACATCACCGGCGGCGTGCAAAAGAGCACGTCTATAAGCTCTTGGTGCAGCTCTGCGGGCTTTCGCGCGTAGTATAGGGCGTTATAAATGTTCGTTGCGCGCGAATCAAAGCACGGGAACATAAACCCCAGCGTGGGCGCGGCCACGGTCTGCCCCACGGTGTTCAGGTGAAACTCTCCGCTGTCGGCGCTGTAGCCCAGCTCAGGCGAAGCCGAGCGCACGGGGCACACCGCGCAAAGGACGTATTTGAACACCTCGCCCGCATCGTCGCGCTCCGCGCCGTCCCGCCCGTAAACGGGCACATCGTAGCTCTCCCCGGCAAGCAAAATGAGGTAGCCGCTTGTCTCCTCAAAGCTCAGTGCGTTGATAATTTTCTCAAAAAGCGCCGTGCGCGCTTCCTCATCGCGCCCAAGCTCTTTTTTCAGCTTCATCAGCAGCGAATGCTCCTCGCTCCCCGCAACCTGCGCCGTGGCAAACTCAATGTCGATAAGGTTTTTCCCCAGCGTCCCCGACAGCACCTTTTTCATCAGCGCCAAGTACATCTCGCCCTCATCGTGGCTCAAAAGCCCGAAAGGCGTGTCAAACTGCGAAACAATCTCTCTAGCTGAGTTTACATAACAACCATATATAACAGAAACCGCGCTTCTCTCCGGCTTCCACCGGCGGCGTATTTCGTTAAGCTCTTTTTGATTCATCTGTGCGCTCCTTGTGTGATTTTGTGCTTTTTAACTCTTATATTATATTCTACTTCCGCCCCCAAGGCAAGCAAAAGATGTTAATAAACTAAGCGGCGAGAACAAAAGACGCAAAAACTGCGTCTTAGATAAAAGCTTAATAATGTGAAAGACGGACGACCCGTGGGTCGCCCGTCTTTCAGCTTATAATATTAAAATACCTTACTTCGTTATCTCCGGCAGGGATGCGGCGGCGGCGGATTGGCCGACGCGGCGGAACTTCTCATCCGGGAGCGCGAGGTGGATTTTATCCGCAAGCTCGCTGTATTCGTCCTTCAGCACGCGCTCGCACTCGGCGATTATAAGGTCGCCGCCCTTGCCGCTCATCACGCGACCGAGCAGCAGCACGTGGCGGAAGCCGTACATACTGTGATACTGCACGAGAGAGTGCGCAAGGTACACGCCTATGCTGCGGTAAACGGCGGCGGCGCGCTCGTCACCCTCGTTCATCAAGCCCTGAACAACTTTCAGCTTCTCCGCCGGGGACAGCGCTGCATCCAGCTCAATGCCCGCGCGGGGGGCAAGCTTAATAACGCCGTCCTGCGAGAAGTATTTCACGCCGCACCCAATATCGAGCGACCATTCATCCTGCATAGCGCCGGGGTTCGCGTCCACGGGGATGAAAGCAAGCTCGTTGAGCCAGCCGGTAACACAGCCGTTTTCGTCCACATAGCCGCCGGCCTCGCTTGTGCCCATTGCAATGCCGAGGATGTTCGTGTCCTCAAGGCTAATCGCCCCTGCAAGCGCGGTGACATCGCCGTCATTAAACACGTTGAACGGTACATTGCCGAAAGTGTCGGTAATGGCGCGGATGTAAATGTCCTTAACTTTCTTTTCGTAAAGCTCTTCCGGGACTTTGAGGAAGAGGGAAGCGCTCATGGTGCGGTCATTTATATAAATACCGGCGGAAGAAACGCCCACCGCGTCCACGCGCGGCATATGCTCCGCCGCTGCCTTGAGCGCGGAAACTATGCCGTCATAGTGATAATCGGGGTCGGGGTTGGTTTTCGGAAACCAAACAACCTCTTCGGAGTAAACCGTTTCCCCGTCAATCACGGCGGAAACCTTGCGGTCGCTCCCGCCCGCGTCAAAGCCGATGCGGCAGCCGTCAAAGTGGCCGCCTGCGGGCTTGGGCGAATCCTTGGTCGCAGGGAGCTTATCGGTATAGCACACCTCAAATGGGCGTTCGTATATATTCGAGAAGAAGTTTTCATCAAAGGCTTGGCAACCGGCGGGGGAGAAGCATTCCTTAATATATTCGTATATGTCGCGGTTGCCGCTGATGTATATGCGCCAGCCGCCTTTCATCCACAGCACGGACTTGACAAGGCGGCGGATATAATATCTGTCTGCCTCGCGCATATCGGGTGTGCCGTGAATAAAGGTGTTGATAGATGCCATTTCGCCGTTCGCGCGTTCCACGGCCACGCCTATCGGCTCTTTCGCTGTGGCGAGAAACGCCTGATTGTACAAATAAAGCGGGAAGAAATCTTTGTCAAGCTCCGGCAGGTTTTTAATCTTTGCCTCAATACCGAGATAATTCATGTTAGCTTCCTCCGAGTAAATATATATGTCTGTCTCATCGACTGGAAATATTATATCATGTCCTTTCGCCCTTGTCACTAGTCCAAGCGGAAACTTATTGTGAAAAAAGTGTTGAAAAACGTATGCGCCGATGTTAGTATGTGTTTATCAAGCCTCATCGAAGGGAGACTTAACGAACTATGGATAAGAATAAGCTTCGCCAAACGCGCGAATGGATACGCTCTGAGCTGGAAACGTCCGTTAACTTTTGGCTCCAAAACGGCATGGACAGCGTCAACGGCGGTATTTACACCTGCTTAGATCGCGAGGGCAAGGTTTACTCCACGGATAAAAGCGTGTGGATGCAAGGGCGCGCGGGGTGGATATTTGCATATTTGTGCAGTGTTTACGGCGTGAGGGAAGAGTGGCTGAACGCGAGCAAAAGCTGCATTGACTTTATGGAGCGCCACTGCATAAACCGCGCGGCGGGCAATCGAATGTACTTCACCGTCACGGCGGACGGAAAGCCCCTGCGCCAGCGGCGCTACTGCACGTCCGAGCTTCATTATGCCTTGGCAAATGCCGAGTATTACGGCTTAACGGGCGAAGAGGAGTATCTGCGCCGCGCCCGCTTCGGGTATGAAGTCTTTTGGGGCTTAAATCACGGCACTATGCCCGACCCTCTCAATATCCCGCCGAAAGTTGACCCCGCCACGCGCCCCGGCCGCTCGTTCGGTGCGCCGATGATATGCTTAAACCTCACGGAAGTGATGTTGCGCGTGGATAAGGCGAACAAAGCCCTTTATGAAAAGCGCGCCGAAGAGTGCGTAGAGGAAATGTTTAAATATAATGTACACCCGGAGCTTAAATGCGTGCTGGAAAATGTCTCGCCGGACGGGGAAGTGCGCTTGGAGTATACCGACGGGCGCACCGTCATCCCCGGGCATGACATGGAGGGCGTTTGGTTTATCCTAGAGCACGCCAAGCGCACCAATGACACCGAGCTTTTAGCCGCAACGGAAAATGTGTTCAACTGGGCGGCTGAAATGGGCTGGGATAAGGAATACGGCGGGCTTTTATTCATGTGCGATGCGCTTAATAAGCCCATGGAAGCTTATGAGCACGATATGAAGCTTTGGTGGCCGCATAATGAAATGCTTATTTCCGCGCTTATGCTCTATAGAGATACGGGCAAGGAAAAATACCTCGATTGGTTTTACACGGTGCTTGATTATTGCCGAGCGCACTTTGTCGATACCGAGCACGGCGAGTGGTACGGCTATCTTCGCCGTGACGGCAAACCCACCGAGCCGCCCGTTAAAGGCTCTACGTTTAAAGGGCCGTTCCACCTGCCGCGCAGTCTCATCATGTGCGACATGATGATAGGCGAAATCTTGGGTGAATAATGGAGGAAAGTATGAAAAATTATATTGACTCGCTTATAAACTATGCCCTTGAAAAAGAGCTTATATCTCCTTGCGACAGCGCATATTGCTATAACCGCATTTTGGAGCTTATGCGCCTTGACGAAGCCGCACCCACTGCGGCGCTGCCCGCGAATGCGCCCTTGTGCGATATTCTCTCCGCGCTTACGGACAATGCCGTTTCCCGCGGCGTGGTTGAGGATAATATCACCGCGCGTGATTTATTCGATACTGCTCTCATGGGCGCGCTCACGCCCTTTCCGCGCGAGGTGCGCGCGAAATTCCAAGCGCTCTACGCGCAAGGCCCAAAGTGCGCCACCGAGTGGTTTTATAAATTCAGCGGCGACACTAACTACATTCGCCGCGACAGGATAGCCAAGGACGTGCAGTGGCGCTATGAATGCGAATACGGCGAGCTTGATATAACCGTCAACCTCTCCAAACCTGAAAAAGACCCTCGCGCCATTGCTGCCGCGCGCCTTGCACCCCAGTCGGGTTATCCGCTGTGCCAGCTTTGCTTTGAAAACGAGGGCTATGCCGGGCGCATGAATCACCCCGCCCGCCAAAACCACCGCCTGATTCCCGTCACGGTCAGCGGCGAGGATTGGTTTTTGCAGTATTCGCCCTATGTTTATTATAATGAGCACTGCATTTTATTAAACTCCGCCCATGTCCCCATGAAGATAAGCCGCAAATCCTTTGACCGCCTATTGGACTTTGTCCGCCAGTTCCCGCACTATTTTGTCGGCTCTAATGCGGACTTGCCCATAGTCGGCGGCAGCATACTCAGCCATGACCATTTTCAGGGCGGGTGCTATGAGTTTGCAATGGCAAAGGCGCAGATAGAGCGCGAGGTGGAGTTTGCAGGGTTTAGCGATGTCAAGGCAGGGATTGTCAACTGGCCGATGTCCGTTATCCGTCTGCGCGCGCCCGAAGCTTCGCGCGTTGCCGAGCTTGCCGAAAAGCTTCTCAACGTGTGGCGCGAATACTCTGACCCCGCCGCCATGATCTATGCCAATACCGACGGTGAGCGGCATAATACCGTCACGCCCATCGCCCGCCGCCGCGGTGATGATTACGAAATGGATATAGTTTTGAGAAATAACCTCACCACCGAGGAATACCCCCTCGGCCTCTTCCACCCGCATCAGGAGCTGCATCATATTAAGAAAGAGAATATCGGGCTTATCGAGGTCATGGGCTTGGCCGTTTTGCCCTCGCGCCTTAAAACCGAGCTTGAATTACTCCGCGAAGCGATTCTAAACGGCGCGGATATCGCCGCCGATGAGCGCATAGCCGCTCACGCCGCGTGGGCGCGCGAGCTTACGGAGAAGTACGAGTTTACAAGCGAAAACACCGAAGCCATACTCAAGCGCGAGGTCGGCGCGGTGTTCATGCGCGTGCTGGAGGATGCGGGCGTTTATAAACGCACTGCCGATGGCGCGGCGGCGTTTGCGCGCTTTGTCGATGCCGTGAACGCGGCAAAATAAATAACGAAAGGGCGAGGTGCAGCTATGCTTTCTTTGTGCAACGATTGGTATTTTACCCCCGAATGGACGGACGATTTTGCTGCCGGGCGCGGCGAAGCGGAAAAGGTGCGTCTGCCGCACACCGTGCGCGAAACGCCGCTTCACTATGCAACGCCTGCGCATTATGAAATGCTTTGCGGCTATCGCCGCGCGCTCACGCCGGACGATACCATGCGCGATAAGCGCCTTATTCTTCGCTTTGACGGCGCGGCGCACATTGCCAAGGTCTATGTTAACGGCGTCCTCGCCGGTGAGCATCGCTGCGGCTACACTGCCTTTGCCTTTGATATTACCGAGCTTGTCTCCTTCGAGCGGGAAAACCTCATTGCCGTCTGCTTAGACTGCACCGAGAATCCCGCCGTGCCGCCGTTCGGCTTCGTGATAGATTATCTCACCTACGGCGGGATTTATCGCGAGGTGTGGCTGGATGTTAAAAATAAGGATTATATTGACGATGTCTATCTCACCACGCCTACCGTAAGCTCCGTTTCCGTCAAAACAAGCATTGTCGGCACAGGGCGCATTACGGCGGAAGTTATAGACAATGACGGCACTGTTCTTGCTCTCGGCGAGGGGCGCGATGTTACCCTCTCCGTTCCGGAAGCAATGCCGTGGAGCACCGAAAGCCCGGCGCTTTATACTCTCCGCGTCCGCCTTACGGACGAGAGCGGGGAAGTACGTGACGAGCAGATGCGCCGCTTCGGCTTTCGCACGGCGGAATTTAAAAAGGACGGGTTTTACCTAAACGGCGAAAAGACCTTCCTGCGCGGCTTGAACCGCCACCAGTGCTATCCGTATATCGGCTATGCCGCCCCCGCGAGCTTACAGCGCGAGGATGCGCGCATATTAAAAAAGGAGCTTGGCTGCAACGCCGTGCGCACCTCGCACTATCCGCAAAGTATGCACTTCATTTCTGCCTGTGATGAGCTGGGCTTGCTCGTTTTCACCGAGATTCCCGGCTGGCAGCATATCGGCGATGACGCTTGGAAAGCCCAAGCGATAGAGAACACGCGCGAAATGGTAATGCAGTACAGAAGCTGTACATCTGTTGTCCTTTGGGGCGTGCGCATTAACGAAAGCCTGGACGATGATGAGTTTTACACCAAAACCAATGCCCTCGCGCACGAGCTTGACCCAAGCCGCGCCACTTCCGGCGTGAGATATCTTGAAAAAAGCAGTCTCCTTGAAGATGTCTACGCTTATAATGATTTCTCCCACTCCGGCAATAACCCCGGCGCGAAGAAAAAAAGCGCCGTCACCCCGGATATGAATAAGCCCTATCTTATCTCCGAGTGTAACGGCCATATGTTCCCCACAAAGCCCTATGACACCTGGGAGCATCGGCAGGAGCACGCCTTGCGCCATGCGCGCGTGCAAAATGCCGCGCTCGCTTCCGGCGAGCACGCGGGGTGCTTCGGCTGGTGTATGTTCGATTACCCCACGCATAAGGACTGCGGCTCGGGCGATCGCGTGTGCTATCACGGCGTTATGGATATGTTCCGCAACCCCAAGCTTGCCGCCGCGCTCTATGCTTCTCAGCAGGATGCTATCCCCGTGCTGGATGTAGGCTCATCCATGGATATCGGCGATTATCCCGCCGGGAATATCGGCAGTATCTATGCCTTTACGAATGCCGACAGAGTGGAGCTTTATAAAAATGATGTTTTTGTCGCGTCCTTTGCGCCTAAAGCGCTGAATGCGCTCAACCACCCGCCTGTCGAAATTGACGACACCGTGGGCAAGCTCCTTGAAACGCAGGAAGGCTTTTCAAAGGGCAAGGCCGCCGTGGTGCGTGAGTGCCTTTGCGCAGCGGCGAAATACGGCCTTGCGGGGCTGCCGACAAAGTACAAGCTGAAGCTTTTGTGGGCTATGGCGCGCTACGGGCTGAAATTTTCCGACGGTGTGGAGCTTTACGGCAAATACGTCAGCAATTGGGGCGGCGAGGCCACCCGCTGGCGCTTTGACGCTGTCAAAAAAGGCGAAACCGTTGCCACGGTCACGAAAGCGCCGGGCGGCGCACTGCACTTAGAGGCCGTCCCCTCACTAACCGTGCTCACAGAGGGCGATACCTACGACATGGCCGCCGTGCGCATACGCGTTTTGGATGAGTACGGTAATATTGCCCCCTACGCGCAAATCCCCGTGAAGCTCGCCTTGCAGGGCGAGGCGGAGCTTGTCGGCGGCGATACAGCGGCCTTAGAGGGCGGCATGGGCGGCGCGTATATTAAAACCCTCGGCAAAGCCGGCACGGCCCGCCTTACGATTTCAAGCCCCCAAACCGCCCCCGTCACCGTGGAGTTTGAAATTAAATAATTAAATTGACAGTATAAAACCTCTCGGCACATGAAAATGCCGAGAGGTTTTTGTGTGTATTCGTTCTTTTTATATCCCCTCGCCTTGGCCGCGAGCCATTACGCTTTGCGCCAAACGCTGTCCCGTGGGCGTTGCGGCAAGGCCGCCAAGCCCCGTTTCGCGCAGTGCGGCGGGGAGCGAATCGCCGATTTCGCCCATTGCGTCTATAACCTCGTCCGCCGGGATGCGGCTTTCTATCCCGGACAGCGCCATGTCGCAGGCGCTCACGGCGTTTATTGCGCCGATTACGTTGCGCTTTACGCACGGGATTTCCACAAGCCCCGCCACGGGGTCACATACGAGGCCGAGTAGACTGCTGAGTGCGATTGCAAAGGCGTGGGCGCACTCTGCGTCCGTGCCGCCCGTGATGTGCGTCAGCGCGGCGGCGGCCATTGCGCTCGCTACCCCAATTTCCGCTTGGCAGCCACCCTGCGCGCCCGATACACTCGCGCGAAGCGCGGCAACCTGCCCGAAGCCTGCGGCAATGTAGAGCGCTTGCAGTATCTTCTCCTCGTCCACCTTGCGCTCTTCCGTCAGCGGCAGCAGCACCGCCGGTAATACGCCGCAGCTACCCGCCGTCGGCGCGGCGACAATACGCTTCATACACGCGTTACACTCGGCCACTTTCAGCGCCTCTTCCGTCACGCGCAGAAAATACGTCCCGCCGAGGAGCTTTCCCGCGTCCGCCGCCGCACGCAGCCGCGCAGCGTCTCCGCCGATAAAGCCGCTGTTGGAGCGGTCAGCGGGGTTATACTGCGCGCTGGATTGGCGCATTGCAAGCCACAGGGCTTTTATTTTGGCATGGGAAGTCTCTTCCGAGTAGCCGTTTTCGCGGCAGTCATCCTCGCAAATGACTTTATATAAGGGGGCATTCTGCCTTGAAGCGGCTTCAAGCATCGAAGCGATTGAATTAAAGCTCATGCCGTCTCCTCCTGATTAAATACCGTTACTTTCAATATACCGTCCACCTGCATAAGCTCTTTTTCAAGCTCGGCGGGGATCTCCTCATCGCATTCCAGCACCATTACCGCGTTGCCGCCCTGCCCGTTGCGGTATAGCTGCATCGTGGCGATGTTTATGCCCTTGAGCATGAGTGCATTTGTCACCGTGGCGACATGGCCGGGGTAGTCTTTGTTGTGGACGATGAGCGTGTTGTGCTCGCCGGAAAAGTTCGCTTCAATCCCGTCTATCGACACCACGCGTATCCGCCCGCCGCCTATGCTCTCTGCCACTATGTCAAGCTTCCTCGCGCTCTTTCCCGTCAGACGCAATCGCGCGGTGTTCGGGTGCGCGTTTCTCAGCTGTACGCTTTTAAAAGAAAAGTCCAGCCCCTGCTCCTTGGCGATTTCAAAGCTTTGCGGGATGCGCAAATCGTCCGGCTGCATTCCGAGCAGCCCCGCTATAAGTGCGCAGTCCGTGCCGTGACCGCGCCCGGTCATGGCAAAGCTGCCGTGCAGGGAAATGTCGGCGAATATAGGCTCGTCTCCGAGTATTTTGCGCGCTGTCAGCCCTATGCGCACAGCCCCTGCCGTGTGGCTGCTTGACGGCCCTACCATAACAGGCCCCAATATATCAAATAGGCGCATATTCCAATCTCCCTTGTTTCATTTTCTTTATTATATCTTCATTTCGCGCTGATTGCAATGCAAAAGCAAAATTTCGGCAGTGTAAAAAATGCGCCGTTTCTTGTAAATAACCTCAACAATTCTTGACAAAGCGCCTTGCAATACATAAAATATAAATAACTTTACGAATTGCAGAGAAAAGCCTATGATCGAAAGAAAATGGATTAAGCCGTGGCACGGCGCTGTGCGCAACGTGGTTTTTGCCGTCCTTGCGCCGTATACCGTGCTCAAATACGGCGTAAAGGTCGAAAAATTTCCCGCGCAGGGTGAGCGGCCGTACTTGGTGCTTTATAATCACCAAACGCCGTTTGATCAGTTTTTCGTGGGAATGGCGTTTAAGGACGCGGTTTACTATCTCGCCACAGAGGATATATTTTCCCTCGGCGCTGTCTCTTCCGTGCTTAAAGCCCTTGTCGCGCCCATACCGATAAAAAAGCAAACCACGGACGTTGCCGCCGTGCGCGCGTGTATACGCGTTGCGCGCGAGGGCGGCACAATTGCCCTTGCCCCCGAGGGTAACCGCACCTACAGCGGCAAAACCGAATACATCAACCCCGCCATTGCCGCCCTTGCAAAAAAGCTCAAGTTGCCCATTGCGATTTTTCGCATAGAGGGCGGGTACGGCGTTCAGCCGCGCTGGAGCGATAAGGTGCGGCGCGGGCATATGCGCGCGTATGTCTCGCGCGTTATCGAGCCGGAGGATTATTCAAAGCTTACAAATGATGAGCTTTGTTCGCTTATAGTCTCGTCCCTTGCCGTCAATGAGGGCGCGCCCGGCGGGCGCTTTCGCTCAAAGCGCAAAGCGGAATACTTGGAGCGGGCAATCTACGTTTGCCCCTATTGCGGCCTTTCTTCCTTTGAAAGCCGGGGGAATATCACCCGGTGCACAAAATGCGGCAGGGAAATAAGCTACGGCGAGGATAAAAAGCTCACCGGTGTGGGGTTTACGTTCCCGTTCAGCTACGTTAACGACTGGTATGATTACCAGTGCGATTATGTCCGCGCGCTGGATTTATCGCCGTATACCGCCGCGCCTTTATATCGCGATACCGTGCGGCTTTATGAGGTTATAGTCTATAAAACCAAGCACCGCCTCATGAAAAACGCCTCTCTCGCGCTCTACGGCGACAGGGTGGTTATAAACGAGGGCGAAGAAACGGAGCTTATAATTCCGTTTAGCGAAGCGTCCGCATTCACCTGCTTGGGGCGCAACAAGCTCAATATCTATTTCGGCGACAAGGTGTATCAAATCAAGGGCGAAAAGCGCTTTAACGCGCTTAAATACGTGAATTTCTTTTATCTCAACAAAAACATAGTAAAGGGTGATAACAATGGAAAGTTTTTGGGACTATAGTGTTTGGAGCAGCTTTAATCTTTTGGCGGTGCTGTTGCTTGCGCTCTTGGCGGCCAACATTCTCCGCCGCAGCATTCCCTTGCTCAAAAATTCGCTTATCCCGGTGTCGGTGCTCGGCGGCGGCATTTTGATAATCGTTGCCTGGGTTTTTAAGCTCATTACGGGCGTTCCCATGTTTGACACGGCCTTTTTCGGCGGCAACGGCACGGATAAGCTTGAAATCCTTACATATCACTGCCTTGCCCTCGGCTTCATCGCGGCCACATTCAAACCCTCCGGCGCAAAGCTCACCAAAAAGCGCACCGAGGAGATTTTTAACACCGGCGTTACCACCGTGGCGACTTATCTTCTCCAAGCCGTTTTCGGCTTAGCTATCTCCATTATCGCCGCGAAAGTGATTTCCGGCTTCTTCGTGGCGGCGGGCGTGCTTTTGCCGTTCGGCTACGGGCAGGGGACGGGTCAAGCGCTCAATTACGGCAATATCTATGAGCGTGACTTCGGCTTTGTCGGCGGGAAGAGCTTTGGCCTTACCATTGCCGCGCTCGGCTTCCTCTCTGCTGCGCTCGGCGGGGTTATCCACCTCAATATTCTCAATAAGCGAGGCCTTATCAAGCGCCGCGACATCGAAGAGGGCGCTTTGCACTCCGAGGAGATTCAAAGCGACAATGAAATCCCCATGCAGGACAGTGTTGATAAGCTTACCGTGCAAATCGCGCTCATCGCGGCGGCGTATCTGCTTGCCTACTTTATCATGTGTGCTCTCGGCGCGCTTATGCCGGGCATGAAGTCCGTCATCTTCGGCTTTAACTTCCTCATCGGCGTGCTCTCGGCTACGCTTATCAAGCTTTTTATGGGCTTTTTGAAGAAAAAAGGCATCGTAAAGCGCGAGCATATTAACGGCTTTCTCATGACGCGCGCAAGTAACCTCTTCTATGACCTCATGGTCGTTGCCGGTATCGCGGCGATTAGGCTGAGCGTGCTCAAGGATTATTGGGTCGTTATCCTCGTTATGGGCGTTGTCGGCCTTGTGATTACGTATTATTATAATCTCTATATAGCCAAAACCCTCTTCCCCGACTATCCGCAGGAGCAGTTTCTCGCCATGTACGGTATGCTCACCGGCACGGCCAGCACCGGCATAATCCTCCTTCGCGAAATAGACCCTGACTTTAAAACCCCCGTCTCCGATAATCTCGTTTATCAAAACTTCCCCGCGATAATATTCGGCTTCCCGCTCATGCTCCTTGCAACTCTTGCCCCCGTAAAGCCGATTTTGACCTTTATCATCCTGGTCGTGTTCTTCATCGTCATGAACATCATCCTCTTCAGAAGCAAGATCTTCAAAAAGAAAAAGACCGAGAGCGAAAAGTAAGCATATATAACTCAAAAGGCGCACCCTGAGCGGGTGCGCCTTTTGATATTTTGATATAAAGTCAGCTTATCCCAAATACGCAGTTGCGGCTATTTCAAGCTCCACATCCTTGGGCAGTGCGGCGGCCTGAACGCAGTAACGCGCGGGCTTATGCTCGCCGAAAAACTCGGCATATACCTCATTTATCGTGCCGAAGTTGGCAAGATCCTTTACGAAGATTTCAACCTTTGCAATGTCCGTGAGCTTTCCGCCCCCGGCTTCCACAACGGCCAGCACATTTTTCAGCGCCAGCGCTGTGGCCTTTTTCACATCGCGCTCAACCTCGCCCGTGCCGGGGTAAAACGGGCATTGCCCGGAAGTGAATATAAAATCGCCGCATTTCGTCCCGTGCGAATACGGGCCTATTGCCGCCGGAGCGTTGGGAGAAGAGATAATTTCAACAGCCATTGTGTTTTACGACCTTTCAAAGTTTTTCGCGCTCTTGCGCGGTTGTATTTCGCCTTTATTATATCAAACCGACCTCAGCACTGCAATACCGCCGTGAAAAAAACTTGACAAATACCCCCTGGGGGTATATATTTTAAAATACCCCCAGGGGGTATTTTAAAAGGCGGGAGATGAAACACCACGGAAGAGAAAAAATGCTGCTGCGCACAGCGGAAAAAGGAGCGCACGGAAGAGGAATACAGCAAGCTTATTAATCGTCTCAACCGTATCGAGGGGCAGATACGCGGCATACGCGGCATGGTGGAAGCGGACGCTTACTGCCCGGATATTCTTGTTCAGTCCGCCGCGGTCACGGCGGCTATGAACGCTTTTAATAAAGAGCTTTTGGCAAGCCACATTCGCACCTGCGTGGCCGATGATATCCGCGCTGGGAATGACGAGGTTATAGACGAGCTCGTTCAAACGCTTCAAAAATTGATGAAATGAGCATAATAATCATGCGTAAACAGCAAGGGGGCTTGAAAATTGACGCAATATAATGTCACCGGCATGAGCTGTGCGGCGTGCTCGGCGCGCGTTGAAAAGGCCGTGTCCGCCGTCTCCGGCGTGGAATCATGTTCAGTCAGCCTATTGACAAATTCGATGGGCGTTGAAGGCTCGGCCTCGCCCGAGGCGGTTATATCCGCCGTGCGCCGCGCGGGGTACGGCGCGGCCATAAAGGGCGCGGCGAAAGAGGCGAGCAATGATGAAAACGCGCTTGAAGATAAGGAAACCCCGCGCCTTAAAAAGCGCCTTATTTCGTCCCTCGGCTTTTTAATTGTCCTTATGTATTTTTCCATGGGGCATATGATGTGGGGCTGGCCTCTCCCGGCGTTTTTTGAGGGTAACTTTGTTGCCGTGGCGCTTGTGCAGCTTTTGCTCACAATCGCGGTTATGATAATCAATAAGCGCTTTTTTATAAGCGGCTATACGGCGCTTGCTCGCCGCGCGGCGAATATGGATTCGCTCGTGGCGCTCGGGTCGTCGGCTGCGTTTATTTACAGCACCTATGCCCTTTTTGCCATGACGGGGGCTGTCGCGCGCGGCGATAATGTCAGCGCGCACGGATATATGCATGAGCTGTATTTTGAGTCCGCCGCCATGATTTTGACGCTTATCACCGTCGGCAAAATGCTTGAAGCGCGCTCCAAGGGCAAAACAACGGACGCGCTCAAGGGGCTTATGAAGCTTGCTCCCAAGGAAGCCACCTTGGAACGCGACGGGCATGAAATCACCGTGAGCATTGACGAGGTCGCGATAGGCGATGTGTTCATTGTCCGCCCCGGGGAGAGCATACCCGTGGACGGCGTTATAATCGAGGGCGAAAGCGCGCTTAACGAAGCCGCACTCACGGGCGAAAGCGCGCCCGTTGATAAACAGGCGGGGGACAAAGTTTCCGCGGCAACGGTGAATCAATCCGGCTTTTTGAAGTGCCGCGCCACGCGTGTCGGCGAAGATACAACCCTTTCGCAAATCATCCAAATGGTCTCCGATGCGGCGGCCACGAAAGCGCCGATTGCAAAGCTTGCCGACAAGGTTTCGGGCGTGTTCGTCCCCACGGTCATCACCCTAGCCGTGATCACCACGGCGGTGTGGCTCATCCTCGGACGCGGCGTGGGCTTTGCCCTCGCGCGCGGCATCTCGGTGCTGGTTATCAGCTGCCCGTGCGCCTTGGGGCTTGCCACGCCCGTGGCGATAATGGTCGGCAGCGGCTTGGGTGCGAAAAACGGCATTTTGTTCAAAACCGCCGCTTCCCTTGAGGTTACCGGGCGGGTGGATATAGTCGCCCTCGATAAAACCGGCACAGTCACATCCGGCGAGCCGCGCGTGACGGATATCATCAGTGCGCCGGGCGTGGATGAAGCGGCGCTTATAAACTATGCCTATGCGCTCGAGCAAAAAAGCGAGCACCCGCTTGCCCGCGCGGTCATTGCCTATGCCGAGGAAAAGGGAAGCGCACCCACCGAGGTCACGGCGTTTCGCGCCCTGCCCGGCAACGGGCTTGAGGGCGAGTGTGACGGCAAAAGGCTTGTCGGCGGGAAGCTTGATTATATAAGCTCTCTCGTTTCGCTCACCCCTGAAATCAAGAACAGCGCCCTCGCCCTTTCCCAAGAGGGCAAAACCCCGCTTCTCTTCGCACTGGGGGATGCGCTCCTCGGCATTATCGCCGTGGCTGATGTTATAAAGCCCGACAGCGCCCAAGCCGTTCGAGAGCTTAAAAACATGGGCGTTCGTGTTGTTATGTTAACCGGGGATAACGAGCTTACCGCCAAGGCTATCGGCGCACAGGCGGGGATAGATGAGGTTATCGCCGGGGTGCTGCCTGACGGCAAGGAGAGCGTAATCCGCGCGCTAATGCGCGAGGGGAGCGTGGCGATGGTAGGCGACGGGATAAACGATGCCCCCGCTCTCACTCGCGCCGATGTCGGCATTGCTATCGGCGCGGGAACGGATGTTGCCATAGACGCGGCGGACGTTGTTTTGATGCAAAGCAAGCTCTCGGATGTCCCGGCGGCGCTTCGTCTCAGCCGCGCAACGCTCCGCAATATCCGCGAAAACCTTTTCTGGGCGTTTTTCTATAACGCCATCGGCATTCCCGTTGCGGCGGGCGCGTTCGTTTCGCTCGGCTTGACGCTCAATCCCATGCTCGGCGCGGCGGCAATGAGCTTGTCGAGCTTTTGCGTTGTTTCAAACGCCCTGCGGCTCAATTTATTCAAGCTTCATGACGCAAGTCACGATCATAAAAAGCACAAAAAACACACTAAACTTAAGGAGAACGAAAAAACCATGGAAAAGACAATGAAAATCACCGGCATGATGTGCCCACACTGTGAAGCCGCCGTTAAAAAGGCGCTGGAAGCCCTTGACGGCGTAGCCGAAGCCAAGGTCAGCCACGCGGACGGCTCTGCCGTTGTTACCCTCGCGCACGAGGTTGATAATGCCGTGCTCAAAGCGGCGGTCGAGGCCAAGGATTACACTGTAACCGAGATAATCTGACACAAATAAAGACAAAACGCACAGTCCGCCGCACGGATAGGGGAGACCCTGCCGCGCGGCGGATTTTACGATTGTGCGAAAAAAATTGTAGCATTATGATAGACAATGTGGTATAATTCTTGCGTTTGAGTTCGTATAAACATTATATTGGGAGATAAAGCTATGAAATGTCCTTTTTGCGGTTACACGGAGAGTAAGGTAATTGATTCCCGCCCTGCCGAAGAGGGGGCGACAATCCGCCGCCGCCGCGAATGCCTTGCCTGCGGCAAGCGTTTCACCACCTATGAAATAATCGAGCGTATGCCCCTTGTCGTTGTCAAGCGTGACGGCAGCCGCCAGTCCTTTGACAAGATGAAGCTTATAAACGGCATGGTTCGCGCAAGCGAGAAGCGCCCCGTGTCCCTTGCCAAGCTTGAAGAGATTGCCGACGATATCGAGCAGGAGCTTCAAAGCGGCCTTGAGCGCGAGATTAAAACCGTCGAGATCGGCGAGATGGTTATGGTGCGCTTAAAGGATATTGACGAGGTCGCGTATGTTCGCTTTGCCTCGGTTTATCGCAGCTTTAAAGATATCAACACCTTCATGGAAGAGCTTTCAAAGCTTTTGACCGAGGGCGATTCATAATATACTGCCGAGTGTAATGTGCTCCATTGAGCTTATGCTCTCTAAATGATAGCGCAGCTTATTGAAGGCCGGGGCACAGGCGGTTATATCCTCTTGATATAGCACTTCCTGTAGCTCATAAAAGGCGTCTGCCGTGGAGTCAATCTCCGGGTGGCGCAGGAAAATGTGGGTGTATTCATCGGCGTTCAGCCACAGCTCCAGCCCCTCGGCTAAATATTCCCTCGCCCCTTTGAAGTCGAGCTTTTCCGCTGCGCTTTGGGACTTGGAAAGCGCTATACCGATGTCGCCCGTAAGCGCATCTATGCTCGATAGGTTATATACCGACAGCGCTGTTAGCAATATTATCGCCGCGAGGGCAACATATTCTCTCTTTGTCATTTTGCCCTCTCCTTTGCGGCGAGGTATATCTCATTGTTGTCGTTCACGGTCATGAGGTATACTTCCTTTGCGTCCTTTATCTTGCGCTTATCAAGCTCCTTTTTGAGCTTTTTATCATCAAGCTTCATCAGCTTCACGTTTTCTTCGCTTATTTTCCCGTCACTTATTATTGTCACGGGGTAGCCCGCATCGGGCGGAGCAAGCTTCATCAGCGCCGCTGTCACCGCTTGCTCGCGCGGGTAGAGAAGCACGTTCACGCGCCCGTCCGTTTCCAGCACGGCGTATTCCACGCGGCTTATGTCTATGCAGCCTTGGTTACGAAGCTGTTGCATAAGCTCATCGGTTGTGAAGCTGTTTTTGCGCATTTCTTCTTGTACTATCTGCCCCTTTTTAATCAATATGCTGGGCTTGCCGTATAATAGCTTGCGCACCCGCGCGCTTTTGAGCGCAAGGCGCGATATCCCCACCTCGCAGCAGAAAAGCGTGATAATCGGCACAAGCCCGTTTATCATCGGAATCCCCAAGTCCTGCAACGGCTGTGAGGCCAAATCCGCTATCAGCGCCGCCACGGCAAATTCCGAAAGCTCCATTTCGCCTATCTGCCGCTTGCCCGAAAGGCGCATTGCCGCAAGCAGTGCCGCGTATATTATAACCGTTCTTATTATAATAATTGCCATCGAAAACACCCCGGTGCTAGTTTGCATTTTTGGAGGCAGCTTTATGAAAACAATTATTTCCGATAAATCTAAACTTTATGAAATTGCAGCGCTTCGCATCAAGGCGCTGCTGGACGAAAAGCCCCATGCCGTGCTTGCTTTTTCCGCCGGACGCAGCATGACAGGGCTTTTCTCGCTTTTGTGTTCCATGAGCGAAAATAAAGAAATTTCCTTTGAAAAAGCGCGCGTTTTTGCAGTGACGGAGTATGTCGGCGCGCCGAAAGAGCGCTCCTGCCGCGCGCAATTGGAGCGCGAGCTGCTGGATAAAGTCGGCATATCGGAAGCAAACCGCTTTTACCCGGACGAAACCGCGCCGGAAAATTACGATGCGCTCCTTGCTGAGCTCGGCGGCTTGGATTTGGCCGTAATCGGCTTGGGGCATAACGGGCACTTTGGGTATAACGAACCCGGCACGCAGTATAATACGCTCACGCGCGTACAGCGCTTAGCCCCCGCTACGCGCCGTCAGCTCGCAGAGAGCTTCGGCGGCGAAGAAAATGTGCCCGAATACGCCGTTACCATGGGTGTTAAGACCGTTTTAAGTGCGCGCGATATCACTGTCCTTGCCACGGGGCGCGATAAGGCCGGGGCAGTTTTTCAAATGCTCTATGCGCGGGATGACAGCGTTATCCCCGCCGCATTTTTGCAGATACCGTTGAACGTCACCGTCCTTGCGGACGAGGACGCGGCTGCCATGCTGTGATGTTTTTTCTGATTCCACGGCGTGAGAACTACAAAAAGGAGAATTAATAATGGGAAAATATTTCGGAACTGACGGTTTTCGCGGCGAAGCGAACAAAAACCTGACCGTTGAACACGCTTTTAAAATCGGCCGTTATCTCGGCTGGTATTACGGGCAGAGCCGAAAGGCTAAAGTCGTCATCGGCAAGGACACCCGCCGCTCCAGCTATATGTTTGAAAACGCCCTTTGCGCCGGGCTTACCGCTTCCGGTGCAGATGCGTATCTTCTGCACGTCACGAGTACGCCCAGCGTTTCCTATGTCGCCCGTGCCGATGATTTTGACTGCGGCATTATGATTTCCGCCAGCCACAATCCCTATTACGATAACGGCATTAAGCTCATAAATTCCAACGGCGAGAAGATGGACGAAAAGGTGCTTGACGGCATTGAAGAGTATATTGACAGTGATACCGCTCTTCCCTATGCCGAGCGCGAGAAAATAGGCCGCACGGTGGACTATGCCGCCGGGCGCAACCGCTATATCGGCTATCTCATCTCCCTTGCCACGCGCTCTTATAAGGATTATCGCATCGGCCTTGACTGCGCCAACGGCAGCACTTGGCAAATGGCCAAGAGCGTGTTTGATGCCTTGGGCGCGGATACCTATGTTATCAACAACCACCCCGACGGGCTTAATATCAATGTTGACTGCGGCTCTACGCATATTGAGCGCCTGCGCGATTTCGTCGTGCAAAATAGGCTCGATGTCGGCTTTGCCTTTGACGGCGATGCAGATCGCTGCCTTGCCGTGGACGATAAGGGCAACATCATAAACGGCGATCATATACTTTACGTTTGCGCAAAGTACATGAAAGAGCACGGCTCGCTCGGCTCTTCCAAGGTTGTCACTACTATTATGTCCAATATGGGGCTTTATAAAGCGCTTGACGCGCTTGAAATCGGCTACGAGAAAACCGCTGTCGGCGATAAATACGTTGCCGAGAATATGCGCAAAAACGGCCACCTCATCGGCGGCGAGCAGTCCGGCCATATCATTTTCGGCCGCCTTGCCAACACCGGGGACGGCATTTTGACCGCCATTAAAATCATGGAAACCGTCACCGAGACCAAGCAGCCGCTTTCCGTGCTCGCTTCCGGCATGACCATGTACCCGCAGAAGCTCAAAAACGTTGTCGTTACCGATAAGGATGAAACTCTCAACTGTGCCGAGGTCAAGGCCGCGGTTGAAAAGGTTGAAGCCGCGCTCGGCGATGAAGGGCGCGTTGTTCTGCGCAAGAGCGGGACAGAGCCTTTGCTTCGCGTCATGGTTGAAGCGGGGACGCAGGAGCTTTGCGAAGAAAAGGTGGACGAAATAATTGCCGCCATGCAAGCGGCGGGAAAGCTTATAAAGGTGAAGTAATATGACAGAGATTAAAGAGCTTTTTGATTTAGACAAAACCATTGCCGCAAAGCTTTTTGACGGCAAAACCTATCCTTGGGAAGTGCTGGACGGGATAAAGGATTTCATCCTCGCCCTCGGCGAAACCCTTTCCCTCGATGAGTACGACCACCCCTCGGACGGGGTTTGGATCGCAAAGGACGCAACTGTTTTTCCCTCGGCCTACATCGGCTCTCCCTGCATCATCGACCACGCAGCGGAAATTCGCCACTGCGCTTTCATTCGCGGCAGCGCCATAGTCGGCAAGGAAGCCGTTGTCGGCAATTCCACCGAGCTTAAAAACGTTGTCCTCTTCGATAAAGTCCAAGTCCCGCACTATAACTATGTCGGTGATTCCGTCCTCGGCTACAAGTCCCATATGGGCGCGGGCGCTATCACCAGCAACGTAAAGTCCGACAAAACCAATGTCGTCATCAAAGAGCCGGGCAAGAGCATCGAAACCGGGCGCAAAAAAGTGGGCGCAATGCTGGGTGACGAGGTTGAAGTCGGCTGTAACAGCGTTCTCAACCCCGGCACGGTCATAGGTCGCGAATCGAACGTTTACCCCACCTCTTGTGTTCGCGGTGTTATCCCGGCAAAGCATATCTACAAGGATAAGGACAATATCGCAGCAAAGAAGTAAACATAACGCAATTTACTTAATATAGTTTACATAATTACATTTGCGGACAGCATTTTGGACTGTAGCAAAACAGAATTAATATTCTGCTTTCGCAAAAGACGTATAGAAAAAATTCCGGAAACTTGCCTTTTCGTAAGCTTCCGGAATTTTTTGTTGTCTTATTCTTTTTGAAAATCTGGTTTGCTACGTTTTTTATCAAAGATAATTCACCGCGAGGATAACCGCGCTTGTCGCTATCATCACAACGCCTACCACGCGGTTTAGGGTCACGGCGCTTGCCTTGTTCGCTATAACTGCGGCGATTTTCGCCCAAAGCAGAGTGAAGAGAACACACAGAATAAGGCAGATGATATCGGGTGTTCCGCCTATCGCAAAGTGGCTTACCGAGCCTGTCAGCGCGGTGAACGCCATTATAAATACGCTCGTTCCCACGGCCATGTGCATTTCATAGCCGAGGAATGAGGTCAGCACGAATAAGAGCATCATGCCGCCGCCCGCGCCCACAAACCCGCAAATAAACCCAACGAGTACCCCGCCGATTACGGATTTTTTAATCTGCTCGCTCTTGCTTACGGCGGCCATTTGCTCCTTGGTTGTCGTGACGGGCTTTAATAAAAAGCGCAGCCCGATGAATATCATGGCGATTTGCATTGTGCCGCTCATGGCCTTTTCGGGCAGAAGGCTTGCCACGGCGCTGCCCACAACCGTCATGATAAGCACGGCGATAAGCAGGATTAGGCTGTTTTTCACATCCAGATTATTGTGCTTTTTGTAAGTCCATGCGCTGCTCGCGCTGGCTAAAACGTCGCTTGCAAGGCCGATTCCCACGGCCTGATACGCCGGAATGCCGAGAAAGGTTATCAGCATCGGCCCTATCACCGCCGCCGCGCTCATGCCTGCAAAGCCCGTGCCTATCCCGGCACCCGCCCCCGCGAGAAAGCATATGAGCAGCTTCATCCAAAATCCCATTCAATTACCCTCCGTTTTTTTCATAAGTATGAAATACAGCACCGATTCTCCCCGTGAAACAAGCAAAATACAGAGCCTTTTAACTTCGGCTCTGTATTTTATATACTCATTTTGCCGGGCGTGATCGGCGGTTGCCGTGGCCTCTGCCGCGCCGCCGCGATTGAGCGGCCTTGGCCTTATAAAAGTCTGTCATTTCGGGCGTTGCCTTGTATACCAGCTTATTTGCCGACCATGTGAGGTTATCGCACTTGCGGAACTTCGCCCGCACGAGGTACGCCCCGTCATTTTCGCAGGTGAAAATGTTCATGTAGCGCTGATCCCCTTGGTTGACCCACTTCGCCCCCGCGGTTGCACCGCCGCACACAGGGCAAACGAGCTGTGCAAGGCGAGCGTCATTAAACCCGGCGGCCTTACTCTCATAGCCCTCAAAGGTTTCGTGCTCAATCGGGTCTTCGCCCGTGCGCTCCACGGGCGGCTTGTAGTTGGGCATACGCGAAGCGAGTATGCGTGCAGCATCCGGGTATAGCCGCAAGCCCTCTTGCATATCAAGCTTTGTGCATACAAGCGCTGTGTTGTAAGCGTCGCCCAGCGCGTCATGCGCCACGCGCGTTTGCTCAATTTCAAAATGCTCCATCGCGCTCGCGAGCGACTTTTGGTTTTTGTCGCCCCCGGTTTGCAGATTGTAGATAAGCTGTAGGTTGACCCAGCCTGCAATCCAGTCCCAGTCAAGGTCGTGGATGATGATGTTTTGCTCCAAAATCCCTTGGTCGTCACAGCCCCAAGTGATAAAGGTCACATCGTCCCCGCAAAAGGCGCGAAGCTCATTCAAAGCGTCGGCAAAGGCGATGCCGTGTGCAAGGCGTTCCTTGTCAAAGCCCGTGATTTTCTTCACCTTGTAGTGCATACGCTTAAAATAAACGGGCTTTACGTCTATCGTCAGCTCTTCCGCCGGCTGCATATTCTCGTCAAGCTTCACCGCGCCGATTTCGATTATTTCACCGCGCAGATGAATCGGAAGCTTATTAAAAACGGAGGATTTGGAGCTCATGGCCTGATTCCATTCCAAATCCACCACAACGTAACTCATACTCTTTTCAATTCCTTTGCAAATTATCAGTCAAGTTGCATTATAACATACTTTATCATCTATTGCACTAATTTTTTTGAAATTAGCCCTTGAAGAAATAAAATAATGTGGTATTATTCAATTTGTATATTTAAGATTACATTAATTACCCCCTCGGGAGGTTTAAAATATGTTGAATTTCACGGTTAAGGATGCGTTAACGGCTTGCGGCGGCGAATTGCGCGGCGCTGTGGAGCTTTCCGCCGCCCTCGGCGAAGTGATTATAGACAGCCGCGCCGTAAAGCCGGGCGATATGTTTGTTGCCTATCGCGGCGAGAATACGGACGGGCATAAATATATCTCCACCGCGCTTGATAAGGGCGCTGTATGCTGTCTTGCCGAGTACGTGCCGGAGAGGGAAGAGCGCGGCGTAATTGTCGTGCCCTCGGTGCAAACAGCGCTTGAGGCCATAATGCGCGCCTATCGCGAAAAGCTTAATATCCCCGTTGTCGGCATAACCGGCTCTGTCGGCAAAACAACGGCCAAGGAAATGATATGGTCTGTCCTCTCTCAGCGCATGAACGTATTGAAAACCGAGGGGAATTTGAATAACCACATCGGCGTACCCATGACGCTCTCTCGCATCACGCGCGAACATGAGCTGGCCGTGGTGGAAATGGGTATATCGGGCTTCGGCGAGATGAGCGTGCTTGCCTCTATGGCAAGACCGAGCATTGCCGTGTTCACGGTTATAGGCCATGCGCATTTAGAGTTTTTGCATGACCTTGACGGTGTGTTTAAGGCCAAAACCGAAATGCTCTCTTTCATGCCCGAAAACGGCACGGTTATAATAAACGGCGATGATGAAAAGCTTCGCGCCCTATCCTGCCCCCAACGCATTATAAGCTACGGCTTGGGCGCGGATTGCGCCGTGCGCGCGCAAAATCTCCGCTTTGACGGGGAGAACGGTGCAAGCTGTGAAATTGTCTTTGAAAACCGCGTTATCCCCGTGCGCATTCCGTCCTACGGGCGGCACATGGTGTATGCCGCGCTTGAGGGTGCGGCAGTCGGCCTTATCTTGGGGCTGACGGATGAAGAAATCGCCGCCGGTGTTGCCGCTTTCCACACTGTCGGCAGGCGCGGCGCGGTTACAAATACGGGGTACATCACTCTCATAGATGACTGCTATAATGCGAACCCCGATTCCATGCGCTGTGCCGTGGATTCGCTTGTCGAGCTTCCCGGCCGCCATGTCTGCGTGTTCAGCGATATGCGCGAAATGGGGGACGATTCCCCGGAGCATCACCGCGCGCTGGGGGAATATGCGCTCGGCAAGGGCGTGGACTTTGTTGCGGCCTACGGGGAGCTATCGAAGAATATAACGGCAGCTCTCGGCGATAAGGCGCGCCACTTCCAAACGCGCGATGAGCTTATCGCCGCCATACCCCAATACATACAAAAAGGCGACAATGTGCTGGTGAAAGCCTCGCTCGGTATGCACTTGGAGCCTGTTGCGGAAGCGCTCAAGGCGCTTAAATGAGGGAAAGTCTATGCAAGAGAAAAAGCCGATTTTATTAATGGACTTGGATAACACCCTGCTTGATTTCAATCAGCAGGAGGCCGCCGCAATGGAAAAGATGCTTTCCGAGCGCGGCGAGGAGCTTACGCCCGAGCGCCTTTCCCTTTTCCGCGCGATTAACGCGCAGCATTGGGAGTGGCTTGAAGAGGGGAAGATTACCCGTCAGCAAACGCTTGTCGGGCGCTTTGAGGTTTTCTTTGATAGCATCAAGCTCCCGCTTGACGCGCACAGTGCGGAGGATAGCTACGCAAAGCACCTTTGTGAAGGGTACTATTTTGTCCCCGGTGCGCCGGAGCTGTTGGAGAAGCTAAACGGAAGCTACCGTCTTTTCATCATCTCCAACGGCAGCGCCGACATTCAAGCCGCGCGTCTTAAAAGCTCAGGCATAGGCAAATATTTCGAGGGGATTTTTATCTCCGAGCAGCTAGGCGCGACAAAGCCCGCAAAGGAGTTTTTTGACCTTTGCTTTGCCCGTATTCCCGGCTTTGACGCGCGTATGTCCCTTGTCGTGGGGGACAGCTTAACCTCCGATATTCGCGGCGGCATAAACGCGGGGCTAAAAACCTGCTGGTTTAACCCCGACAATAAGCCATCGCGCGATGATATAAAGCCCGATTATACTATCAGCACTCTTGACGGGCTATGCACACTGCTTGATAAAATATTCTTATAAGCGAGAGAGAAAATGAACGAAGTCTTATCATACCTTCGAGAATTTAATATTTATTCCATGATGGCTCGCGTTGCCCTTGCCATGCTCATGGGCGGCATAGTCGGCTTTGAGCGCGAGAAAAAGCGGCGCGGCGCGGGCTTTCGCACGTATATGTTTGTTGCCCTCGGTGCTGCTATGACGGTTATGCTCAGCCAGTATCTTGACTATATGCTCAATAACGCTTGGCTCTCCACGGCGCAGGAGATAGGCATCAAAACCGATGTCTCCCGCTTCGGCGCGCAGGTTATAAACGGCGTGGGCTTTCTCGGTGCGGGTACTATCATCGTCACCGGGCGGCAAGAGGTAAAAGGGCTTACCACCGCCGCCGGTCTTTGGGCTTCGGCCTGCATGGGGCTTGCCGTGGGCGCGGGGTTTTATGAATGCGTCGTTGTCGGCATTGCGCTTATCGTCCTTTCCATGACGCTTCTGCCCCTGATTGAAGATGCCATGCTCGCCACCTCTAAGAACATGACCGTATATGTCGAAATGGATTCCTTTGAAAACCTCGGCAACATCGTCAACCACATCAAGGCCGAGGGGATAAACCTCTTCGATGTCGAAATCGAGAAGGACAAGCGCGAGCATATGGCGCAGTTCAGTGTCCTTTTCACCATGAAGCTGCCGCACCGCCGCGAACACGCCGAGGTCTTGGCCGAGCTATCCACGCTTGACGGCATTGTGGCTATAGACGAAGTGTAAGGATGGGAGAAGAAATGATAACGTGTTTTGATTTTGTGCGCGAAATGACCTTTGTCGGCGTTTCGGTACGTTTGGTGCTTGCCGTTTTGTGCGGCGGGCTTATCGGCATAGAGCGCGAATATAAGCGCCGCCCTGCGGGGTTCAGAACGCATATTCTCATCTGCTTGGGCGCGGCTGTCACCACGCTGACAAGCCAGTATCTTTATCTCGTCCTTGGCCTTTATACTGACGTGGCGCGTCTCGGCGCGCAGGTTGTCGCCGGTATAGGCTTCATCGGCGCGGGTACGATTATCGTCACGAACCGCCAGCGCGTAAAGGGGCTTACCACCGCTGCCGGCTTGTGGACAAGCGCGATTATCGGTCTTGTCTGCGGCGCGGGATATATTGAGGGTGCGGTGTTTGCCACGTTCATGGTGCTCGTGGCGGAGCTGCTGCTCGTCAAAATCGAATACCGCTTTGCCCGCAAGCTCACGGACACGAATTTATATATTGAGTATTACAAAGCCGAGAGCATCGAAAACATTGTTCACTCCCTGCGCGAGCATAAGGTGAAGATGAGCGGGCTTGAGATAAGCCGCGTCACGGACGATGACGGGCGGCATCGCTACAGTGCCGTTATCACCGTTCAGGCCAGCCGCAGCGGCCTTGATACCGGGCTTTTGAAAGGCTTGCAGAGTATGGATAATATCCTCACCGTTGAGGAATTGTAAAGATAGCAAAACAAAAAACAGCTTCTTCGTAAACCAATCGAAGAAGCTGTTTTTGCGTTTAAACTATAAGTGATACGGCTCGCTGTTTTTCTTGCGCATCCATTCGCGTAAAGCGACAAATCGGCTGCGCTTGGAGACAAAGAGCTTGCCCGTTTTCTTTTCAATGAAAGCCTTAAACTCCGCGCTCTTGTCGCCCAACTCCGCTTTCGGAATCATGTACCCGCCGTATTCGTTCTGAAAAATGTAGTAGTTATATAAATCCGCGCCAAGCCCGGCCACCTTGGAGTAGGGGAGGGGGTCAAGCTCGGATTTATTCGGCAGGGTGATAACGCGCATTTGGTTTTCTTCAAACAAGTATTTTGATGAGGGGTATTCGCCGCCCGCGTCCTTTATCTGCTTTGAAACCTGCTTTGCCGTGCGGTTTGCGGCGGCATACTTGCTGGAGATGAGATAGCTGCCGTAGGCAATGAGCATCAGCCCCCACCACTCGGTGTAATTAAGCGCGCCGAACACAAAAAGCCCTGCCGCGACTGCGGTTCTCGCAATGCGGTTAGAGGAACAGAAGAGGTCATATTGCATATGCGCAAGCGCGGTCAAGCTCTCTTCCGTGTGCTTCATTTTAACTTCGTATAGTGCCATTGCTTGCTCCTGTGTGAGTTTTTATAATCAATTTATAATATTACAACAAATCGAAGAGAATGAAAACAATTGTCAAAAAAATATTTATAACAAAAAACACTGTCGGTTTTTGTGCGCTATGACGATTATTGCCTTTTTCCCTTGTTTATAAGTAAAATCGGATTGACAGTTTACGCAAGTCGGGTGTAAACTAATGCTCGTCTTAACAATTCCTTAACTAATTTAAGGCAAATCTTAACGAAAGGAAAATGTATGAAAAAGAAAGTAAGCCTCAAGTACATATTGCAAAACCTTGACGCTGTCATCACGGGCACAACGCTCTGTGTCTGCGTTGTGCTGGTTAATTTGAATGTGCTTATGCGCTATATCTTCAAATCTCCCTTGCAGTGGAGCGAAGAGATAGTTACCAGCCTTTTCGTGTGGACGGTGTTCATCGGCAGCGCTTATGCCTACCGCAAGCACGCGCATCTCGGCGTTGATATCGTTGTCAATATGCTTCACGGCAAAACCAAGGACGTGCTTATGTTCGTTGTGAGCATAATTGAGCTTCTTATCCTCATTATGCTGACAATCATCTGCTCTGAGTACGCCTACAATCTTCTGTTCGTCAGAGGCGTGTGGAAGCCCGCCGTTACGGACATTTTGCGTATCCCCAAGATTTATACCGGCATTGCAGTGCCTCTCGGCTTCGGCCTTTCCACGATTTATTCTATCTATTTCATGCTGACCGACAGACTGCACATTATTAAAAAGAAAGAAACGCTTGAAACCGGCCACCAAGTAGAAGGGGGGAACTTCTGATGACCTTGACATTTACTCAGTTGATTCCCGTGTTCATGGTGTTCCTGCTTTACTTTGCGGGCTTGCCGATAGTGTACGCCCTTTTCGGGTCAACTTTCTTCTATTTCCTCGTCCTTGACCCCAGCACTCAGTGCTGGCTGCTTTTGCAAAAGGTCATGAACTCCACGCAGTCGTTCTCCATGCTCGCCATCCCGTTCTTTATCATGTCCGGCTCTGTCATGAACTTCGGCGGCATAAGCGACAAGCTTATGGACTTCTGTGAGTGCGTCACGGGGCATATGCGCGGTGGCCTTGCGCAGGTCAACGTGCTCCTTTCCATGCTCATGGGCGGCTGCTCGGGTTCGGCTAACGCCGACTGCGCCATGCAGTCTAAAATGCTTGTCCCCGAAATGGAAAAGCGCGGCTACTCCAAGGCGTTCTCTGCGGCTATCACTGCGGCCTCGTCTGCGGCCACGCCCGTTATCCCGCCCGGAGTTAATCTTATCGTTTACTGCCTTATCGCACAGGCTTCCTTGGGGCGCACCTTTGCCGCGGGCTATGTCCCCGGCATCATGATGTCCCTCGCCATGATGATCACTGTCGCGATAATCGCCAAAAAGCGCAATTATCCCACCACGCGCGACAAATTCCCGCCCGCAAAGGTGGTTGCAAAGCAGGCGCTTGATTCGTTCTGGGGGCTTTTCTTCCCGTTCGGCATCATCATCGGTATGCGCTTAGGTCTCTTCACGCCGTCCGAGGGCGGCGCGGTCGCGGTGCTTTACTGCTTTATTATCGGCAAGATTGTCTATAAAAAGCTCTCTTTCCGCGAGCACCTTATTCCCATCGTGCTTGACACTATCGCGGGTACATCCAGCGTTGTGCTTATCATGGTTTCCGCAAGCGTCTTCGGCCAGTACATGACGTGGATCAATCTCCCGAAGATTGTCACCATGGCAGTGTTGAACTTCACCTCGAATAAGTACGTGTTCCTCATGCTCACGAACGTTATACTGCTCATCATGGGTATGTTCCTTGAGGGCGGTGCGGCCTTGATGATTATCACCCCGCTTCTTCTCCCCGTTGCGCGTCAGCTCGGCATCGGCGTATACCATTTCGGCCTTGTCGCAATCGTCAACATCATGATCGGCGGCATTACGCCTCCCTTCGGCTCTATGATGTTCACCACCTGCGGCATCACCAAGTGCCCGATAAGCGACTTTTTGAAAGAAGTATGGCCGTTTATCGTGTGCTTGCTGGTCGTGTTGCTCATCCTTACGTTCTTCCCGTGGTTTATTGATGTTGTTCCCAACCTCATCTACGGTGTAGAGGGCGCACTCTGATAGTATACAAAGTCTTAACGAAAGGATGCTGCCCTATACAGCATCCTTTTGCTAAATATCTTAACACATAGTCTGCTTATAATATTTGCGTCATCCGACAGCATTTTACATTCTTGCATACAGCGATTGCCAAATTATTTGCAATGATTGCTAAAAAAATAATTTAACCAAAAATCAATAGCGATTTTGGTGCATAATGCTGATTGTTATTTTTTCAAGCCAAAAAAACGGCAAAATGCGTTGACACGTGGTGGATTATGGTGTATTCTACACAGGACTTAACAAACTGTTAACAGTCGGTATAAGAATTATATAAATTTCGCATCTGTGTGCCGTTAAACAGGACGTCCTGTTTTTCATCTTTCTTAACAAAAGATGAATGGGATTGTTTGTTTACCTTGCGTGTCGGTTGCGGATTTATATGTTTTTAGGAAGCTGTTTTCAGTTTGAACAGAAAAACAAAAAAGTTAGGAGAAAAACATGAAGAAACTTATTGCAATGCTTCTTGCGCTTGTCATGGTGTTTGCCCTGTGCGCTTGCGGCAACAGCTCCGCTCCTGCCGCTTCCGAGGCGGACGGTGCCGAATCGGCTGACGATTTCTATCTTGACATTAAGTTTTCTAACGTCTTCCAGCCCACTGAGTGGAACTACAAAGCTTCCGAGAAGCTGGCTGCGATGATCACCGAGAAAACCGAGGGTCACATCAACGTCACCTACTACGGCCAGAACGAGCTTGACTGCTACGGCGACTCCGTCACCCGTGCCGTCAACGGCGAAAACTGGATGGGCCTTGAAGAGCCTTCCCTCTTCGCTGACTACGCCGGCGATGCCGCAATGGTTCTCGCTCCCATGCTCTACAGCACCAACGAGGAATACAACTACGTTATGGATTCCGACTTTGTTGCAAACCTTGAAGCAGAGCTTGCTGCCCAGGGCATTCACGTCCTTGACACGCACTACTCTTTCGGTTTCCGCTCCGTCGTCACCAACCTTGACGTTCACACTCCCGAAGACCTGCACGGTCACGTTCTGCGTGCTACCTCTTCCGCTCTCTTCACCAAGACTCTTGAGTGCCTGGGCGCAACCGCCAACCCCATGAGCTTCACCGAATGCCTCTCCGCCATCTCCTCCGGCGTTGTTGAAGGCTTCGAGGGTTCTGTCTCCACCCTGTCCGGTGCCGGCAACCCCTATGAGCTTGTTAAGAACGTTGCCGAGACCAACCACCTCATCGCAACCCGTTGGCTCTTCATCTCCGAGGATTGCTGGAACAAGATCCCCGAGAAGTACCAGACCATAATCGAAGAGTGCGCTTACGAGTGCGGTATGTGGGAGCAGACTTCCTGCGAGGAAGACGAAGCCACCCAGATCGAGTTCCTCAAGAGCCAGGGCGTTACCTGGAACGAAGTTGACCTCGATGCATTTGCCGATGCTTGCGCTCCTGTTATCGACTGGATCGTTGAAGAGTACGGCTCCTCCTACGAAGCCTACGATCAGCTCAAGGGTCTCGTTGCCGAGTTCCGTGCCAGCAACAAGTAAGGCATAACTTTGACTGAATAAAGTCAAAAATCACAATTAAACACTTCTTGACCGGACTGTCCGCACTGGGCAGTTCGGTCAGGTGCTATATAGGGTCGTTAAGAAAGTTAACGAATGCCATAAAATATTTAACAAATACTTTACTAAGGATTTAATATGAAGAAAAAAGTTAGCTTCAAGTACATACTGATGAACCTTGACGCTATCATAACCGGCTCTACCCTGTGCGCGTGTGTCTTTTTGGTTAACCTTAATGTTCTCATGCGCTACTTCTTGAGCACTCCGCTTCAGTGGAGCGAAGAGATTGTTACGAGCCTGTTTGTGTGGACGGTGTTCATCGGCAGCGCGTATGCTTACCGCAAGCACGCGCACCTGGGCGTTGACATAGTTGTCAATCTGCTGCCCGAAAAGGCGAGAGAGACTTTGCTGCTCGTTGTCAGCATTATTGAGCTTCTCATCCTTATCATGCTCACCTATATTTGCTCTGAGTATGCTTATAATCTGCTCTTTGTCAGAGGTGTGTGGAAGCCCGCTCTTACCGACATTTTGCGTATCCCCAAGATTTATACCGGCATTGCAGTGCCTCTCGGCTTCGGCCTTTCCACGATTTATTCTATTTACTTCATGCTGACCGATAGACTGCACATCATAAAGAAAGCCGAAACCGAGGATTTGGTCGGCCACCAGGTTGAAGGAGGGAACTTCTGATGACATTGACATTTACTCAGCTGATTCCCGTATTCATGGTGTTCCTGCTTTACTTCGCGGGTCTCCCCATCGTTTATGCCCTCTTCGGCTCTACCTTCTTCTACTTCCTCGTTTTTGACCCCAGCACTCAGTGCTGGCTGCTGCTGCAAAAGGTCATGAACTCCACGCAGTCGTTCTCCATGCTTGCTATCCCGTTCTTTATCATGTCCGGTTCTGTTATGAACTTCGGCGGCATAAGCGACAAGCTCATGGACTTCTGCGAATGCGTCACGGGTCATATGCGCGGCGGTCTTGCGCAGGTCAACGTGCTTTTGTCCATGCTTATGGGCGGCTGCTCCGGCTCTGCCAACGCCGACTGCGCCATGCAGTCTAAAATGCTCGTTCCCGAGATGACGAAGCGCGGCTACTCCCTCGCTTTCTCCGCGGCGATCACCGCCGCCTCATCTGCGGCAACGCCCGTCATTCCTCCCGGAGTTAACCTCATCGTTTACTGCCTTATCGCACAGGCTTCCTTGGGTCGTACTTTTGCCGCGGGCTATGTTCCCGGCATCATGATGTCCCTCTCCATGATGATCACCGTTGCGTTAATCGCCAAGAAGCGCAACTACCCCACCACGCGCGACAAGTTCCCCCCGCTCAAGGTCATCCTGAAGCAGGCGCTTGATTCGTTCTGGGGTCTGTTCTTCCCGTTCGGTATCATCCTCGGTATGCGCTTCGGTCTGTTCACCCCGTCTGAGGGCGGCGCTGTTGCGGTGCTTTACTGCTTCATCATCGGTAAGCTCGTTTACAAAAAGCTCTCTTTCCGCGAACACCTCATTCCCATCGTGCTTGACACTATTGCGGGCACTTCCAGCGTTGTCCTCATCATGGTCTCGGCCAGCGTTTTCGGCCAGTACATGACTTGGATTAATCTCCCCCGTATAGTCACCATGGCCGTGCTCAACCTCACCTCTAATAAGTATGTATTCCTCATGCTTACGAACGTTATCCTGCTCATCATGGGTATGTTCATCGAGGGTGGCGCTGCACTTATGATTATCACCCCGCTCCTGCTGCCTGTCGCAAGACAGCTCGGCATCGGCGTATACCATTTCGGCCTTGTCGCAATTGTCAACATCATGATCGGCGGCATCACGCCTCCCTTCGGCTCTATGATGTTCACCACCTGCGGCATCACCAAGTGCCCGATAAGCGACTTCTTGAAGGAAGTTTGGCCGTTCATCGTGTGCCTGATAGTCGTTCTGCTTATCCTTACGTTCTGCCCGTGGTTTATCGATGTTGTGCCTAACCTCATCTATGGCGTTGAGGGCGCACTTTGATAAGCAAACTCGCAAAACACATAAAAAAATGCTCCGCGCGGATTCGTCCGCGCGGAGTTTTCACGTATCACAAAAAGGGTGCGCCGTTTTTCTTCGGCGCACCCTTTTGCGTGTCCTGATTACATATTCTCCACCGTGATCTGGCACATTTTCATCGCGTTCAGCGCCGTCAGGTGGCTTTCGGGCGTAACGCCCGCGCAGCAAGCCGCGTCAACCTTAACCTCGACTTCCGGCAAAAATGCCTTAATCAAAAGTGCGTTGGAGATAACGCATATATCCGTGCAAAGGCCGATAAGGGTAATGCTCTCTATGCCCTCGCGCAGATTCGCCGTGACGAGCATATCGCCCAAGCTGCTGCTGCCGAACGTGGGCTTATCTACGGGCGGCTCTTTGCAAAGGGGGATGAGCTGGGGGCAGATTTCCCAGCCGTGCGTACCCTTTATGCAGTGCGGCACGGGCAGCTTTTGCCCCTCTTGCGTGTCGAGGTAGTTTTCAAAATGCGTGTCGCGCGTGAAGATTACGCGCCCGTCAAAGCCCTTTATCTTCTCCGCAACGTTCGGCAAAATGGCCTGCGCCTCTTTCGTACCCAAAGCGCCGGATATAAAATCGTTTTGCATATCCACAACTATTAAAACGTTCTGCATTATATTACTCCTTTTAAAATTCTATTTCCTGCGGCATAATCTCCGCGTCATGACTTGCAAACACCCCGACACAGCCGGGCTTCTCGCTCATTTCCTTTACCCATTTCAGGCTCTTTAGCTGCAATTGCCTGTCAAAGCCGAAGCCGGGAATGTCTAAGCTTTCCCATGAGCGGCGGGAAAACGCCGCATCTGCGCACATAACGGCGAACCTTTTGCCGCTTACGGCCACAACTGCGCACATACCGTCCGTATGCCCCGGGAGATTCACCATGTACAGCGTCCCGTCTCCGAATACGTCAATTGCCCAGTTGTTCGGCACAGCCCCAAACCCTCGATAATAAACGCGCTCAATCGGCGCGTCCATCCACAGCCGCCACGGCTGGCGCAGCTTGTACACCGTTCTACAGCTCCAAAAGTATTCGTCCTCGGGCAGTATTATTCTCTTCGCCTCGCGCACGTTTTTTACTCCGCTTACGTGGTCTGGGTCAAGGTGCGTCAATATAACAAGCTCCAAATCACGCGGCGCTATACCGCGCGCGGCGAGTTGCTCATGTATGGCGTGACCGGAGGGGAGCGTGGGGTGATAAAACGCGGCCAGGGGAGTGCCGAGCACACTTCGTGCGCTTTTTCCGCTGTGTACGCCGTCCGGGCTTATCTCGCGGCACCAGCCCGTGTCGATAAGCACGAGACCGCGCGGGTGCTCCAATAAATATGCGCTCACGGGCAGGGTAACGCGCTCGCTTGCGGGCGCTGTGAGCACAGCGGCGGCATTGCCCGCGCTCATGCTCGCGGCATACGGCGCGAGGGAAACCGTCCCGCAGTGAAGTATATGAAGCTTCATCGCTTTCAAACTTCTTTTTCGCGGCGCATAAATTCACCGAGCTTCATGTTGAGCTTTTTGTATATCCGCTCCACGAACCACGGCTCGCTCGATGCTTTCAGCGCCTCGTCAAGCGTAAACCACTTTACCCCGCTGTTTTCGCCCTCGCAGATGTGCAGCGTATCTCGCTCATCCGCTTCCAAGAGGTAGGTTACATTCATGTGTATGTGGCTCGGCACGTATTCTCCGCGCTTTTCATGCCCGTCAACCGTCAGGCATTCCACGGAGAAGATTTCTTCCGTTATCGGGCGTATGTGCTCCACGCCCGTCTCCTCGCGCGCTTCTTTCAGCGCCACAGATAGTAGATCCTGCTCGCCGTCCGCGTGGCCGCCCGTCCACGACCAAGAATTGTAAAGGTTATGATACACCATCAAAACCTTTGTCCGCTCGCGGTTTACTATCCACGCCGAAGCCGTAATGTGCGCGGTTTCGTTCTCGCGCGTGTAAGGGTCAGCCGACGCAGAGTATATAAACTCAATCATCGCGTCCCTGTCGCGCGCTTCCTGCTCGTTGTAGGGCGTGTAATCCGCCAAAAGGCTGCAAAGCCCGGTAAGCACTATCATGGCTTTTCACCTCATTTTCGTGTTTAGTTTATCTAAGTATTCCTCGATGTCGAAAGGCACGGTTTTCTCGTCCTTCCTGAGGTAAAGCGGGTGGTGCGGGTGGCCTTTTGCGGATATTTTGCCCGCGCAGAGCCAGCGCGCGCCGCGCGCCTTGCCGCGTGCCACCATATCGCGCACGCAGTCGGGCAGATACTCCCGCTTTTCGATTATTGTCCCCCACGCCGCCCAAACGGCAGGGGAGTACCCGGCGGCGGCCACGGAAGAGAGTATGTAATCGAATGCGCGCATATTCTCCTCGTGCAGTGCGCGGTTGAGGGTTTTATCCATATCGTCCGGACGCGTTGCGCGCTGGGCGTATACGTTGAACATTATCCAGCTGTCAAAGCCGTTGCCGTCTGCAATGCGCGCCACGGATTTCAATGTGTTATCCAGCGCGTCAGGCGCGGCGGTAGAGGGGTTAATGCCGATGCAGATAAGCGGGTTTTCGCCCTGTGTTCCGAGAATATAACGGTACTCTGTGTAAAAATCGGGCACGTAGAGCCACTTTTCGCTGTCGTATCCGCCGCTTTGCCCGGATAGGGCAAGGGCGTTATCAAAGCTCAAATGCTCCACGGTTTGGCTTGCGCCGGACGGAATATGCATATTCTGCCCCTATCCCTCAGCCGAGAATCATTGCCCAAATCGGCAGTGTAACCATGCTCATAACTGTCGTTGCCAAAATGCCCTTTGAGGCAAATTCAGCATCGTAATCATATTGAAGCGCGAACACGGTTATCACAATGGCGCTCGGGCAGCCCGCGAGGATAACGCAGGTGGAAAGCAGAACATGGTTTGCCGTGAGGTTGCTCATAATGAGCCAAACTATCGCCGGGAACACCACAAGGCGCATCAGCGCCAAAAGGTAAACGCGTTTTTCCTTGAACGTGTCGAGAAGCTTCACATTGCCAAGCGTTGCGCCTATAACTATCATCGAAATCGGCATCGTTGCCGCCGAGGTAGAGCCGATGAAATCGGCCAAAACCGAGGGGACTTTTATGTCGAACGCAAAAATGATAAGCGCCACAAAGGTCGCCATAAGCGGAATGGTGAGTGCATCTTTCAAACGCATTCCGCCGCCGAGCTTTTTCCCGCTTTTCAGCCGCCACACGCCGTAGGTGTACAGCACCACGTTAAACGGGATGCACGTCAGCGCGCAGTAGAGCACGGCGGACGTGTCATAAAGGCTTTGCAGCACGGGAAGCCCGATAAACGTGATGTTGGAAACGCCCAGCAAAAGCTCAAAAATCGGGGTGTTCTCGTCCTTGAAGGGCAGAATCCGCGCGGCGATTGCCGCCATGATGTACGAAAGCAGCACCATGATGCTCAGCATCAGCAGCACGTGCCCCAGCTCCCCGCCGCTTAAACTCGGTCTGTCGGATATAACGGAGTTGAGCACCGTACACGTTAAGAATAGATTCATCAAAAGCTGGCTCAAGCTGCGCGCAAACGCTTTATCAAGTATTTTCTTTCTCGCGCCCACATAGCCCACCAGCATAAGCGCCACGAAGGTTATCATCTTGGAAATAAGTCCTGTATAGCTCATTGTTATCCCTCTGTTTCTACTATTTAAATTTAAATCCGCATGAATTAAGTTGCGTTCGCATCCTTTACCGCCGCGCGGCCTAGATACGAAGCACAAGCTTTGCCACAAAAATATAGATAAGCAGCGAAACCGCGTCCGTCACGGTGGAGATAACGGGATTTGCCATAACAGCGGGGTCAACGCCCAGCTTTTCCGCCAGTATCGGCAGCGTGCTTCCAACCACCTTTGCAAACATAACTATAAACAGCACCGAAAGGCTCACCGTTGCGGCCACGGCAATGGTAACGCTGTCATTATTCAAAAGCATACCGTCAACAAGAAGCATCTTCACGAAGTTCACGCCGGCAAGCGTCAGCCCGCATACAAGCGAAACTCGAAGCTCTTTCCACATTACGCGCAGTGCGTCGCTCGGCTCTGTGTCGCCCAAGGACAGCGAGCGTATAACCGCCGTGGACGCTTGCGCGCCGGAGTTGCCGCCCGTACCCATCAGCATGGGGATAAACGCGATAAGCCCCGCCTGCACCGACAGCAGCACGTGCCCCAGCTCCCCGCCGCTTAAACTCGGTCTGTCGGATATAACGGAGTTGAGCACCGTACACGTTAAGAATAGATTCATCAAAAGCTGGCTCAAGCTGCGCGCAAACGCTTTATCAAGTATTTTCTTTCTCGCGCCCACATAGCCCACCAGCATAAGCGCCACGAAGGTTATCATCTTGGAAATAAGTCCTGTATAGCTCATTGTTATCCCTCTGTTTCTACTATTTAAATTTAAATCCGCATGAATTAAGTTGCGTTCGCATCCTTTACCGCCGCGCGGCCTAGATACGAAGCACAAGCTTTGCCACAAAAATATAGATAAGCAGCGAAACCGCGTCCGTCACGGTGGAGATAACGGGATTTGCCATAACAGCGGGGTCAACGCCCAGCTTTTCCGCCAGTATCGGCAGCGTGCTTCCAACCACCTTTGCAAACATAACTATAAACAGCACCGAAAGGCTCACCGTTGCGGCCACGGCAATGGTAACGCTGTCATTATTCAAAAGCATACCGTCAACAAGAAGCATCTTCACGAAGTTCACGCCGGCAAGCGTCAGCCCGCATACAAGCGAAACTCGAAGCTCTTTCCACATTACGCGCAGTGCGTCGCTCGGCTCTGTGTCGCCCAAGGACAGCGAGCGTATAACCGCCGTGGACGCTTGCGCGCCGGAGTTGCCGCCCGTACCCATCAGCATGGGGATAAACGCGATAAGCCCCGCCTGCACCGACAGCATATCCTCAAACCCCGTCAAAATCATGCTCGTAAACGTGGCCGACAGCATCAAGAACATCAGCCACGGAATGCGGTTTTTCCACATTTCAAAAATCCCCGTGCGGGAATAGGGCTTGTCGGACGGTGTCATACCGGCCATGATTTCAAAGTCCTCGGTGGCCTCTTGTTCCATAACGTCTATGATATCGTCAACCGTAACAATGCCGACGAGCCGCCCCTCTTTATCCACAACGGGCAGCGCCATCAGGTCGTAGTCCGAGAACTTTTCCGAAACGCTCTCTTGGTCCTCGGTTGTCGAGGCGAAAACCACGTTTCGATCCATGAGGTCTTCTATAATCGTGTCGTCATCGGCTAACAGCAAATCTTTCACCGTCACAATGCCCTCAAGCTGGCGGCTGGCGGAAATGACGAAGCAGACGTAGATAGTTTCCTTATCCTCGCCTATGCGGCGTATTCGCGCGAGCGATTCTTTCACGCTCATGTATTTTTTCAGGTCTATAAACTCCGCCGTCATAATGCTCCCAGCGGAATTGTCGGGATAGCGCAGGTATTGGTTTATGAGGTTTCGCGTAGCGGGGGTGGCGGTGCGCATGGCGCGCTTTACAACGTTGGCCGGAAGCTCTTCCATCATGTCAACCGCGTCGTCCACGTACATTTCTTCCATTATCCCCGCAAGCTCGGAATCAGTAATGGAGTTTATAATCTCTTCCTGCTCCGGCGCTTCAAAATTCGCGAAAACCTCCGCTGCGGTTTCCTTGGATAATAGCCTGAACACCATCGGCATACGGCTTGCATCCAGCTCCGAAAGAAATTCTGCAACGTCAAATTCTTTCATTTCTTCCATACGCCGTTGGAGCTGCTTCATGTCGCGCCTGTCGAGAAGCTCCATAAGCTCATCGGAGCGCTTTTCCTGTATGGCCTCGTAGTCCATCATGTTTTCCATTTCTTCAAATTCGGCCACAGGTTTCACCCGCCTTTCATTGCGCGCGGTGCAAAATCGGTATCGCTGCGCGGATATATTTTGACAAAATATTTTATCACGCTCCGCGCCTAATAGCAAGGAAAAAAACTTTACGCGCGCTTTACGCCAAGAGCTGCGCGCAATGTGCGCAAAAAGCCATAATATCATTTGTCTACTGTCTCCGCCCTCGGTGCGTAATACGTGCCGAGGGCGGGGCGTTTTTTTTAACGGCTTTTATGCGATAATGCACAAATTGCTCTTGTGCTGTCGCTGGGAGTTGCCGCCTTTGCCGACGGCGCTGACGCGCAGAATGCCGATGTTGAAACCGTCGGCATTGGGTTTGACCTTTCCTCCTCGCTCGGCTGTGCGCTTTTGATGCGCTCCGTGGAGTATGATGATATCCGTCTTAACGGCATCAGCTATAAGCCCGATGCTTCCGACGGTGTTATTACTCTTCAATTGGCCGATCTTGCCGCCGCCAAGCTTTTGACCGACTATGCCGCAGAGACAGAGTTTTTTAGCTATATACTACTTAAATTTTACTTCTTTTCGGGGATTACGAATATAAACACCAGCGAGCTGATGCAGAGCAGGAACGGGATATCGAGATTGAATATTTGAACCCGCTTAAAGCGGCCGTGCCGATGTTTGTGTTCGCGCAG
>CAZGFK010000008.1:0-21272 GCA_964524815.1 uncultured Oscillospiraceae bacterium
AGAAAAAAGCGGAGGATGCAACGTGGATAAACTAAGCCCTGCCGAGCGCGGCGGAAAACAATATATAATATATCTCTCGGCGTTTTTTCTGCCCGTTGCCGTGTTCTTTGCCGTGTGCGCGGTTTTGGGGCTTTATCCGTTCGGCGCAACCACCGCGCTGGATTTGGACTTGCCGAATCAGTATCTTTACTACTTTGGGTATTTGCCGAGCATAGCAAGCGGGGAAAACGACCTTTTTTATACTTTCAGCAAGACCCTCGGCGGGGATATGATAGGTATGCTCGCTTATTATTTTCTAAGCCCTCTCAATGTCGTTTTCTTCTTTACAAAGCCCGATACTCTGCCCGCGGCGATAACGTTCGTAATTGCCGCGAAAATCGGCCTTTGCGGGCTAAGCTTTGCCGTATGCGCGCCGAAGCGCCGCGCGGATGCGTCCCTGCTCCTTTTCTCCACGGCTTATGCTCTCATGTCTTATAATATCACCTACGCATCAAACCTCATGTGGCTGGACGCGGTGTATCTTTTGCCGATAATCGTTTGCGGCATGGAGCGTATTTTGCGCAGTGAATCGCCCGCACTCTATGCGCTCTCTCTTGCCGTGTGCTTGGCCGTGAACTATTATATCGGCTACATGGTGTGTATTTTCTGCGTTTTGTGGTTTGCCTACAGGCTCTTTGCCGCCTCGGCAGGGAGCGTGAATATAAAATCCGCCCTTTTCCGCTTTGCCCTCGCTTCGCTCCTTGCGGGCGGGCTTGCCGCCGTCATATTAGTGCCTACGTTCTTGTCCCTTGACGGTACAAAGGCCGCCGTGAACGCGGATTGGACGAGCCTTGCCCTTGTCTACTCCCCGCGCGACCTTATACGCAAGCTATTTTCCTGCTCTGTTCTCTCTAACGGCGAAACGGGCGTTGCGCCGAATATCTATTGCGGCATTTTGTCCTCGGCCTTTGTCCTTGCGTATTTCATAAATCCGCAGATCAAGCGCCGCGAGCGGGTATGCTCGGGCGTGTTGCTGTTTGTGCTTCTTTTAAGCGTTGCTCTGCGTGGCACATATATAATTTGGCATGGGTTCAGTCTCCCGGCGGGCTTCCCGCACAGAAATTCGTTTTTAATAAGCTTCGTTATGCTCTTTCTCGCGTGGCGCTCTTATGAGCTTTCAAGCGCCTTGACGAAGAAAAGCTTTGTCCTTGCCTTTGCCGTGCTCGCGGGCGTTACCGCCGTCGGCGTTGTTTTCACTTCCGTTCTTTCCAGCCTCAGTGCGATTTTGGACTTGCTGGCGCTCGCTGTCGCTTTCATCGCGCTGTATTTTGCTCGGCGCGGCCTTTCCCGCCGTGCCGTGGCGGTGCTCTTCGCCGTCATCCAGTTCGGCACGCTCTTTGAAAACGCCCTCTATCTTCGCGAGCATCCGCACAGCGCTTCCGTGCCGCTTGACTATACGGCCTATACCGAGCAAACCCGGCTTGAATCCGGCGCGGCGGATGCGATAAAGGCGCATGACACCGGTTTTTACCGCGTGGCCGAGAGCAAGGGGGGCGGCTTGCCGAACGGCAGCCTTAATACGCCGATGAAGTATGCCTATAACGGCGTGTCGCATTTCAGCTCTACGGAGAAAAACGCCGTCAAGCGCTTCATGGCCGACCTCGGTTATATAAGCTTCAAGGAGTTTTGGGCAAGCTACGGCACAGGCTCTACCATGGCGGCGGATAGTCTTTTGGGTATAAAATATGTCTATTCCGCTCTTCCTGTGGATAAGGGCTATACCGAGCTTTATGCATTAAGTAATACAAATACCTCTCAATATATATATATATATATATATGAATGATAACGCACTCGACTTGGCTTTTGTGTCGGACAAAGCGGTGCTTGACACGACCTTGAGCGAAGTGAATGTGTTTGAAAATCAGAATGCGGCGTATTCCGCCGTCCTCGGCAGGGAAGAGCGGGTTTTGAACGCGGAAACGAACACCGCCGAAACCCTTGATAACATGAAGCTCAGCCCCTATGACGGCGCTCGCTTATATGAGCGTGTGGACTATGATAAGCCTTTTTCGATTAATTATACCGTCACTCCGGAAAACGCCGGGGGCGTGTACGTTTACACCACTTACCCCGATGTAAACGGCGCATATGAGCTTGCCACCGCCGATATGTACGTTGACGGCGAGAGTGTCGGTCAGCTCGGCGGGATTTACGATTGCGGCGTTAAGCTTTTAGGCTCTTTTGAAGCAGGGGAGAGCTTTACCCTCACGCTTTGCCCGAAAAGCAATGTCTTTGCCTGCTCAGACTTGGTGTTTTATTCCGAGGACAGCGCCGCGTTATCCTCGGCTGTCGGCGATATACGCGCAGGAGCGCCGTCTGCTGTGTTGGAAAAGCTCTCGTCCTCGCATCTTCGCTGGACGGGCAGCGTAAACGGTGATGGTAAAGTGCTCATGCTCTCCGTGCCGTATGAAAGCGCGTGGCGCGTCTATGTGGACGGTGAGCGCGCGAAGCTTCATCCCGCCCTCGGCGTTCTTTCTGCCGTGGAGCTTGCGCCGGGCGAGCATACGGTGGAGCTGCGCTACATTCCGCGCGGTTTTTACGCGGGTTTAGCCCTCAGTGCGGTCAGTGTTTTGCTGTTTGCAAGAATATACAAGAAAAAACGATAAAAACAGCCAACGCCGAGGCGCAAAACGGTGTATTATCCAATAACATCGTATGCGCCGTTAGCTCAGCTGGATAGAGCGTCTGGCTACGGACCAGAAGGTCAGGGGTTCGAATCCCTTACGGCGTGCCAGCGTCGGAGCTAATTCCGCTCCGCTCAAAAAAACGACAACTCTTCGGAGCTGTCGTTTTTTTCGTCCGAGCTTCATTGCTCCTCCTTTCCGTTTTGAACCCGCATTGCTGGGCTTCAAAACGGTCTTTCTTTACCTACCGGCTTTCATAACCCGGTCAAGCTTATCATATGTATATTCTAAAAGGAGTGATAAGCTTGATAGACCTCAAACGCTTTATACAAAAGAATCGCCCGGTGCTGTCGGGGATAGGGCTGGTGCTGGCGGTGGCGCTTATCTTTTGGCTTGTCAACAGCCCTGCCGTGGTGGGCGTGTCGGCCGCTGCGCGGCAACTGCCGGTGTACTCCGTTTCGCGTGATGACAAGGTACTTGCCCTCTCTTTTGATGCGGCGTGGGGCAATGAGGACACTCAGCTTCTTATAGATATACTGGAGAAGTATAATGTCAAAACCACGTTTTTTGTCGTGGGTGACTGGGTGGAGAAGTACCCGGAGAGCGTAAAGGCGCTGCATGATGCCGGGCATGAGGTCATGAACCACTCTTCCCATCATGCGCATTTTTCTCAGCTTAGTGACGAGCAAATTGTTTCCGACCTCACCGCGAGCAATGAGCGCATTTCTGCTGTCACCGGCGTTACGCCCACGCTCTTTCGCTGCCCCTACGGCGAATATGACGACCATGTTATTTCCGCTGTCAACTCCATGGGCATGACGGCTGTGCAGTGGAATGTGGACAGCCTTGACTGGAAAGGCATCTCTGCCGATGAAATCTCCTCGCGCGTCATTAAAAATGTCACGCCCGGCAGCATTGTCCTTTTCCATAACGCCGCCGAGAATACGCCCCAAGCCCTGCCGACAATAATAGAAGCGCTGTTGGCGGACGGGTATACAATAGTCCCCGTATCACAAATTATCTTAACGGGCGAGACCTATATAGATCATACGGGCAAGCAATGCCCCAAGCAATAGAATATACGCACCCGCGCGCGGAGTACGGCAAGCTTAGCTGTGCTCCGCGTGTTGTTCAGTCTGCCCGAAAACAGGGGAAAGGTAGACATAATTCTTCTATGGGCTTAGGTGAAAATGACGGATAATTTGCTAAAATCGGCACAGGATATATTTGGGACGAGCCGAACAGCGTTGAAAATGCTAAATTTTTTAGATTTTTAACCACATGGCAAGTTGCACAAACAGCGCATGAAACGACTTGGAAACCTTAGGGGGATTATACAATTTTCTGCGCTCGAAGCGTCCGACACCGCCGTTAAAACTTTGATATGATTACAGCATAATAAATGGTTATCTCTCTACGCGCGCAGGAGAGTGGCCATGGGGGAGAGCGCAAACGCGCTCAATCCCACAGCCGAGGCCGACGCGAAAAAGCGCGGCTCATCATGAAATTCTTTTATATCTAATAGGAGGAACCATGAAAGGTATTTGCGTTCGCAGCGAAATCAAACCCTTAAAGAAAGTGTTGCTTCACCGTCCCGGCAAGGAGCTTCTTAACCTCACTCCCGACCGTCTGCCGGAACTTCTTTTTGATGACATTCCCTTCCTGAGCGTTGCACAGGCCGAGCATGATGCTTTTGCCGAGATTCTTCGCAACAACGGCACCGAGGTTGTTTATCTTGAAGACCTCATGACCGATGTCCTCAAGCTCCACCCCGAGCTGGTAGAGCCGTTCCTCTACCAGTGGATGAGCGAGGGCAACATCAAGACCCGCCGTTGGCAGGACAGGATTTATGACTACATGACCGAGACTTTCCAGGGCAAGGCTCTTGTCGAAAAGACCATGGAAGGCCTGACCCTTAAGGAAATGGGCGGCCCGTCCGCATACTCTTTGCAGGACCTCGTTGCTCCCGTTGATGACCTCGTCATTGACCCCATGCCCAACCTTTACTTCACTCGCGACCCGTTTGCCTCTGTCGGCACCGGCGTATTCCTTCACAAGATGCGCTTCCCGACCCGCTGCCGCGAGACCATCTACGCCGATTACATCTTCAAATATCACCCCGACTTCGAGGGGCTCATCACCCGCTACTACGATCGTGACTTCCACGCCAACATCGAAGGCGGCGATGTGCTCAACCTCACCGAGGACACCCTCGCAATCGGTATTTCCCAGCGCACCAGCCCCGACGGCATTGAGCTGGCAGCTCGCAAGCTTTTTTCCGATCCCAACGCCAAGATCCGCACCGTGCTCGCATTCGACATTCCCGACTGCCGCGCGTTCATGCACCTTGACACCGTCTTTACTCAGATTGACGTTAACAAGTACACCATCCACCCCGCAATACTCGGACCTCTCACCGTGTACGAAATCACCCCGGGCAAGGACGATCCGACCGATCTCGTAATCCGCCGCATCGATTCCGACCTCAAGCGCATCCTTGAAAAGTACACCCATGTTGACGATGTTGAGCTTATTTACTGCGGCGGCAACGATCTTATTGCCGCAGCTCGCGAGCAGTGGAACGACGGCTCCAACACCCTGTGCATTGCGCCGGGCAAGATCGTTGTCTACCAGCGTAACGATGTCACCAACGAAATCCTCAACAAGCATGGCCTGACCGTTCTTGAAATGCCCTCCGCAGAACTCTCTCGCGGTCGCGGCGGCCCGAGATGTATGTCCATGCCGCTCATCAGAGCCGATTAAATCCGTTAAGTAATTTTGCTTAAGAATATCCCAACCCCATAACCTATACATTATTTAAGGAGGATAAAAACACTATGGGAGTTAACATCAGAGGCCGCAGCTTTCTCACTCTTCTTGACTTTACCCCCGCAGAAATAAATTACCTCATTGACCTTTCCGCTGAATTCAAGCGCATGAAGGCCAACGGTGTGGAGCACAAGTTCCTCACCGACAAGCAGGTTGTTCTGCTTTTTGAAAAGACCTCTACCCGTACCCGTTGCGCGTTCGAGGTCGGTGCTCGTGACCTCGGCATGGGCGTGACCTTCCTTGATCCCGGTTCTTCTCAGATGGGCAAGAAAGAGTCTCTCGCCGACACGGCAAAGGTTCTCGGCCGTATGTTCGACGGCATTGAGTACCGCGGCTTCAAGCAGTCTGTTGTTGAAGACCTCGCTAAGTACTCCGGCGTTCCCGTGTGGAACGGCCTGACCGACGACTTCCATCCCACTCAGATGCTGGCCGATATGCTCACTGCTAAGGAAGAGTTCGGCGATCTGCGCGGCCGCAAGCTCACCTTCTTCGGCGATGCTCGCAACAACGTTGCCAACTCTCTCATGGTTGTCTGCTCCAAGCTCGGTATGCGCTTCTGCGCGTGCGGCCCGAAGGAGCTTATGCCCTCCGAAGAGCTGGTTGCCAAGTGCCGGGCTGTCGCCGCCGAGACCGGCGCTGAGATAGTCCTCACCGATGATGTTTCCGTCGGCGCAAAGGATTGTGACGTCGTCTACACCGACATTTGGGTTTCCATGGGCGAGCCCGCAGAGCTTTGGGCAAAGCGCATTGAGCTGCTCCTGCCCTACCAGGTCAATGCAAACGTTATGGCTATGGCAAAGCCCACTGCCATTTTCCTGCACTGCCTGCCCTCTTTCCACGATCGTGAAACGACCGTCGGCGAGGACATCTATCAGAAGTTCGGCCTCCCCGCAATGGAAGTTACCGACGATGTGTTCCTCGGCAAGCAGGCTCGTCAGTTCGACGAGGCGGAGAACCGTATGCACACCATTAAGGCTGTCATGTACGCCACGTTGAAGTAAGCCATGGGAAAAAGAATAGTTGTAGCACTCGGCGGTAATGCCCTCGGCAAGACCCCCGAGGAGCAGTTGAAGCTCGTTAAAGAAACCGCCAAGCCCCTCGTTGACCTCGTCGAAGCCGGTTATGAGCTGGTTATCGGCCACGGCAACGGCCCGCAGGTCGGCATGATAAACCTCGCGCTTGAGTTTTCGGCAAATAAGGGCGGCAACACGCCGTATATGCCCTTCCCCGAATGCGGTGCCATGACTCAGGGCTACATCGGTTATCATCTCCAGCAGGCTATCCAAGAGGAGCTGAAAGCGCGCGGCATCAACAAGCCCTGCGCCACTGTTGTTACCCAGGTTGTCGTTGACAAGAATGACCCCGGCTTCCGGCACCCCACCAAGCCTGTCGGCAGCTTCTACACTAAGGAAGAGGCCGAGGCAATCGCCGCAGAAAAGGGCTTTGTGTTCGTAGAGGACTCCGGCCGCGGCTATCGCCGTGTCGTTCCCTCTCCCATTCCCAAGCGCATCGTTGAGCTTGACGTTGTCGAGCAGCTCGTGTCCGCCGGTGATATCGTCATCACTGTCGGCGGCGGCGGAATCCCCGTTGTCGAAACCGAGCACGGCCTCGAAGGTGTTGCCGCCGTTATTGACAAGGACCGCGCAAGCGCTCTGCTCGCCCGTGACGTTAAGGCGGATCAGCTCATCATTCTCACCGCTGTGGACCGCGTCTGCGTAAACTTCAATAAGCCCGACCAGAAGGAGCTTCCCTCCATGACTCTCGCCGAGGCCGACAAGTACATCGCAGAGGGTCAGTTTGCCCCCGGCAGTATGCTCCCCAAGGTTGAATCCTGCATGGAGTTTGTCAAGGGTGGCACCGGCACCGCGCTGATAACCTCGCTCGCAAGAGCCGCCGAAGCCCTTGAGGGTAAGACCGGCACGGTTATCGAAAAGTAATTGTAAATAAGGAAGAGCCGAAAAAGGAATATCGGTTCTTCCTCAATAAAAAAGAGTAAAGGAGAAAATTCTAATGGCAGGAACGAAAAAAAGACGTTCAGTTAGTACTTTCGCGATTCTCATAGCTATTCTTCTTGTTGTATCCGTCGTGACCTGGTTTGCCGCCGGTCAGACCTATATCGATGCCGAGACCGGCGAGGAACTCGCAGTTGTCGGCGCAAATTTAAGCGACATTCTGATGGCTCCCATCAACGGCTGGCATAACGCGGGCGATGTTATCGGCTTCGTGTTCTGCCTGGGTGCATTCCTTGCGATCGTCACCGCCACCGGTGCTCTTGAAACCGGCGTTCAGGTGCTCGTCAAGAAGCTCCACGGCAAAGAAATCGCCCTCATATGGATACTGATGTTTGTCTTCTCCATCGGCGGTACTACCTACGGCATGGGCGAAGAGACTGTCGGTTTCTATATCCTTCTCGCCACCACCATGCTCGCCGCCGGCTTTGACCCGCTGGTCGGCGCTGCCACTGTCCTGCTCGGCGCAGGCACCGGCGTTCTCGGCTCCACCATTAACCCGTTCGCAACCGGCGCTGCCGTTGCCGCCGCTTCCGATGTCGGCGTTGAGATGAACATGGGTATTGTCTATGCCGAGGGCATCATCCTTTGGCTTGTCACCTATGTCATTGCCGCTCTCTTCGTCACCCGCTATGCTAAGAGCGTTAAGGCCAACAAGGGCTCTATCCTCACCGCAGAGCAGCTTGACGAGTGCCGCAAGGCTTACGGCTCCGGCGAAATCGCCGATGACGTTAAGCTCACCGGCCGCCAGAAGGCAGTTCTTTGGATCTTCGGCGCTTCCTTTGTCATCATGATCCTCGGCTTCATTCCTTGGGGCAGCCTCACCGAGACCGTTTACAACGCCCTCGGCTTCACCTCTTTCCTCACCGGCAACTGCCTTGGTGACTGGTGGTTTGATGATGCTGCTACTTGGTTCCTCATCATGGGTCTCATCATCGGCGCTGTCGGTCTTGAAGACAAGAGCCAGATAATGAAGTGCGTTGTCACCGGCTTTGCCGACATGATTTCCGTCAACCTCGTTATCGCTCTTGCCCGCGCCACCACTGTTATCATGAACACCACTGGCCTCGGCACTTGGCTCGTTGAAGCTTCTGTTACCGCTCTCTCCGCTTCCGGTCTGCCCGCCGCCATCTTCGGTGTGCTCGACTACCTGCTTCACATCGGTCTGAGCTTCCTCGTTCCCTCTTCCTCCGGTCTTGCAAGCCTTTCCGCTCCTATCGTTTCCCCGATAGTTGCCGGCCTTGGCTGGTCTGCTGAGACTTCCATCATGATTAACGTTGCTGCAAACGGCTTCGTCAATCTCTTCACTCCGACCTGCGGCTTCATCATGGGCGGCCTTGCCCTTGCTCGTGTTCCCTACGAGACTTGGCTCAAGTTTGCCGGCAAGCTCCTTGCCATCCTCGCAGTTGTCGTCGGCGTAATTCTCACTGTTGCAATGCTCGTCCTGAGCTGATAAAATAGCAGTAGAATTTACGACCGTGGAGTGTATATGCTTTTAGTCACAACTGAGCTTTACATATCACTCCATTAAAAAAACTTTTCGGGAAAGCCGGCCGTATCTAAAAAATACGGCTGGTCTTTCCTGCGTATTAGATATATACAAATTTAGCATGAGGTGATGCTTCGTGAATAAAGCGGCAAGCTTACAGGATAATCTATCCGCCGTCATAGAACCGGCTACCGTCAGCTCCTTTGACTATGAGGCCATACAGTCTCCCACAAAGGCGTTGATACATCAGTCCGCGCGCTTCATTTATATCAAGCAGGGGAAAGGTACGTTTGTCATCGGCGGCGTTGAGTATGACATCAAGCCCAATATGCTCATTGCCATTACCCCGTGGAAGATTACGGAGATAACCGCTGTCAAGCAGACTATCCAGCTCATGCTCTTGGTGTACGATTATCAGTACATAAACTATGTTCTCAAAGGCATACCCGGTTCGGAGAAGGACAGCTCCGAGCTTTTGCAGTTTCTCTACATGGAGCCCGTCATGTACCTTGACTCCGTGCAGGCTTCCCATGTTGATTCTCTCATGGAGCAGCTTAAAATCGAGCTTGGCGTGCGCTCCACCTCTGCCAATACTATCGAGCGTCCCTTGACGCAGCTTTATGTCACAAATAAAATTATCGAGCTTATGATAATGTACCGACGATATATCATGGCCGAGCGCGGCGAAAAGGACTATAAAGAGGATATCGCCGCCGAAAGCGCAATTCTCAGCTATATCTACGGCCATTCTGCCGAGCAGCTCACGCTTGCCAAAGTTGCGGGTGCGTTTTATATGTCGGAATCCACGCTTTCCCGACGAATTTCCGAAATCACCGGCACGTCTTTCTCCAAGCTTGTCAGCATTATCCGCATAGACAAGGCCTCGGATTACCTTATCTATACCGGCCTCACGCTCGATGAAATCGCCGTGCTTGTCGGCTTTGTCGATGCGCCCCATTTATCAAAAAACTTCGTTGCGCAGGTTGGCGTAACGCCGATGAAGTATCGCAATATCTACGGCAAATCCAAAAGCAAATTCAACCGCTCCGGCAAGGAGCTTGCCTTTGCCGTTATGGATTTTATTCACAGTAATTGCTCCCTTGAAAGCATAAATGCCGAGCAGGTGTCCTCCCGCTTCGGTATGTCCGCCTCGGCGATGAATAAGCTCATGCTCTATTACTGTGACATGAACTTTGAAACTCTTCTCAACTATCTGCGCGTCAACCGCGCGTGTGAGCTGTTGGCAACCACGGATCAGTATGTTATAGATGTGGCCTTTGAGGTCGGCTATAACAACATCAAAACCTTTAACACCAACTTCGCAAAATTCAAGGGTATGTCGCCCACGGTTTTCCGCAATAATGTTTTGCTCCAAAAGGCAAACAAAAGCTCTGCCAGCATCCCCAAGGAGACGCAGGAAGCCGAAACCGTTGACTGACGCTTCATTCCTTTTGTACATATGCTCCCCGGCGGCAAAAAAATGAATGTTTATGCTGCCGGGGATTTGCTTGTGCAAGAATATACAAGAAATTTCGCCCTAAAAGTAAAGGAATCGTGTGAAAAGCGGCGTAAAATAGTATAGCTTTTTTCATAAAGCCGTGTTATAATGTATAAACCGTGCATGATATAGGGGGGATGTCCGTGAATGCGCGACGACAGCAGTTGATATTGGAGCTGTTATCAAGCCGAGAGGTTAGAACTCAAAAGGAGCTTATGGAACTTTTGTCGGCACAGGGAATTGAGTGTACTCAGTCCACTGTGTCCAGGGATATCCGTGCCCTTGGGCTTACTAAGCAAATTGGAGAAGACGGCCTACCCATGTATGTGGCCGACTCCGGCCTTGCCGACGGGGGCAAGGGCGTGGAGCAGTTGCAGTATATTGCGCAAATGTCAGCCCCGTCCTTTACGGCTGTGCAGAATTTTATCGTTGTCAAAACGATAATCAGCATGGCTAACGCCGTGTGTGCGTATATAGATAATTTAGAGCACCCCGGATTTATCGGTTCTCTTGCCGGGGCTGATACTATTTTGCTCATAATGAAAGACAATGAATCGGCAAACGATTTTTGCCGCCAGTTGAAAGAGTTATGCGCAGCAGAGAATATCTACACAACGATAAATATGGAGGCAAAAGAAAAATGAGTGATTATGAAAAGAAAATATATGACGCGCTGAGCGATGCAGTGCTTGATTGCTATGGCATAGAGGGCGATGAGAATACTCTCCTCGTTGAAGTCCCGCGCGACCCCAAGATGGGTGACTATGCTTCCAGCACGGCCATGCGCCTTGCCCGTGAGCTGCATATGCCCCCCATGGAGATCGGTGAAGAGCTCGCCGCGAAGCTCCGCGAGTCTCTGCCCGAGGCCGAGACGATCACCGTTGCCAAGCCCGGTTTCATCAACTTCCGCCTGCGCGGTGACGCGCTCACCGGCGTTATAAATAAGATCCTGGAAGCCAAGGACGATTACGGCAAGAACGATTCCGGCAACGGTCTGCGCATCCTTGTCGAGTGGGTTTCCGCAAACCCCACCGGCGACTTGCACTGCGGCCATGCGCGTAACGCCGTTTGGGGCGAGTGCATTTGCCGTCTGCTTGAAAAGAGCGGCTACGATGTGCTGCGTGAGTTCTATGTTAACGATGCCGGCAACCAAATCGTCAAGCTCGGCGAATCCCTCATTGCCCGTTATTATGAGCATTTCGGCCGCGCCGATGAGTACGCCCTGCCCGAGGACGGCTATCACGCCGAGGATGTCAAGCACATTGCCGAGATAATTGCCGAGCAGGACGGCGACAAGTGGCTCACCGCCGATGAAAATGAGCGCCTGCACTACTTCATGGAAACCGGCAAGAAGCTGGAGCTTGAAAAGATTGACCGTGACCTTAAGAACTTCGGTGTTAACATCGTTTCTTGGGTGCATGAGACTTTCTTCTATGAAAACAATATGCAGCGCATTAACGACTGCCTCAAGCTCATGGACGAAAAGGGTCTCCTTTACGAAAAGGACGGCGCACTCTGGTTCAAGAGCACTGACTACGGCGATGATAAGGACCGCGTCCTGCGTAAGAGTGACGGCACGCTTTCCTACCTCACGCCAGACATTGCAAACCACGTTTATAAGCTCGAGCGCGGCTATACCAAGCTCGTCAACCTCTGGGGCGCGGATCACCATTCCTACGTCACCCGTATGCAGGCGGCTCTCTCCGCTATCGGCTGCCCGAAGGACACTCTTTCCGTTGACCTTATCCAAATGGTGCGTATGGTTGAAAACGGCGTAGAGGTCAAGATGAGCAAGCGTACCGGCAACGCCATCACCATTCGCGAGCTTACCGAGGATGTCGGCGTTGACGCGGCGCACTGGTTCTTCAGCAGCAAGGATATCTCCTCTCAGATGGACTTTGACCTTAAGCAGGCCGTGGCAAGGGACAATAATAACCCCGTTTACTATGCCCAGTATGCCCACTCCCGTATGTGCTCCATTCTCCGCAACCCCGATATCCCCGCTTTCAAGCCTGTTGATAACTATGACCGCCTTACCGATGAAAAGGAGCTTCAGCTCATGAAGATGATGAGCGAGTTCCCCGCCCTCGTTGCCAAGGCCGCAAAGACCCGCAAGCCCAATATCGTTTCCGAGTACATTATTTCCCTCGTCAAGCTCTATCACAGCTATTATAATGTCGCCCGCGTCAATAACCCGGACGATGCAGAGCTGACCAATCAGCGTGTCGGCCTCGTCATGGCGCTGGAAATCACGCTCAAGAACGCGCTTGACTTGCTCGGCGTTTCCGCTCCGGAATCCATGTAATCTGCGGATTATATGACGATGTAAGCTCATATAATAGTATATTGTTTTTAACGACAGTCGCTCGCCGAGCGGCTGTCGTGCTGTTTAAATGTATGACCTCTTTCCACAAGGGACTAGGCCGCTTTGCGACAGTCGCGTCATGGCTTGCACTGAAACAAACGTGTTTTTCAGCCTCTATCTTTGTACCGCCCCGTTTACTTCAAGCTCTGATTCGTAATCCATTTCAAAATAATAAGGAGTGCTGCATGATTGTGTGCAGCACTCCTTGTTTTTCTATCTCGCTTGTATTTCTTTCAACGTCAGCTCGCGCCCCGAAAGGGGCGTGAGCCTTGTTCCGTTGCATTTGGGGCAGTTGAGCTTATTTAAATCCGCGATGAACGTCTTCCCGCAGTCAAGGCATTGCGCCTCGCCCGGCAAAAGCTCGGTGATAAGCTCGGTTTTGTCATACGCCGTGCCGTCTGTCACGGCGCTCCAGCAGTCTTTCAGATATGCCGGTATAACCCCCGACAGTGACCCGACTTCAACCGTGATGCTGATAACGCCGTCCGGCGCTTCGTCCTTGGCTATGCCGTCCACCAGCTTCAAAAGCGCGTCGCATATTCCAAGCTCGTGCATTACTTGCTTACCGCCTTTTTCACGATGCTGCCCGTGCGCTTTACGAGGTTTTCCGCAACCTTTATCGGCATGGTTTCAAAGGTGGTCGCGTGCCAATCGCGCACTTTTTTGAGGTGTATCGCGTCGAATTTGCACTTTGTGGTGCACAGGCCGCACCCTATGCAAAGGTAGCTGTCCACCTTCGTTGCGCCGCAGCCGAGGCAGCGGGCGCACTCGCGCCGCACCTGCTCCTCCGTGAACGTCACGCGCGCATCGGAGAAAGTCTTTGCCTTGGCTTCGTTATATCCGGCAAGCTGTCTGTGCTCGGTGTCAAACCCGGCCACATCCACAAGCACCTGCTCCTTGTCAAGCGCGTGGTATACGCGCCTGTCGCGCCCGGCGGTGAGCGTCTGCCCGGGGTGTACATAGCGGTGCAGGCTTATCGCGGCTTCCTTACCGGCGGCAATCGCGTCAATGGCGAATTTCGGTCCGGTGTAGCAGTCCCCGCCGACAAAGATGTCGCTCTGCGCCGTCTGATAGGTCAGCGCGTCCGCCTCGGCCGTGCCGCGCGCGGTGAGCTTCATATCGCCTATATCCAGCGCACCCCAATCCACCGTTTGGCCTATCGCGCCTATAACGCTGTCAACCTCGATGGTTTCAAACTTGCCCGTGCCGACCGGCTTGCGGCGACCCTTTTCGTCCGCCTCGCCCAGCTCCATAAGCTCAACCTTTATGCCCGTAACCTTGCCCGCTTCGCCCATAATCTCCACGGGTGCTGCAAGAAACTTGAACGTTACGCCCTCGCGCTTGGCCTCGGCGACCTCGTCCTTATCCGCGGGCATTTCGTCCTTGGAGCGGCGGTAGAGTATGTAAGTTTCCTCTGCGCCCAAGCGCACTGCACTGCGGCAAACGTCCATTGCCACGTTGCCGCCGCCGATAACCGCGCACTTTTTGCCGATTTCGGGCTTGTTGCCGAGGTTCACTTCGCGCAGGAAGTCAACGCCGCCGAATACGCCCGCCAGCTCTTCGCCGGGGACATTCAGCTTTGCGGAATTTTGCGCGCCGATAGCGAGGTAAAAGCCCTTGTAGCCCTCTTCGCGAAGCTGCTCAATGGTGATATCCTTGCCGACTTCGGTGTTCATTTTGAACTTCACGCCCATTTCGCGCAGTATGTCGATTTCGGCGTTTAAAACATCCTTTTCCAGTCTGAAAGAGGGGATGCCCAGCGTCAGCATACCGCCGGGAACGCTGTTGCGGTCAAACACGGTCACATCATAGCCCTTGTTTGCAAGATAGTATGCGCAGCTCATGCCCGCAGGGCCTGCGCCCACTATGGCTATCTTCTCGGTGTAGGGTCTGCCGATTTGGTTTATCATCTTGGGTATATAGCGTGTTTTCTCGTTCATGTCGTGGTCGGCGATGAAGCGCTTTACCTCGTCAATCGCCACGGCCTCGTCCACGCTGCCGCGCGTGCACTCGGCTTCACAGCGCTTATTGCATATGCGCCCGCAAACGGCGGGGAACGGGTTTTCTTTTTTTATAAGCTCCAGCGCCTCGGTGTAACGGCCTTGCGCGGCAAGCTTTAAATAGCCCTGCACGGGGATATGCGCGGGGCAGGCGGTTTTGCAGGGCGCAGTACCCGAGGGCAGCACGTCCTCGCGGTTTTCGCGGTAGTCGGCATTGCGCGCCTTGGCAAAGTTAAAGGTGTCCGTAATCTTCACGTATTCCGGAGCGGCGGTATCGCCCGTGGTGCAAAGCTTTTGACCGAGCTTCAATGCATTGCCGGGGCAAACCTCCACGCACTGCGCACACGCCACGCACTTGGCCTCGTCTATTTCCGCCACGAAGTTGGAGCGTATCGCATCGCGCGCGCCGAACATCAGCCCCGCGCGTAACCCGAAGCAAGCGCAGGAGCAGCAGTTGCATATGGCCGAGCTGTCGCCCGCACCCTCGATGTTGGGAATGTCGTGCATTAGGCCGTTTTCCTCGGCGCGCTTGATTATCTCCAGCGCCTCTTCGCGCGTAATCTCGCGCGCTCTGCCGGAACGGATGTAATGTTCCGCGCCCTTGCCCATCTGTACGCACATATCCTCGTCCAAATGCCCGCAGCCGTCACCGAGCGAGGTGCGCGATGCGCGGCATGAGCAGGGGGAAACGGAGAACTTGTCGTATTTATTGAGGTAGTAGCTCAGTCGTTCATCGTCCGTCACGCCGGGAATGTCCTTAATCGCTTCTTCCACAGGGATTACGCGCATAAGCCCGTACCCGTCCGGCAGCAGCGGCCCCATCGACTGCATACGGATTCGCGTGTACTCTTCAAACGCGCGGCCTACTTCCGGGTGCGCGCTCATAAGCTCCTTGTTGTTCACCATCATTTCGAGTATGCCGGGGGCAAAAATCTGCATAAAATAGATGTCCTCGCCCAGCTCCTCGCTGTATGTGCGCCTGAATATCCCGTAGTATACGAGCTTATCCAGCGCCCCTTGAATCTCTTCCACGCTCTTGCCGACCTTTTCGGCGAGATAACCTGCCGTGCGCTCCTTGCGCAGTCCGGCGGCTATGGCGATATCGGCCTCATCATCGGAAACGATGTTGACAAGGCTGTAGTATTCCGGGGCGTTCTCGTCAATCTTGTTCATCAGCCCCGATGCGCCGCCTATAACCTTGGCGAGCTTGACTATCTTGGGTCTTAGCTGTGCCATGCTTTTACTCTCCTTATTTGTTTTCATATATAGTATGGGTGTAACGCTTTGTGGGGGATTGTTAACTATAGTATATCATATTATTAACAATGTGTCAGCCGTTATTTTGCGCTTCTCTGTCTAAATTTACGCTTTTTTCAGCGATGCGTTTGCCTTTGACAGCGGCGCGTATTCTCGGAGTTGACGCGCGAGGGTTAATTCACTATAATGAAGCTGTTAAAGAAAACAAAACCGGAGGTATATTAATATGAAATGGCTTATCGCCTCGGATATACACGGCTCGGCGTATTACTGCCGCCGCCTTTTTCAGCGCTTTGAAAGCGAGGGTGCGCAGCGCGTTTTGCTCTTGGGGGATTTACTCTATCACGGCCCGCGCAATGACCTGCCCCGCGATTACGATACGCGCGAGACGGCGAAGATATTAAATAGCTACGCCGATGTAATCGCCGCCGTTCGCGGTAATTGCGACACGGAAGTGGATCAAATGGTGCTTGATTTCCCCGTCCTTGCCGATTATGCGCTTTTAGACCTTGGTTCTTCTCTCGTTTTCGCCACTCACGGGCATATCCATTCCCCGCAAAGCCTGCCTCGTCTTGCTAAAGGCGGCGCACTTTTGAGCGGGCATACCCATGTCCCCATGTGCAAAATTGTTGACGGCGTTCTCTGCCTCAACCCCGGCTCTGTCTCCATTCCCAAGGAAGCCTCGCCCCACAGCTATATGACCTATGAAAACGGCGTTTTTATTTGGAAGGACATAGAGGGCACAGAGTATATGCGCTATCCCGACGCGCAGGCTTGATTTTATACGTGTACCGAGCGCCGCAAGCACCGCGGCGCTCGGTTTTTCTGCATAATAATACAATTTTATACCTTTGCGCTATTGCAAAGGCGCGCGGTAGTGTGTTAAAATATAAGTTATCGGAACAAAAACTAATAAAGGAGAAAAGAAGCATGACATTTGAAGTAAACAGCCCTATACTCTTCGTCATTGTCGGGGTAATAATCGCCGCCGTCCTCGGCCAGTCGGTATTTTTCCTCGTCAAGGCGTGGCGGCGCGGTCTCGCGATAGGCATGGATAAAGCTAAGCTCAAGCGCATTGCGCGCACGGCGGCTATATTCACCATTGCCCCCGCAGTCGCAATCGTTATCAGCGTTATTACGCTTGCAAAGGATCTCGGCGTGCCCCTGCCTTGGCTGCGCTTGAGCGTTGTCGGCTCGCTTTCTTATGAAACTATCGCCGCTTCCAACGCAGTCAGTGCAATGGGTCTTGTCTTTGGGCAGGTTACCTCTCTCACCGCGCAGCAGTATGTCACCATCGCATGGGTTATGACGCTCAGCATCATGATCGGCATTTGGCTTGTCCCCGTTGTGGCCGAAAAGCTTCAAAAGGGCATGATCAGCATGGAAAACCGCGACCATAAGTGGAGCGAGATTTTCTCCGCTTCCATGTTCACCGGTATGATTTCCGCGTTCCTCGGCTATGTTTTCTGCGATTTCGGCTCTGTCTTTTCCGGCAATCTCCCCGGCCTTATCCCGCCGCTGGTTATGCTGGTTTCCGCGCTTGTGATGTGCGTGGCCGGTGTGCTCGTCAAGAAAACCAAGTGGCGCTGGGTCAGTGACTATGCGCTTCCCGCCAGCCTTATCATCGGCATGGCCGCCGCGATTCCCATCACTTCGTGGCTTTCTTAAACTAGGAGGAGGTAAATAACATGAAAAACGAATCGTCCTATGTTCATTCCGTACATAAAGCAGGCCGTATTTGGAACTTAAGCATGGTAGTCATACTCATGATGTTCCCCCTGCTTGTCGGCTTCATTTACAATGCCACTCCCGATTGGCACGGCTTTTGGATGGGCATCCTCGCCACCGCGCCCATGTACTGGGCTGTCGGCATAGTCGAAACCTTTACTTATGTCCCCATGCTCGGCGCGGGCGGGTCCTACCTCAGCTTCGTCACCGGCAATATCTCCAACCTCAAGCTCCCCGTTGCGCTCAACGCGCTTGACCAGGCCGATGTCAGCATCCGCACCGAAGAGGGCGAAATAGTTTCCACTATAGCAATCGCCGTTTCCAGCATTGTTACCACCCTCATTATCATACTCGGCGTTATCCTCATTACGCCGCTCACGCCGATTCTCGATGCTCCCGTGCTCGCTCCCGCCTTTGCGCAGATTCTTCCCGCGCTCTTCGGCGGCCTCGGCGTTGTGTTCATCTCGAAAAACTGGAAGATCGCCGTTGCGCCCGGCATTCTCATGCTTGTGCTCTTCATCTTCGTGCCCGCGCTCAACGCGTCCACTGTTGGCATAATGGTGCCCGTGGGTGTGCTCTTCACCATCGGCGTATCTCGTATACTTTATAAAAAGCACGTTCTTGATTGATTTGAGAGCGCATTTGAGCAAAATCTAAGGAGGAAAACAAAAAATGATAGGCTGGATCATTCTTGCTGCAATCGTTGTGTTCCTTGCCGTTATTCTCGTCCGCGCGGCGATGTTCACGCCCAAGGACACCGAACAAAAGCAGTTCGAGGACATTGAATTTGACCGCGATGCGGCTGTAAACTCCCTTGCCGAGCTTGTAAAGTGCCGCACCGTGTCCTATTATGATTCTTCTCTTGAAGACGATGCGGAGTTTGAAAAGCTCATCGGCAAGCTGCCGGAGCTTTTCCCGAACGTCATCAAAACCTGCCCCCTCACTCGCTTTGAGGATAGGGGTCTGCTCTTCCAATGGAAAGGCACGAAGGGAGACGGTAAGCCCTCGGTGCTCATGGCGCACTATGATGTTGTTCCCGTTGAAGAAGCTAACTGGACGCACCCCGCCTTTGATGCCGAGATTTCCGACGGCATTATGTGGGGGCGCGGAACACTTGACACCAAGGTCACGTTTAACGGCATTCTCTCCGGCGCTGAAAACCTCATAAAGCAGGGCTTCACCCCGGAAAACGACATTTATTTTGCTTTCTCCGGCGGCGAAGAGATAAACGGCAAAGGCGCGCGCCATATCGTCAACTACTTCAAGGAGCAGGGTATAGAGCTTGAAATGGTTATTGACGAGGGCGGCGGCGTTGTGGATAACATCTTCCCCGGCGTGCATGAGCCGTGCGGCCTTATCGGCATTGCCGAAAAGGGTATGCTCAACCTTGAGTATTCCGTTTCCTCTGCCGGCGGCCACGCTTCCGCACCCAAGCCCAATTCGCCCATCGTGCGGCTGTCCGCGGCTTGCTCCAAGGTGGAAGCGCACCCGTTCAAAGCTCACCTCACCAAGCCCGTTGCCGAAATGTTCGACACCTTGGGTCGCCGCTCCACCTTCCTTTATCGCATGATTTTTTCAAACCTCTGGTGCTTCAGCGGCGTTTTGGACGCGATTTGCAAGAAGTCCGGCGGCGAGCTGAATGCCCTCATGCGCACCACCGTAGCGTTCACTCAGATGAGCGGCAGCAAAGCCCCGAACGTTATCCCGCCCGCTGCCTCTATGGTCTCCAATCTTCGTCTTAACCCCGAGGACAGCATCGCCGGCGCCAAGGAGTATATTGCTTCCGTCATCAATGACCCCGAGGTTAAGCTCTCTGTCGGTCAGTGCATGGAGCCCAGCCGAATTTCCCGCACCGATTGCATCGGCTGGGAGCGCGTTGTAAACGCCGTTTCCGGTACGTGGATGGGCTGCATCGTCTCTCCCTACCTTATGGTTCAGTGCTCCGACAGCCGCCATTACGGCGAGATAAGCGACCGCGTTTACCGCTTCTCCGCAATGGATCTCACCGGCGAAGAGCGCAGCACCATTCACGGCAACGATGAACACATCCGCCTTGAGGTTATTCACCGCGCGGTTGAGTTCTTCATGCGCGTGATGAAGCAGTGCTGATAAGCATAAAAACATAATAGTATATAAACACAAAACGCTCCCGCCTCGGCGGGAGCGTGGACTGTAAGCAAATCTATCTTCGCGCGCATTTGTCGCGCGGGTGAGTGAAAGGATACTCTGCAATGAAAATAGTTGTTTTGGGCGGGGGAGTAAGCTCTGAGCGCCATGTCGCCCTTGTCACGGGTACGTCCGTTTGCCGCGCTCTGCGTTCGCTTGGGCATAAGGCCGTTTTCGTGGATATGTTCATGGGGCTTGAGGACTATGACGGGGCTTTGGAATCCGTTTTTGACGTGCCGGACGGCTTTTGCGGCGAGGTTGCCGTGGGGCGCACCGCGCCCGATATCGCCGCCGTCAAGGCCGCGCGCCATGATAAAAGTCCGAGCCGCCTCGGCAAGAACGTTTTGGAGCTTTGCCGCTTGGCCGACTGCGTTTTTCTCGGTCTGCACGGTGCGGACGGCGAGGACGGCAAAATCCAAGCCGCGCTCGATTTGCTCGGCGTACCCTACACCGGCTCTGCCCCTCTCGGCAGTGCCATGGCTATGGATAAGGCCGTTGCCAAGCGCATTATGGAGTCTGCCGGGGTACTCACGCCCGAATGGCGCGAAATCCGCTATACTGCCGACGATATCCCCACGCTCACGGATGAATTGCCCCTGCCTTGCGTCATAAAGGCGGTGAACGGCGGCTCGTCTATCGGCGTTGTCATATGTGAAACGCGCGAAGAGCTTTCCACCGGCCTTGCGGAAGTGCTCAAATATTCCGACCGCGCCGTGGTGGAGCGCAAGATAACAGGCCGCGAGATGACCGTGCCTGTCCTTGATAACCGCTATTTGAGCGCGATTGAAATTGTCCCGCCCGAGGGGAAGTTTGACTATGTTGCCAAGTACCAATCCGGCAGCGAGGGCGCACGTGAAATCTGCCCCGCGTGCATTACCGAGGAAGAGCACAAGCTCATGGGCGAAGCGGCGCTTAAATTCCACAATGCCCTTGGCCTGTCCGTATACTCCCGCACCGATTTCATCCTCGATGACGAGGGGCGTGCGTGGTGCTTAGAGGTCAACACCCTCCCCGGCATGACCCCCAACAGTCTCATTCCCCGCGCCGCCGCCGTTGAGGGCATGAGCTATGCCGAGCTTTGCGAGAAGATAGTAATGCTCTCTCTCGAAGCGCGCAAAAAGGGCTTATGATTTGATTTCATAAAAACGGCTTCCCCAAAACGAGGGAAGCCGCTTTCTGCGCAAAAAGGGTGTTGCTTCTCGGCAACACCCTTTCTGCGCAAAAAGGGTGTTGCCGAGAAGCAACACCCTTTAATAATGCTCGGT
>CAZGFK010000008.1:21372-39397 GCA_964524815.1 uncultured Oscillospiraceae bacterium
CTTTCTGCGCAAAAAGGGTGTTGCCGAGAAGCAACACCCTTTAATAATGCTCGGTTTATTCTGCCTTGCTGTCTGCGCCTGTCTGCGCGTCCTTTTTCGCCTTGCGCTTTTTGCGCGAGCGCGTTATAAGCTTCACTGCGACAAAGCCCACCGCGCCCAAAACCACCAAAATCGGCAGCGCCGCCACGAGGATTATCAGAAAATCGCTGAAGAATATGCCGATATCCTCTATACTCTCGGTAAACGCATCCCAAAGGCGCTCGCCGTAGCTCGGCTTAGTCAGGCTTTCGGGCGTGTACTTTTCAACCTCTTCAATGCTGAGGTTCACCGTGCTGTAGCTCACCTCGCGATCCCAGTTGTTGAGCTTGGATTGAAGCGCTTCTATCTGATAGCGAAGCTCCGTCAGCTTCTCCTCAATCGTGATAATGTCCTCTACGCTTTCCGCAAGCTCCATCATCTCCAAAAGCCGCGCTTCCTGCGTCTCGTAGGCCGTCAGGCGCGCTTGAGTGTCATAGTATTGCGTGGTTACGTTCTCCGTGTATGTGTGAGTGTACGGCACATTGCCGAGCGTGGAAAGGGTGTTCATAAGCTCCGCAAAGCGCGATGAGGGTATGCGCATCACGTAGTAGGCCGAGCGCAGGCTCACTCTTCCGCGCGCGGTGTTGTAGTAATTTGCGCCGTTTACGCTGCTGGATTCTATCCACCCGCCGTATTTGTCCACAAGCTCTGTGACCTTTGCGGCGGTCTCGTCAAATTCCGTGGTTTCAACCGTTGCGTCGGAGGAGTAGATAATCTTGCTTGGGTCAGTGTCGGGTAAATCGCTCTCGCCGCTCTCGGCGCTCATGTTGCCGGATGCAAGGCCGTAGGCTGCTGCCGGTGCAGTTTCAACCATGGCAGTGTCATAGCTTTCCTCAGCCTCGGCTTCATATTGCCGTACCACGGAGACTGCCATATCCGATGAGCTACCGCACGCGCACAGCGACATAAGCATGATTATTGCAAGTAATACGCTCGTCAGCTTTTTCATTTTTCATTCCTCCCTGTAAGAATGCCTATTAGACGTAAAAAACCGCGAAAAAGTTTCGCGATTTTTTTACGTATGTTTATTTATGATAGAGTTTCTTTACCTGATATCTCGGCTCACAGGTGATGTTTATGCCAAGCTTTTTGAATTGATCCTGATCCACATGGGAGAGGATAACCGTAGAGTGTGCTTCGCACCCGCGCAGCTTATCAAGCTGGTCTATGGCGTAGCCCGCAATGGGATTCGTCACGGCGCATATGGAAAGGGCTATCAAAAGCTCGTCCATGTGCAGGCGCGGGTTGTGGTTGCCCATGTGCTCAATCTTCAAATGCTGTATAGGCTCAATAATGCTCGGCGGGATGAGCAGCATTTTTTTGTCTATCCCCGCAAGCGCCTTGAGCGCGTTTACAAGGCACGCGGACGACGGGCCGAGCAGGGAAGAGGTCTTGCCCGTAATAATCCGTCCGTCCGGCAACTCTATAGACACAGCCGGTGCGCCAGTTTCCTCGGCGCGCCGCAACGCCGCCGCCACAACGCCGCGATCCTCCGTGGAGATTCCGGCCTTGCTCATAACAAGCTCTATCCGCCGCGTCTCGCCAGGCTCGGAAAGCCCTTGGTGTACGGCGCAAGCCGTGGTGTAGTATCTGCGGATTATCTCTTTTTTTGCCGCCTCGCAGCACACCTCGTCATCGGCGATGCAATAGCCTATCATGTTCACGCCCATATCGGTTGGGCTTTTGTACGGGCTTTCGCCGTACATTCTTTTGAACATCGCTTCCAGCACGGGGAAAATTTCAACATCGCGGTTGTAGTTGACGGTGGTGACATTGTAGGCTTCGAGGTGGAACGGGTCAATCATGTTTACATCGTCCAAGTCGGCCGTGGCCGCCTCGTAAGCGAGGTTGACGGGGTGATTGAGCGGGAGATTCCAAACGGGGAAGGTTTCAAACTTTGCGTACCCTGCCTTTACGCCGCGCTTGTGCTCATGGTAAAGCTGGCTCAGGCAGGTTGCCATTTTGCCGCTGCCGGGGCCGGGCGCGGTCACAACAACGAGCGAGCGGGAGGTTTCGATAAAATCATTCTTGCCAAAGCCCTCGTCCGACACGATAAGCGGCACGTTTTGCGGATAGTCGGGGATTATATAGTGCCTGTATACGCGTATGCCGAGGCTCTCCAAGCGGCGCTGAAATTGCTCTGCCACGGCCTGGCCGCGAAAATGCGTCAGCACCACGCTGCCGAAATAAAGCCCTATCCCGCGAAACGCGTCAATAAGGCGCAGGGTGTCCTCATCATAGGTGATGCCGAGGTCGCCCCTATGCTTGCTGCGCTCAATGTCGTCAGCGGAGATTGCAATTACAATCTCGGCCACATCGCGCATCTCCAAAAGCATTTTCACCTTGCTGTCCGGGTGAAAGCCCGGCAGCACACGCGAAGCGTGGAAATCGTCGAAAAGCTTGCCGCCGAATTCAAGATAAAGCTTCCCGCCGAACTTAGAAATGCGGTCGCGAATGTTTTGCGATTGCAGTTTAACGTACTTGTTGTTATCAAAACCTAAAGCGCTCATGTTTTCCAAACTCCCCGTCAATGTATTTTATTATTTCACGGGATATTATTTTATCACAGCCGTCAAATGAATACAAGATAATACTTTTTTTATTCATAAACTTGTGGTAGAATATAGACTGAAATTTTATCCGATTTTCTAAACACATTTTTCTCTACGAAAGGTCAATGAAATGGGTCTTATTAATAAACTCTTCGGCAGCTACTCGGATAGAGAGCTGAAAAGGATATATCCTATCGCCGATGCGATAGAAAAGCTGGACGGGGAGTATTCCGCCCTCACGGATGCACAGCTTCGCGCCAAAACGGACGAGTTCAAAAGTCGCTTAGCTTCCGGCGAAACGCTTGACGATATTCTGCCCGAAGCCTTTGCCGCCGTGCGGGAAGCGGCGTGGCGCGTGCTTGGCATGAAGCCTTTCCGCGTTCAGCTTATCGGCGGCATCGTGCTTCACCAAGGCCGCATTGCCGAGATGAAAACCGGCGAGGGCAAAACCCTTGTGGCCGTTCTCCCGGCGTACCTGAATGCGCTCACGGGCGAAGGCGTGCATATCGTCACGGTTAATGACTATCTTGCCAAGCGCGACAGCGAGTGGATGGGCAAGGTGCACCGTTTTATGGGGCTTTCTGTCGGCCTTATCATCCATGACCTCACGCCGGATGAGCGCCGCGCGGCCTATAACTGCGATATTACCTACGGCACTAATAACGAAATGGGCTTTGACTATCTGCGCGACAATATGGCCATTTATAAGGAGCAGCGCGTACAGCGCGGCCACGCCTTTGCCATAGTTGACGAGGTTGACTCTATCTTGATTGACGAGGCGCGCACCCCGCTTATCATCTCCGGCCAAGGCGATGAAAGCACTGACCTTTATCGCCAAGCCGATGATTTTGTCAGGCGGCTGAAAAAAGTCGTCTACGCCACGGTGGACGAAAAGGAAGAGGAAAGCGAAGAGCTTGACGCGGACTACGTTGTGGACGAAAAGGCCAAGACGGCCACGCTCACCGCCCGCGGCATATCCAAGGCCGAAACCGTCTTTAACCTTGAAAACCTTGCCGACATTGAAAATGCCACGCTTTCGCATCATATTAACCAAGCGCTCAAAGCCCACGGTATCATGAAGCGCGATATTGACTATATTGTCAAAGACGGCGAAATTATCATAGTCGATGAGTTTACAGGCCGTCTCATGCTGGGACGGCGCTATTCCGAGGGGCTTCATCAGGCGATCGAGGCCAAGGAGCACGTGGACGTGCAAAAGGAGAATAAAACCCTCGCCACCATCACGTTCCAAAACTATTTCCGCCTTTACGGCAAGCTCTCCGGCATGACGGGCACAGCCGTCACGGAAAGCGAAGAGTTTGAAGCCATTTATAAGCTTGATATAATCGAAATCCCCACGAATAAGCCTGTTGTGCGTATAGATAACCCGGATGTGGTTTATAAAAACGAGCAGGGCAAAAACCGCGCGATAATAGAGCAGATTGTCACCTGCCACGATAAGGGGCAGCCTGTGCTTGTCGGCACGGTGTCTATCGAAAAGAGCGAGTATATTTCCTCGCTTTTGAAGCGCAGGGGAGTGCCTCATACGGTGCTCAACGCCAAGTACCACGAAAAAGAAGCGGAGATTGTCGCCCAAGCGGGCAAGCTCGGCGCGGTCACGATTGCCACGAATATGGCCGGGCGCGGCACGGATATTGTCCTCGGCGGTAATGCGGAGTTTTTGGCTAAAACCGACTTGCGCAAGGCCGGGTTTGACGATGCCGTCATTGCCGAGGCCACGGGCTATGCCGACACGGACGATGAAAACATTCTCCAAGCGCGCAAGCTCTTTGCCGAGCGCCTTATGGCGCACAAGGCCGTCACGAATGAGGAAGCCGAAAAGGTGCGCGCGGCGGGCGGGCTTTTCATCCTCGGCACGGAGCGGCACGAATCCCGCCGTATAGATAACCAGCTTCGCGGCCGCGCCGGCCGCCAGGGCGATCCCGGCGAAAGCCGCTTCTTCCTCGCGCTGACGGATGATATCATGCGTCTTTTCGGCTCTGAGCGTATTATGAGCATGATGGAAACCCTCAATGTTGACGAGGACACGCCCCTTGACCATAAAATGCTCTCCAACGCCATAGAGCAGGCGCAAAAAACCGTTGAAAGCCGCAACTTCCAAACGCGAAAGAGCGTTTTGGAGTATGACGATGTCATGAACCAGCAGCGCAACATCATCTATGACGAGCGCCGCAAGGTGCTTGACGGCGAGGATATTCACGCGCAGATTCTCAACATGGTTGAGGAATTTGTTAAAGGTGCGGTTATGGACGGCTTGGGCGGCGCTCCGGCGGAAAACCAAGCCCAGCTTGATGCGGCGCTCGCTCCGTTTGAAAAGCTTTTCCTGCCTCACGGCAAGATTAAAATAGAGGATTTCGGCGGCGCTGCAAAGCCGGATGAAGTCACCGCGCGCATACAGGCGATTGCCGAAAATGTCTATGCCCTGCGCGAAAAAGCGTTTGGCACAGCGCCGAACGGCTTGCCCGTGATGCGCGAGGTGGAGCGGGTTATCATGCTTCGCGTGGTGGACGAATACTGGATGGAGCATATAGACGCTATGAGTGAGCTAAAGCGCGGCATCGGTCTGCGCGGCTACGGCTCTGTCAAGCCCATTGACGCTTATAAGCAAGAGGGCTATGAAATGTTTGACGGCATGGTTCACGGCATACGCGAGGAAACCGTCCGCCGTATCTACACCGTGCAGGTGCGCACCGCCCAGCCCATTGAGCGCAAGGCCGTTGCCAAAAACGCTTCCGCCAATGTCGGCGGGGATGCGTCCCTAAAAAAGAAACCCGTGAAAAAAGCGCCCAAGCCCGGCAGAAACGACCCTTGCCCCTGCGGCAAGATGAAGCCGGACGGCAGCCGCCGCCTTAAATATAAGGAGTGCTGCGGCCGCAACGAATAAGCGCACAAAGGAATAACTCATTATGGCATTTAGAGAACAAAATGAATCCGGATTAATCTATATGACCTCTTCCGTCATTAAAGCGCGCCACGCGTTCACAACGCGCTACGGCGGCGTGAGCACCGGGGACTTTGCAAGCCTCAACCTCGGCTCCGGGCGCGGCGACCCGCAGGAAAACGTGGAAGAGAACTTCCGCCGCGTGGCCGCCCTCATGGGCGCGGGCGGGAATGACTGCTGTGTTACCCGTCAGGTGCATTCAAACGAGGTGCGCGTGGTAACGAGCGCGGATAAGCACGTTTTGGGTACGCGCACGCCGTATAATGCGGACGGGCTTATTACCACGGAAAAGGGCTTGCCCATTTTCTGCTTCACGGCGGATTGCGTCCCGGCGCTCCTTTGCGATTATGAGCACGGGGTTATTGCGGCGGTGCATTGCGGCTGGCGCAGCTCCGTGACCGACATTCTCGGCGTGACGGTGGGAAAAATGTGCGCGCTCGGCGCAAAGCCGGAGTGCATTACTGCTGCCCAGGGCGCGGCAATAGGCCGCTGCTGCTTTGAAACGGATGACGATGTTCCCGCCGCCGTTGAAAAGTATTTATCCGGGGACGCGGATGGACTTTTTGACCGCGCCGAAAACGGCAAAACCTATGTGGATCTTCGCGCGGCGAATGCTCGCAGGCTCTTGCAGCTCGGCATTTTGCCGGAGAATATAGACGTTTCCGATGAGTGTACGGTGTGTCTGCACGATAAATACTGGTCGCACAGATACACATCCCGCCGCGGCCTCGGCAGAGGCAGCTTAGCCGCGGCGATAGTGCTGTGAGAAAAGGGAGAGATAGATATGACAAAGATAAAAAGAGCCCTGTGCGCCCTGTTTGCGCTGTGTTTGCTGCTCTCTTGCTCTGCTTGCTCCGAGCGAAAGGAGAGACTGACCTATGATACCATTGCCGAATCCACCGGCGGCAAGGACGTGGAGCGCGCGGCGTCAGAGGATGATGTTTTCTCCCTCAACTCCAATACCTCTCGCTCCTTTAACCCCATGATAGCCACAAACCGCTCGAATCAGCTCATCTGCTCGCTTGTGTACGAGAATATGCTGGAACTCGATAATAACTTTAATATTGTCAAAAACCTTATTATCGACTGGTCAGCCAATGAGGATTATACATACTGGACCTTTACTATCGACCAAGGCCACACCTTCCATGACGGCACACCCGTCACGGCGAAGGATCTTCGCTATTCCCTTGACCGCGCCGTCACGGCGGATCGCTACAAAGGTCGCTTTGCCAGCTATCAGGGCGGCGGGTATGATGAATATACGCTTTATGTCTCCTTGGGCATAGGCGATTCTCAGCTCCCCAAGCTCCTCAATATCCCCGTTGTTAAATACGGTACCTACGGCGATGATTTCCCCATGGGCAGCGGCCCTTATATGTACAGTGAGGATCACACAAAGCTTTTGGCCTATGAGGGCTATATCGGCTATCCCATTGAGCTTACGGGGGAAGATGCCGACAGCGGCGACGAAGTGGGCGTGCAGGTAACGCATAATGAAAACCTCACCCACCCCCTTGACACGATATACTTAAAAGAGTACACCGATGCCGAAAGTGCCTTGGACGCGTTTGAATCCTCGCTTATAGATGTTGTCATCAACGACCCCTCCAGCTATACAAACCTCGGCTACGCCAGCCGCAACGAGATTCATACATATGCCACCACGAATATGCACTATGTCGTCATCAATGAGGCCGGGACAATGGGCAAAAACAGCAGCTTCCGCTATGCCCTCAACTTCGCCTTTGACCGCGAGCATATGGTGGAGCTGTTGGACGGTAACGGCGTTGCCTCGCCCATTGCGATGTACCCCACCTGCGACATTTACCCCACGGACCTTGCCAATAACCTCGCTTACGACATGGAAACCTGTGTTGCCGTTTTGGAAAACGCGGGTATAAAGGACTATGACGAGGACGGAAAGCTTGAATATATGTCCGGCTCGCCGCAAAAAATCGAGCTTAACTTTGTCGTCTGCTCGGATAGCTCCGTCAAAACCGGCGTTGTGCGCCGCTTTGCCGAGGACATGGAAAAACTCGGCATAACCGTCAATGTCCGCGAGCTTACTTGGGATGAATATCTCACCGCCATAGAAGAGGGCGATTATGACCTCTATTACGGCGAAATCCACCTGCGCAATAACTTTGACCTTACCGAGCTTATGCAGGTGCGAAATAAGGATAACGAAACCACAAACCTTAACTATTCCAATTCCACCGATATTAGCTACGAGCAGTATATAAATGCGTATCTCGCCGCCGGGTCAATGGAGCGGGAGAGCGCCTACCGCAACCTTGCCGACCTAATAAGCCTCAACGCCATGCTTATCCCCATCGGCTTTGAAAAGCAGCAGATAATCTGCCACAGAGGTGTGGTAAAGGGCATTGACGCAAATTACGGAAACCCCCTTTATAACTTCGTCAATTGGGAGTTTGTAGACGGCTAAACTTGTTCTTATTTTAATGCTATAAAATACGTGAAAATCGCACAGGTTTTCGGAAAAGGAGAACATTATGACTGACAGAGATCTTATGTCAATGGCAAAGAAAGCGTCCTTGAACGCGTATGTTCCGTATTCCCGTTTTGCTGTCGGCGCGGCGCTGGAATGTGATGATGGCACCGTGTTCACCGGTTGCAACGTGGAAAACGCCGCTTTCGGCAGCACTATTTGCGCCGAGCGCACCGCCTGTGTAAAGGCCGTCAGCGAGGGACACAGAAGCTTTAAGCGCATCGCCATCTATGCCGACAGCGAAAACTGGCCTACCCCCTGCGGCGCTTGCCGTCAGTTCTTGGTGGAGTTTTCCCCCGAGATTGAGATTCTTTGCGCCAAGGCGGGCGACCGCTATGTTAGCTACAAGCTTTCCGAGCTTTTGCCCCATATGTTCAATTTCTGATATGCAGCTATCTCAGCTTGCCATGTTCGCCGCGGTTGCAAAGGCGAAAAGCTATTCCGCCGCCGCGCGTGAGCTTTATACCAGCCATTCCACGCTCAGCCGCGCCGTAACGGCGCTCGAGCAAGAGCTGGGAGTGCAGCTTTTGCGCCGCGATAATCATGTGGAAAGTCTCACCCCGGCGGGAGAAGTGCTGCTCGAAGAGAGCGAAAAGCTTCTTGCACTTGCCGAGGCAGCCGCCGTGCGCGTCAAAGCCGCCGCAGAGAAACAAGAGGAGGGGAGATAAAGTGTATTTTTTCGCGCCCTACGAGGGTAAAGAGCCTTATATTTTTGTCAGCTACGCTCACGCAGATTCTCCCGCTGTAATGGCCGTCATTTCGCATATGCACACTCGCGGCTATCGCATATGGTATGATGAGGGCATAGAAGTCGGCAGCGAGTGGCCGGAGTGTATTGCTGAGCATTTAAGTGCGGCGCACCTCATGCTGGCCTTTGTCTCCAATGCCTATATGAAGTCCGATAACTGTCGGCGCGAGATGCACTATGCCCTTTCCAAGCGCATTAAGGTTATCAACATCTTTCTTGAAGAAACCGCAATGACCCCCGGCATGGAAATGCAGATCGGCAATATCTTCGCCCTCATGAAATACACCATGTCCGAAAAGGTTTTTCTTGATAAGCTCTATTCAGCACCTCTTTTGAATTCCGAGAGCTTTTTCGCTCCCGCCGAGGGTGAAGCCGCGCCCGAAGCGCCGACCGTGACGGATAAGGCGCAAGGCGAAAAAAAGGCTCAAAAGCAAGAAAAGAAAAAGAATAAGGCGGAGAAGAAAGCGCAAAAGCGCGCGAAAAAGCGCGTGAGCGCGGGCAAAATCGTGACGCTTGTGCTCACGGCGGTTTTGCTCATCGGCGCTTTGACAATGGGCATAATCGGCCACTTTCTCGGCTGGAATGAGCGCCTTATTATCCGTTATAACACCCCGGAAATGGCGCTTTTGCCGTCCGGCACGGCGGCGGAGTTTACAAGTGCCGCGCTTGAGACCGTGGCGCGCCGCTATACCGGCATAGAAACAGGGGCTATCTACGTTTCGGATCTCGCTTCTGTTACCGAGCTTCATATTACCGCCGAGGGCTTTTCCTTCGGCGCGGACTCCGATGAAATGAATATGCTCCCCGAGGGGACGGAAATCCGGGATTTATCCGATTTGCAGTATTTCACCGGGCTTAGAGCGCTTCATATAAATGCTCAGCCCATCTCCTCCCTTGCGACCCTGCCAGCCCTGCCTATACAGACCCTGGATGTGAGCGCTTGCCGTGTCACAACGCTTGAGGGCGTGGGCAAGCTTACAAAGCTTCGTGAGCTTTATTGCGAGGGTTGCCCCGTGGTTGACTTGGGCGATTTGCGGCAGTGCTTGGATTTGCGTGCCCTTGACCTCACGGGCGCCGTTATCGCGGATTATTCTTCTCTTAGCTCGCTGAATAAGCTATCAGCCGTGAAGTTTTCCAACTGCACCACGGCGGATATAAAGCCCGTGCTGCGTCATAGCTCGCTAACCGATATCACTCTCACAGCGTGCGACCTGCGCGGCAGCTTCTTCAAGAGCTTTGATAAGGAATCGAATATTTCTTCCCTCGCGTTTTACGATTGTCAGCTTGATTCCACCGTGAATTTGGACGATTTTTCGTCCCTAACCTCGCTCACGCTCATAAATACCGGCGCAAACCTCGATTGGGCGATTCTCCGCGAGCTTCCCGCCCTTACCACCGTCAATACCGATAACCCTGCCGCCATCCCCGCACTCTCAAACTCCGTCACCGTAACGAAGATTAAGAACGAGGGGTAAACGGTAATTGAAGAATATGATATGCAAAAGCCCTGCACTGTTAACCGGTGTAGAGCTTTTGCTATTTGTGACATAATGGTGAATATTGCGTCAAAGAGCGCAATATATCATAAATTCACGCCGTAATAATGTTTTCGATGTTGATTTTTGTATTCAATATGCTATAATTGCAGTTATTAGAAAAGCAAGGAGTGATTTAATGTTTGAGTTTATAACGCTTTTCTTCCCGGCAATGCTGTCGGTTGCGCTGTATGAGCACCTTCGGCAGGAAAAGCTTTCGCTTCGCGGCTTGTTGTATTGCTACGTTACGGCGAATCTTTTTATTAATATCGCGTGTATACTCATAAAAATGGGCTTATACCATGTGGCAGTTGCCGCTGTCAGCCCTGCGGCGGAAACGGCGTTGCAGATTGCGGCGGATTATCTTTTGTTTTCTGTTCCTGCGGCAATTTTCTTTGCGTTTATTGCTGCCACGCTTAAAAATAAGGTTTCGTTGGTGAAAAAAAGTGAAGATAACGAGAAAGCAGAATAAAACAAAACCCAAGACAAAGAGTAAGGCGCTTAATATCATTTTGCTTGTGCTCGTGTTCTTTGCGGTGCTCGCATATTCAACGGCAATTTGGTATAAGAATAAATACGGCGAAATCGGGTTCGATTCAATTATTTTTACGCTCTTTTCGGCCTTGAACGGCGTTGAAAACGGCTTGGTGATTGATTATTTTTGCAACACCCTTTTCACGGCGCTGCTTGCTGCCGCGCTTTTCAGCTTTGTCTTTCTTTTTGATTCCGACAGCGGTATTTATATTCAGTTCGGCAACAAAAAGTCCTTGAAGCTCTATCCTTTTTCGCGCGCGGTGCGCACAGTGGTCTGCCTTGCGTTTTTCGCATTTTTTACCTTTAAGGCTTCCAACGCTTCCGGGCTTACAACGTATATAAAGGATTCGTTGACCGATATCGGCTTTTATGAAGAGGAATATGTTTATCCTGATGAAACCGAGCTTGTATTCCCCGAGCAAAAGCGCAATCTGATATACATATATCTTGAGTCAATGGAGACTACGTTTTTTGCCGATTGGCAAGGCGGAGCATATAAAGAAAACGTAATCCCGGAGCTTTATACCATTGCGGACGAGAATGTTAATTTCTCTGAAACAGGCGGTGTAGGCGGTTGCAGACAGGCCGGCGGCGCGACTTGGACGGCGGGCGCAATGGTTGCGCATACGGCAGGTATACCTCTCAAGCTTCCGCCCGGAATAGATGTAAACACCTACGGGATTTACGGCAAATTCCTTCCCGGCACGGTTTCCCTCATGGATATACTCAAGGAGAACGGGTATTATCAAGCCTTGGTTATCGGCTCAAGTGCGCAATTCGGCGGCAGGGATAACTATTACTATCAGCACGGCATAGACGAAATATTTGACTTCATTTCCGCACCCTCTGACGGCATAATCCCGGACGGTTATAATAACTACTGGTGGGGCATGGAAGATTTGTATGTATATGATTATGCTAAGCAGTGCCTTACCGAAAAAGCCGATGACGGGCCTTTTGCAATATCCATTCTGACCTCTGACACGCATTTTCCCAACGGCTTTGTGTGCCCCTTGTGCCAAGACGGATACACGGATCAGTATCAAACGGTTTATTCCTGCGCCAGCCGTCAGTTAAATGATTTTCTTGAATGGCTCAAGCAGCAGGACTTTTATGACAATACCGCAATTATTATCGCGGGCGACCACTGCTCTATGGATAATGATTATATGTCCAATACCCTCGGCATCATGGGTGAGCGGCGTATATATAACTGCTTTGTTAATTCCGCAGTCGAGCCGCAAAACGAAAAATACAGAGAGTTTTCGCAGTTTGATTTGTTCCCGTCTACGCTCGCCGCAATGGGCGTTGAGATAAAAGGGGACAGGCTCGGCCTCGGTGTCAACCTCTTCTCCGGCGAGCAGACTTTAGCCGAAAAATACGGCTTTGATGTCTTTAACAGCCTTATTCAGAAAAAGTCCAATATGTACGAATATGAATTTTTGTACGACCAAATGAATATTGGCTGAGTTTATATCCTACGTACAAAATTGCCGCACTGTTTAGCTTTCAAACAGTGCGGCAATTTTTATTCTTTCTACCTATTAATATATATCCTCTACAACCTTTGTCGGGGGTGCTTCAAGGATTTCGGGGTGGGCGAAGAGATAGCGGTAGGCTTGCAGGAACTGCGCGTAATAATGGCCGTCTACCGTGCGCTCATCAAGGACGAATTTGCAATCAACATATTTGTGATCCACGACCTGCCCGTGGCGGTCAATTTCATACGCGTGGCGCTTTGCGCCGAACGCGATGAATACCGGGAGCGTGCCGAAGTTATAAATATGATGATAAATAGGCCCTATGCGCAGCGAGCCCATATCGGTGATAATCATCGAGCCGTGGAACGGACTTGCGTTGAGAAGCTTTTGCGGAATCCAGCCGAAATAGTCCATAACGCGCAAAACGGTGATGGCAAAGCGGATGAGAAAACGCGGGGCTCTCGTCAGCGCCTCGGCTACGTCCTCGGTGTTATTGTTATCCTCAGAGGCTTTTATTTCGTCTATCTTCTCGTTCATCTTGCGGTAAACATCAAAAATAGTGTCAGTCGGCTCAAATACAACCTTAATTGTTGTCTCCGTTGAGTTTATGGAAAGTGTGCGCTTGACGGTCATAACTATTTCAATGTTGTCCCTTGCGTAAACGCGGCGGCCGACAACAAAGCGGTTTATCCCCGGCAGCATGGACACGCCGCGAATGTAGGCGGCAACGAGAAAATGCAGAATGCCGATGCCCTTGTAGCCCGCCACACGAAGCTGGCGCAGACGGCGGTCAAGCGCCGTCACTTCAAAGCTCTCTTCGTATTGGTTGCAGCCGTCATTCCTCGTGGGCATTATGTAGGGGATGAACTTATTAAACGGCGGCAGAGAGCGCACAAGCCGCCCTTCCTTGCGGTCGCCGTAGCGGCGCTTATATTTGGTCATTATTTATCCTCCGTAGGCATTGCCGCACCCTTGGGCTTGGCATTTAGCTTTCAAAATTTGAAGCATTATCATTATACATTCATTTCTTGAATATTACAAGAGAAATCTTCATAAGAAAAGCATCAAGATTTAATCCTGGTGAATATGCACGAAAACGAGTTAAGTAAATGCTGAGCAAATGAATAAAATGTAAATTCATGTAGAAATGACCGAATTTCTGAAAATTCTTGTTGACTGGACGAAATCTTATGTTATAATCTTGAAGAGGGTGTAAAGGGGCTATAAAGTTTTTATAGCGCCGCACCAAATATTTTGAACACGAAAGAGGAGTGTAGAATGATGAAATCTACAGGTATCGTCCGCAAGGTCGATGAGCTGGGTCGTATCGTACTTCCCATCGAAATGCGCCGCACGCTGGACATCGCAGAGAAAGACGCACTGGAAATCTACGTCGACGGTGAGGATATCATCCTTCACAAGTACCAGGCTTCCTGCATTTTCTGCGACAATGTCAAGGGCATAATCACCTACAAGGGTAGATTCCTTTGCCCCGAGTGCATCAAGAGCATCAAAGAGCTCGACTAAGCATTCTTACGGACGATAGCCAAACCAAACATTTACATTCAGTCGTTGAATGAAACGACTGGGTGTATTTGTTTCCTTTTTGAATATTAAACCGTGCCGCAAGTTGCGTTTTCGCAATTTGCGGCACGGTTTTTTAAGCTTTGTTTAAATTAACAATTTCGTGATGTTTTGAGACAATGATGTGATAAAATTACTCCATAAAAATAATGTCTTGTTTTCAGGGTGAGTAAATGAAAGAACGCTTGGCAAGGTTTATGGTCGGTAGAAACGGCAATGACCAGCTTAATATGTTTTTGCTCGTGGTGGATCTTATTCTGCTGCTTTTGGCAAGCTTTATCAAGAGCATTGCAAGCTTGCTTTATCCGCTTGTGCTTATTACCTTGGGGATCGTATATTTTCGTATGTTCTCCCGCAATGTCTATAAGCGCCGCGAAGAAAACGGGAAATATATGCGCTTGAAGTATAAGTTTGACGCATGGTGTCGCCTTAGGCATGAGCGCTGGGTTCAGCGCAAGGAGTATAAATTTTTCACCTGCCCCAGCTGCCGCACGAGCCTGCGCGTTCCGCGTCATCGCGGCAAGGTGAAAATCGTCTGCCGCAAGTGCGGCACTTCGTTCTTCGGAAAGACCTGATATGTTTGGCTATCTCGCCGCATTGCCCGGGGCGATGAGTGAAGAGCAGCAGGCGCGTTATCGTGCGTGTTACTGTGGCTTATGCCGCGCGCTGAAGATTCGCCACGGTGAGCTTTCCCGCCTTACATTGAATTATGATTTAACCTTCCTCGTGCTGCTTTTAGGCTCGCTTTATGAGCCGGAGGAGAGCGCGGGGGAGCTTCGCTGTGTTGCGCACCCGAAAACGCCGCATAGCTTTTTTTCCTCTGCCGCCACCGACTATGCCGCGGACATGAATGTTATGCTTGCATATCTTAAATGTATGGACGATTGGCGCGATGAAGCAAACCTCATTTCGCTTGCCGAGGGGCACGCTCTAAAGCGTGCGTATTTATCCCTTGCCGAGCAATACCCGCGTCAGCATGAAGCCATGATCGCATCTCTCGCGGCGCTCTCCGCAATTGAAACGGCGCGCGATGAATCCCCCGATTCCGCCGCCGCGACCTTCGGCGCGCTCATGAGTGAGGTTCTCGTGTGGCGCGACGATCGCTGGGCAGATACGCTCCGGGCGCTCGGCAACGCCTTGGGAAAGGCCGTGTACATCATGGATGCGGCCATGGATCTTGATGCCGACACTCTTCATAACAGCTACAATCCGTTTCGCCGCTATTACGGCCTTGATAACGAGGCGCGCTTTCGTGCGATTTTGAAAATGCTCATGAGCGAGTGCGTTTTTTATTTTGACAAGCTCCCTCTTGTACAGGACGCGGATATTTTGAAAAACATTCTCTGCCTCGGCGTTTGGCAGCAATTTGACAGTAAGTTCTCCCCTAAGAAAGAGGAGAAGAAAGGGAACAACAATGTATCAGGACCCGTATAAGGTGCTCGGCGTGTCGCGCGATGCGACAGATGACGAGGTAAAAAAAGCATATCGGGACTTGACGAAAAAGTACCATCCCGACCTCAACCCCAACGACCCCACGGCGGCGCAGAAGATGAACGAGATTAACGCCGCCTACGACCAAATCAAAAACGGCACGCCCTCTCAGCAAGACTTTCGCCAAGGCTACGGCTACGGCGGGCAGCAGAGCTACGGCGGCTATTCTGCGGGGTATAATCCTTTCGGCTCGTGGTCATCGTGGAGCAACTGGAACGATTTCGGCGGGGGTGCTGCGCGCCAAAGCGAGCGCAGCGAGTACACCGCCGCGAAAAACTATATCCGCAACGGAATGTACCGCGAGGCGATCAACGCCCTCTCCGGTGTTCCCGCTTCCGAGCGTGACGGCAAGTGGTATTACCTCACGGCGGGCGCAAATATGTACATGGGCAACAAAATCGCCGCGCTTGATGCGGCGCGCCGTGCCGTGGAAATCGAACCCGGCAACGAAGAACATTGCCGCCTTTTGGAGCAGCTTCAAAGCGGTGGGGACTTTTATGATAACTATTCCGCCCATTATTCCACCGGCCTCAGCACGGATAAGCTTTGCCTGACGATGTGCGCGCTTAATATGTGCCTCGGCCCTACCTGCGGCTATCGTTTTTTCTGTTGTTGATTGTGAATATGACCTATTAACCCGCCGAGATGCCCTCGGCGGGTTTTGCGCGGCTATGCGAATATCTGCATTGTGTATTCGTTCGTGTACTTTGTGAGCGCGGCAAAGTCCATGTGTGCTTTGCAGTGCTCTTCAAGCTCATCATGAAGCGCCTTGGCTTGCTTGAGGTGCTCGATTGCGAGCATTTTTAGCCGCGCTTCAGTTTGCCGCCCTTCGCGAAGCTCGCTCTTGTGACCTTGCAGTTTGACCGGGTCAATCGCGGCATCAAGGCGTATGTGCCGCGCCGAGGGGAGCGTATACTCGCTTGATGCAAACCCAACGCCCGCTTCCGGCAAGATCAGCGCATCCAAGCGAGCAGGGTCAAGAGGGGAGCGGCAGAGTATGGCTTCCGCGCCGCATTCTTCTGCGGCCGCGGCGGCGATTTTCAGCGCCGTGTCCGCACCGTCAAGACCGTTATCGAATGCGTATATTACCGAGCACAGTTTTTCTATTTCGCCGTTGAGCCATATTTCGCCCTCACAGCTTATCGCGTGTAAAAACCGCTCCCAGCGGCGCGGCGTGTCCTTATCCCCGCGCACGTGACAGCGCCGCAGTATGTTCCTTATCCGCCACTCTATCTGCTCGCGCACTTCACCTGTAAACAGTGCCGGGATATATCCCCGCCTAAGCGCTGCCGCTGATGCAAGATAAGAGTACGCCGCGCTGTATTCCTGCTTGTAGGCCGAGTATAGCGTATCGGTCTCCGCGCGCTCTTCCTCGTCCTGTATTTCCGTAAAAAACTCTCCAAGGTTTACATAATCTCCATTCACTCCGAAACGCACAGGGTCAGCTACGTGCGGCGCAGTCCCGTCCACCCAGCCGCGCTTGAGCGCGGGGATGTATAACCCGTCTAAGGAATGCGGGTCGCCCGAGCAAGGTATTACTTCCGTATCAAGCCCCCTAGCCTCGGCGCTCTGGGCGATTTTGCGCATAAACCCGCTTTTCCCCGTGCCGGGGCCGCCCTTTATCACGGTCAGATAGTCGCCCTTTCCTCGGCAAAACCCGTCATACAGTGAATAAAACCCGTCCTTGGAGTTAGCCCCCAAATAGTATGTAGTTTTGATATGTCATCACCTCTGATATCTATAATATGATACCCCATTCCCGAATGCCATAAACGAAAACACCACGGTGCATTTAACCTCTTTGCACCGTGGTTTATATATCTTTATATATCTATTGTTATTACGTTCACGCCGCTACGCTCGGCGTAAATTATGGTTTGCATCGTCCCGCCCGGCATTCCGTCATAACAGCATAGAAGCAGGGACGAGCGATCTACCATGTATTTGTTGCGTTGCAGCATACATTCCGGCGTATAGTCAATTTGCAGCACATTTACCGCATCACACTCATCTAGCAGCGTGTTATATCGCTCGCGCTGCTGCCGCGTCCAGCGGTCGGGCTGAGTGCCGCAGGGTACGGCGGCTTCAAGCGTGATATCCTCATGCTCACGCCGCAGCGCAAGCACCGCTTCCGCAAAATACGTGTCACAGCCCAGCGCCATGCCGCATATAAAATGCCGATACCCGGCTTGATATATCCCGCTTACGCGCGCGGCCAGCTCCTCTTTCAGCGCCACACAGCGCGCGTCAAGCTCGTTTGCACCCCAAGGCAGCTTCGCCGGTCTGTGCCCGGAAAAGCAACAGCTTATTTCCCGCTTTTTCATCGCGCGCCTCCTTTCGTGTGGTTTCTTTCAGTATATACCACTAAAAAGGTATTGTCAAAGAGAGAATAGTGTGTTATTATAAATCTATCTTCAGGGCAGGGTGAGCGCTTTCGGCGCAATTCCCGATCGGCGGTATAGTCCGCAAGCCATTTTCGGCATGACCCGGCGCAACTCCGGGACCGACAGTAAAGTCTGGATGGAAGAAGATGCTCATAACACCTTTT
>CAZGFK010000009.1:0-38846 GCA_964524815.1 uncultured Oscillospiraceae bacterium
AGCGGCAGGGCTGGGCGCATTGGCCGCGATTGGCATCGCGCCCGGTGAGGTAATTTGAAAGGAGACAGCGCCCGGAAAAGGAAACGCACATTGCCCCGTGAACAAAGGCCTCTATTCTTAAATCCTGCGGCGTATTCGCGCGGAGCTTTTTGATATCCTCAAGCGGCGTTTCGCGCGCCAGCACAACCGTGTCCGCTCCCATAGCGTAAAGGGCATTGGCCGTGGCGCTGTTCAACACGCCAAGCTGTGTACTGACGTGCTTATTGACGCGGGGAGCGTATTTCTTGGCAAGCTCCAATACGCCGATATCGGCAATTATAAGCGCGTCCACGCCCGCTTCCTGCAAAAAAGGAAGATATCTTTTAAGCTCGTCAAGCTCATCTTCTCTGGGGATGGTGTTGCAGGTGACATACACCCGCGCTCCCCTATCGTGCGCGTATTCCACCGCGCGCACAAGCTCCTCATCGGAGAAATTCGCGACGGCGGCGCGCATACCGAAGCGCCGCCCCGCGAGATACACGGCATCCGCGCCATAGTTAAGGCTCATTATAAGCCGCTCCATATCCCCTGCCGGGGATAGCAATTCAAGGTTTTTATTCATAATTTTGCGTAGCTACAAAAGCGTCAAACTCGCCGGAGTTTGTAAAGAACCTGTGCTGACCGGTGGCGGTATCGAGCGCATAGTAATAATACCCCGTAGTTTCGGGCGCAAGCACGGCCTGAATGGAAGCAAGGCCGGGGTTTGCTATAGGTGTAGGCGGAAGCCCGGCGTTAAGGCGGGTATTATACGGCGTTTCCTCAGCGAGCATTTCGCCGGTGGGCGCGCCGTCATGGTCTTGGTGAATATAGAGTATAGACGCATCTATACCGAGAGGCATACCGATAGAAAGGCGGTTATATATAACCGAGGCTATCAAAGCGCGCTCATTATCATTCGCCGCTTCACGCTCGATGAGCGAGGCCATGTTGACAACGGTTCTTATATCAAGCCCCATTGCGTTCATCTTCGCTATCATTTCTTCGTTTATCTTATAGTGGAAGTTTTCAAGAAGCTTATTTATAGCACTGGAAGCCTGCATCCCAACATAAAATTCATACGTATCCGGGAAGAGGAAGCCTTCAAGCCGCGTTGCTTCGCCCTCGGGAATACCGGCAAGAAATTCATAGTTATAGCTGTAGTTTGCCGCCGCATCCATAAGCTCTTCATAAGAGCAGACTTTGTTTTCCTCAAGGCGCGTAAAGATTTGGTGCATGGTGAAGCCCTCAGGAATAGTGACGCTGACGGTGACGGTCGCGCCGGAGCCTACCTGCATATTCTTTATAAGTGCGCGATAGTCAAAGGACGAGCTAAGCTCGTATTCGCCGGGGTCAACCTTGGTATCGGCGTGAGAAATCTTGCAGAAGAACTCAAAAAGCCACTTATACTCGATAAGCCCGGCGGATTTAAGCTCATCGGCCACGTATTCTATATCCGCGCTCGTGACGCGCTTCGTGCCGGTTTTGTTGCCGCTTTCATCATAGGTGTCAACGGTTTTGGAATCGAATATATCCATGGGGAGCGACACAACGGCGGTAAACGTATCTTTATTGAGCGCCAATGCGTCACTTACCGCCATCCATGCTAAGCACGCCAGCACAACGCTCACGCAAAGCACGAAAACAAAGTACATCAGCCCGCCCAAGCACCCTGAACGGTATTCATGGCTTTGACGCACGGGATGATAGTCGCGCTCGGAAAGGTCATCGCCGGTATAGTTTGCGCGCTTATTGCCGGAATCGTCAATAAGAAGCTTATCAACCGCTTTTATGGGGTTTGCGCCCTCGCGGCGCAAACGGCGCGCAGTGTCTTTAGACGAAGCTTCGCTCTCCTTGCCGCGCTCGGTCTTTTGCGCGTCCTGCGAGGAGAAAATTTCGTTTATTTTGTCAATATTATCGGCCATTTATAACCTCCATAGTCGGCGCAGAGGGATATGCTTTCACCGACTTTATAAAAAGCAACAGTTTAATCTTTCTTCCGAGGTGTTCAGTGTCAGGCGGAGAAAAAGCTGCATATTATGGCACGAGCAGCAAAAAAGCTCGATGCTACACGAAGTAAAAAGCTTTTGTCCGCCGCCGCGCAGGGCGGATTGCAAAGCAACATTTTTTTCAGCGCGGAGAAAGGGTTGTAACTATGTGCGGTTGGAACAATAACGGTTGTATTTGGATTATCATACTGATAATTATCCTCTTCTGCTGCGGCGGCAACAGCTGCGGCGGCGGATGCGGCTGCAACAACTCCGGTTGCGGCTGCGGGTGCGACAACAACAACGGCTGCGGCTGCTGCTGATTTCACCCTTGGGGCTTCGCAAGAAGCCCCGTTTTTTTATTTAAGGACTTTGGAGACTATGGAATAAATCTCGTCGTTAATATCATCTAAGCTGCGCTCAACGCCGTTTTCCGTTTGAATAACGCGCGTCCAGCCGAAGTAATCGGCGGCGTAGTCCGCCGTGCGCAGGCAGCGCTTCAAGTAGCCTATATCGCGCTCGTGGATATCGGCCTTGGTAGAGGTCGCATCCTGGCGGCGCTTCATGCGAGAGAGCGAGGTTTCTATATCAACATCAAGATAAATCACCAAATCCGGCTTCGGCAAGCCCATTTTATCATATTCCAAATCGGCAAGCCACGCGAAAAAGGCGGGCAGCTCATTTTCGGAGAGCTTAGAGCCTTGATGAACGGCATTGGAGCTTGTATATCTATCCGATAATATTATCCCGCCGTTTTCGTAAACACTCCCCCAGTCCTCGCGATAGGACGCGAAGCGATCCACCGCATAAAAAGTGGAGGCCGTGTAGGCGTTGACATCGTTCGGGCTTGCGCCGAACTTGCCGGAGAGATACATATTCACGAGCGCACAGCTCGGCTTATCATATCGGGGAAAAACAATATGATTATAGACTGTTCCGTCACTTTTCATTCGCGCGCAAAGGCGGCTGTACTGCGAGGATTTGCCGCTGCCGTCAATGCCCTCTAAAACAATCAGCTTTCCCTTAGCCATTTTTATCGTCACTCCCTAACCGGCAATGCGTTTCCACAAGGCCGCTAAAATCATTCTGGGTATTTTAAGTGTCATCTTCGGGTCGCGCACAAGACGCGTTAAAAAGCTTTCCTTACGCTTGTTTTCCAACACTGCGCCGAGGCCGAGGGTTATGCCCGCATTGAGTGAGGGACAAGCATCATACAGCCATAGCTCCTGCTTCGGCGAGGGCAGACACACTAAAAGGAGATCGGGCGATACGGCATTTATTTCATCCACAAGCTCCGTATCGTCCACAAACTGCCCGCTTGCCGCACCCGCAAGGCGTATGCCGGGGAAGCGCGCGACAAGGCTTTCCGCCGCGCTTTGCACGGTTTTCTCCCTCGCACCGAGCAGAAATACACTCTTTCCGTCAGTGCCGAGCCTTGCCAAAAGCGCAGACGCGAAATCGCCGCCGCTCATTTTATAATGAAGCGGCAAGCCGAGAATAGAGGACGCTATGAATATCCCCTTATCCCCCGCCAAGGTTAGGCGCGCTGCGCGCACTGCCGTCATAAGGCGGCGATTACGGCGCGCATCGAGCACGAGCGCGGAATCGGGTGCGAGGATATAACCGCCCTCACGCGCTTCAATCGCGCGCACAGAGCGCTCTACCGCTTCCGCTATGTCAATATCGGAATATTTCACTCCGAGCACATTTATTATGTTCATATCTGGCTGAACACCTCGCCGATTTTTTCATGTATCACAAGATCAGCATAGCTATCATACGGGGTTTCGCTCAAATTAACCAGGACAAGCTTATTTCCCCGGTAATAGTTGATTAATCCCGCCGCAGGATAAACATTAAGGGAAGTCCCGCCGATTATCAAAACATCGGCATTTGCTATAAAATGAACCGCACTTTGCATGATATCGCCATCCAGCGGCTCTTCATAAAGGACGATGTCGGGTCTTATAACCCCGCCGCAGGAACAGCGCGGCACACCCTCGCCGTAATTGATGATATCGGCATCATAAGCTTTCTTACAGCGCGAGCAATACGCGCGAAGAATACTGCCGTGAAGCTCCAACACGTTTTTGCTTCCCGCCGCTTGGTGAAGCCCGTCAATATTCTGCGTTATAACGGCTTTGAGCTTGCCCTCTTGCTCAAGCTCGGCAAGGCGCAAATGCGCGCGATTGGGCTTTACACCGTCTATAACAAGCTTCTCGCGGTGAAATCTATAATACTCTTCGGGATTGCGTTCAAAAAAAGTACGGCTTAATATGGTCTCGGGCGGGTACTTCCACTTTTGGTTGTAAAGCCCGTCTACACTACGAAAATCGGGTATTCCGCTTTCGGTGCTGACCCCTGCACCGCCGAAAAAGACGATGTTGTCACTCTCCGAAACTAAGGCCTTGAGCCTTTCAATTTCTGCGTTCATAAAAGCACCTCCCGAATATAGCTTAATCCGCTCTCAAATTACCGCCTTGGTCTTTTCTATAACCGCGTCAAAGGCGCTTTGGCACTGGGCAAGGCTGATTTCGTTTTCGCGACGCGTGACAAAGCGGTAAGTTTCATCGGAGCATTCATCGGCCATCGCCACAAGATACATCATGCACGATTTCACGCTCGCCATTGCAAGCTCCGCCCCCTCGCCGAGATACTGCACGGCCTCTTTTGGGCAAAGCTCGGAAAGCTCACGCATAAAATCTAAGCACTGGTTCATCATGTTGACGATTTCATTTGCAATGCAGGCAGCGGGCTGACGCGCCGCTTCAATCTTGCGCGCTTCGCCCTCTTTCAAAGCCTTTGCAAGCGGCCCGCGGCTTTTTACATCCTCGTCAATAAGATGCACCATGTACGCTCTGAGCGTTTCGGCATTGCGGGATATATACTCCACGCGTTCATTGCTGTTTGCCCGCGCCGTGAGCGAGGCCGCGCGCGACAAAAGCGCGGCGGCACAGGCCGCAGTATACGCGGCGGCAGAGCCGACTTCAAGCTTCCCGTTGGGGTCACTGAGCGCCTTGGAAAAATCCTCAGCGTTTTTGGTTTTGAAAATGTCAATTACTATTTTGTCTGCCACGGTGAAGCCCCCTTTGTATTTTAATCTTTATTAAATTCTCTCAGGCGCAAGCCTTCGTTTTTCTGAAGCGCCCAATTTATGCACCAATCAGACGTGAAAAGCAGGAGATTGTTTCCCTTGAAATCCTGCACCCACTTGGTGTCGCTCGTGAGATTGAGACGGGATATATCTATATCCTCGTTTTCAACCCAACGCACAAGCTCAAATGGCATGGCACGGCGGCGAATATCCACGCCGTACTCGGTTTTGAGCCTATACTCCAACACTTCAAACTGCAAAACGCCCACAACGCCTACTATGACCTCTTCTACACCGGTATACGGCTCGTGGAAAATCTGTATTGCGCCTTCCTGTGCGATTTGCATAATGCCTTTTTCAAACTGTTTGCGCTTCATAGTGTCAACGCGTTCAACGGCAGCAAAATGTTCGGGCGCGAAGGTGGGTATGCCCTCAAAGCAGAGGCTTTGCCCTTTTTCGCATATCGTGTCGCCGATTGAGAAGATACCGGGATCGAATACGCCGATGATATCCCCGGCGAAAGCTTCATCAATAATAGCGCGCTCCTGCGCCATGAGCTGTTGCGGCTGGGCAAGACGCAAGGGCTTTGCCCCCTGCACATGGAAATACTCCTTATCGCGTTCAAAGCGGCCGGAGCATATACGCATAAAGGCGATTCTATCGCGGTGCGCCTTGTTCATATTGGCCTGAATCTTGAAAACGAAGGCCGAAAAATGCTCATCAAACGGGTCAACAATATCATCCCGAGATACGCGCGGCAAAGGCGGCATCGTCATGCGCAAAAAGCACTCCAAAAACGGCTCAACACCGAAATTATTGAGCGCCGACCCGAAGAAAACGGGGCTGAGACGGCCGGAGCGCACCTTGTCAATGTCAAAATCATAGCCCGCGCCATCAAGAAGCTCAATATCATCGGTAAGCGTTGCGCGAAGGCGCGCGCCGATAAGCTCATCGAGCTTTTCTGTTTCGTCAAGGGTGCATTCGATTGCGCGAATCTTGCTTTGCCCGCGGTGAAATTCGTTGAAGGCAAGGATTTCGCGCTTTTCCCTGTCGTACACGCCTTTAAAATCCTGTCCGCAGCCGATAGGCCAGTTCATGGGATAAGTGCCTATGCCAAATTCGTTTTCCAGCTCTTCCATGAGGTCATACGGGCTGCGTGCCTCGCGGTCAAGCTTATTTATAAAGGTGAATATGGGAATGTGACGCATGGCGCAGATTTTAAAAAGCTTGCGCGTTTGCGGCTCAATGCCCTTTGCCGCGTCTATCACCATAACGGCGGAATCCGCCGCCATGAGTGTGCGGTAAGTGTCCTCAGAAAAGTCCTGGTGGCCGGGAGTGTCGAGAATATTGATGCAATACCCCTCGTACTCAAACTGCATAACAGACGAGGTTATGGATATACCGCGCTGCTTTTCAAGCTCCATCCAGTCGGAAACCGCGTGGCGCGCGGTGGCCTTGCCCTTGACCGAGCCTGCCATCTGTATTGCCCCGCCGTAAAGCAAAAGCTTCTCGGTGAGCGTGGTTTTGCCCGCGTCCGGATGGGATATAATCGCAAAGGTTCTGCGCCTTTCGATCTCTTTTCTCAGATCTGCCATAGTTACATTCCTTTAAAACCGTATTTAACAATTTATATTATCATATAATGTGCAAGAAATCAAAGCCTAATGATGAACATTTTCCGTTTACTGTAGAAAGGGCGCTATTTCGCTCTCTCCAGCTTCCATGAAACATCGTTTTCACAGACAGAGTAGCCGTTTTGCTCGGCTTCGGCATATATGCGCGCAGAGTCAAGCCCGGGCTGCGCAAAGGTGTTATCCTTGGGGATATACACATAATCGGGGTATTTATCTGCGTTTATCTCGTAATACATCGCAAGGCGAGCTTCGGTAATCTCGTCCTGTCCCGATAGCCACGCGGAAAACGAAGCCGATTCATACCCCGGGGGCAATAAAAGCGTACACCATGTTTCCTGCGCATAGATGAAAAGCTTGCCGGGCATTTGGGTTTCATATGAGCGCATATCGTCATATATGCGCATATAGTCTTTTGCTAAACGCTCGCTCGTCACAATGCCGCGCGCCGCCCCGGCGGGTATTTTGCTATCCAGTGCCGCAGGGGGCGCATCCCAAAAACAATGCACGGCCTTGACGGTAATCACAAGCGCGAACAGACACGCCAGCGTAACAAGCCCCGCCGCACGCAAAACCCGCCGTTGCGGTTTATTGAGCGCGGAAAGCTCATTCAGCAGCATACCGATAAACACACAGCTTGCAACGCTTGAAACGCAAAGTGCCATACTCAGCACATCAAAGCCCATATTGGATGTGGCGCAAACACAAAGGGAGTAGGCAATTCCGAGCGCGAAGAACGCCGCAAAAAGCCCCCTCGGCTTATTTTCAAGCAGCAAATACGCCGTAAAGCCCACGAAGCACAGCGGAAGCATTATTCCGTTATAATAGCTTTGCGTAAGCTCCTTTGCAAAGAGGAAAAAGCACAACAGCGCGCAGAAAGAAGAGAGCAAAAGATGTATATGCGTATGCTCCCGCCGCTTTTTGTCAAACGCCAGCCATAGGAGAGAAACGGCATACAGCCCCAACGGCAAAGGCATAAGCTTATGCGCCGTAATTAAGCAATAAACATAGTGCTTTAGCATGAACACAATCGTATAGCTCGGATGCTCGGGGTCTGAAAGAACGCCCGGGAGCGAGGCTATAAGCTCACTAACAGAGCAGTGCGTGAAGAAAAACACCGCGAAGAGCGCGGATACTATAGCAACGCCGCACGTAACAAGGCCGAAAAAGCGATAAGTGAAAACTTCATTATCCCATACAGCGCAGTATGCTTTTTTCCTCATCGCAGAGTAAAGCACGGTAAGGAGAAGATAAAGCACGTATACCGCCGCAAGATACGGGCAACAGACCACCGCACACGCGAAAAACGCACCCGCAATAATCTTGTCCGCGCGCTTTTCTTTCTGAGCCGTTCCTGCAAATGCCCCGGCGAGGACAAGCGTATCAAGCGCCACGGTATTATAGCTGTAGCACATCATGTCAAACGGCGTGAAGAGCAAGAAAAGCATACTTGCCGCAACGGCAAAAGCACCGTATTTTTTCAAACGCAGATAAAGAACAAGCGCAAAGAGCGCATGAAACGCAATATAGGCATAGCGCGCGGCGAGCATAAGCCCCTCGGTTGAACCGTTTATGCGCGTATAAAGCGCGACAAAGGGCAAGGTAAAAAACGAAGCGAGCTGGGACATATGCCACTCATCGAAAAAGAGCCTATCCCCAAGCGTAAGGCGATAAGGGACAGTGAGGTAAAATGCTTCATCACTGCCGCCGAAGCCGTAAGGCGCTTTCCACAGCATGAATAAAACACCCGCAACAAACAGCGCCGCAAAGGTAAGGCTCTGCCGCGAAATATTAAGTTTATTTTGCTTAGTATTCAAGCATAACCCTCCCCTTTTCGGATTTTCAGCGGTGCATATGAGAAGAATCTTATTGCTGACTATCCGGCGCTTTGCGATTAAACAGCCCCGCTCCGAGCTCGTTTAAGAGTTCGGAAACCAAAATAAGCGCAAAGCCGAACAATGCCCAGGAGCTTACCTTTTCATTTGCAAAGAGCGCGGCGAATATTACGCCGAAAACGGATTCGAGCGTCATCAAAACAGTTGCAGTGGACGAGGGCGTATACTTCATGCCCCACGCCTGCAAAAACCACGCGATTGCAGTGGAAACAACGCCGAGATAAGCAATGGTGAAACAAGTGTTTCGCGGCAAAGTCTGCGGCGCAGGCTCAAATAACAGCGCTAGCACCATGCACACAAGCCACGATACGGCAAATTGCACCGTGGTGAGCGGAAGCGCATCGCACTCATTCACGTATTCTTCCGTCATTACTATCTGCAAGGCATAGAAAAAGCCGCAAATGAGCGTAAGCCCGTCACCAATGTTCATGCCACCGAAACCGTGGTCAAGCGAGACAAAGCCGATGCCCGCAATACACAGCACGCTTGCCGCCACATTGTGCTTCCCCGGCTTTCTTTTATAAAAGCCCCACGCCAAAAACGGCACAATCACACAGTAGGATGCGGTCAAAAACGCGTTTTTCCCCGCCGTTGTGTACACTAAGCCATAAGTTTGGAAGAGATAGGCCGCCGTCAAGCAAAGCCCCATCCACACACTGCCCATGAAAACGCGCTTCGGCATTTTGATGACCTTGCGCCAGCACACCGCCATGAAAACAACCGTTGCAATGGCAAAACGCGCTGTCAAAAGCCAGAGTGTGCCGATATCGTTAAGGGTGTTTTTAAAGATGAAAAAGGAGCTTCCCCAAATAAGCGCTGTGCCGAGGAGCGCAATGCGCCCCCAAAGCCCTTTATTATTAAGCATTAATTACCTCTTTTTTGATTAATCCGTTTCCTTCGTCATATTCGGCGCGGCGGCGCGCAGCATGAGACGCTTTAAGCCTTGGCTGAAATTAATCTCCACCAAGAAATCACCGCCCATCGGCTGCATTTTGGTTATTACACCCGCTCCGAACGCTTTATGCACAATATTATCGCCGACTTCAAAGCTTGGCAGCTCCGCACTTTGCGTCTTTTTATGCGTAACGGCGGTAACGCGGGGCGCTTCACGCCGGGCGTAATCGCTCTGTCGAGGCGGCGTATTATACGAATAGTGCTCGGGAATATTTTTCTCTATATGCTCTTCAGGAATCTCGCTTACAAAGCGGGAAACACGGTTTGCCGTGGTGCGGCCAAACAGCATACGCTGGCGCGCACAGACAAGCTCCAAACGGCGCTTTGCGCGGGTAATCGCGACATAGCACAGCCGCCGCTCCTCTTCCATTTCCTCGCGCATCCCGATAGAACGCATACCGGGGAACACGGTTTCTTCCATGCCGACAAGAAACACCGTCGGAAACTCAAGCCCCTTGGCCGTGTGCATCGTCATCAGCACAACGCAGTCCTGGTCGGGGTCGAAATTATCAAGATCCGTATAGAGCGCGACATTCGCCAAGTACCCCTCTAAGCTCTCATCGCCCGTTTCTTTCATGTAGACGAGAATGGAAGATTTAAGCTCACGAACGTTTTCTATGCGCGTAATATCCTCTTGCGTGTTACTCTCTTCAAGCGCGCGGATATACCCCGTTTTCTCGATTATCTCATCGAGAAGCGCATCCGGTGTATTCTCCGCTGAAAAAGCGTGAAAGCCCGTCATAAGCGCGGCAAAATCCGTGAGCTTTTGCGTTGCTGCCTTACCGAGCACGGGATAGTCCCCGGCGTGACCGGCAATATAGAGCATACTCTGCCCCTCGGTCGCCGCGAGCTGACGCAAGCGCTCAACCGTTGTTAAGCCTATGCCGCGCGCCGGGACATTGATAATGCGCATAAGGCGCAAATCGTCCGAAGGCGAGGCGACAAGGTTTAGGTATGAAAGCATATCCTTTATTTCGGCGCGCTCAAAGAAGCCCGTGCCGCCGAAAATGCGGTAAGGAATGCCGAGACGCTTAAAGGCATATTCAAATTGGTACGATTGCGCATTCATGCGGTAGAGCACGGCATTATCGCGCCACTTCCCGCCGCGCCCGTATTCGTCCATTATGCACGAAGCCACATACTGCGCCTCGTCCCGCTCGTTATCGGCGAAATAGCATTTGACCAATTCCCCGTCCCCGGCGTTCGTCCAAAGGTTTTTGCCCTTGCGCTCGGTGTTATTTTGGATTACGGCATTTGCCGCATCAAGAATGTGGCCGGTGCTGCGGTAATTCTGCTCCAAGCGTATAGTGCGGCAGTTAGCATACTCCTGTTCAAAGGAAAGTATGTTTTCAATTGTCGCGCCGCGGAACTTATATATACTTTGGTCGTCATCACCTACAACGCATATATTCCCGCTCCCTTTTGCCAGAAGCGCCGAGAAGAGGTACTGGAGACGGTTTGTATCCTGATACTCGTCAATGAGCACGTATTTAAACCGCTCCTGCCAATAACGACGCACATCTTCATGGAGATTTAAGAGAGTTACGGTATAATAAAGCAAATCATCAAAATCCAGCGCGTTTGAGCTGAAAAGACGGCGGGCATACTCAGAGTATATACTTGCGATTTTTATTCTTCGCACATCACCGGAAAGCTCGGCATCCTTATGAAAGCTTTCCGCGCCTATGCCCTCATTCTTCGCGCGGCTTATGATAGAGAGCATACTGCGCGGAGCGTACACCTTATCGTCAAGCTCCATGTCCTTTATAATGCGCTTCATCACGCTCAGGCTGTCGGCAGAGTCGTAAATCGTAAAGCTTGAGGTGATGCCCAGCTTTTCCGCATCGCGGCGGAGTATACGCACGCACGCCGAATGAAACGTACACGCCCAAATGTCATTGGCCGCGTCCGCGCCCAGCATACGCTCCAACCTCGTTTTGAGTTCCCCGGCGGCCTTGTTGGTAAAGGTAATCGCCAAGATGCGCCACGGCTCAACCGGTTCAAAGGCGGCGTATCTTGCCGCTTCCGGGGCGTGCGCTTTCAAAAGGGCAAGGCCGTTTTCATCGGCATAGGTAGGCAAATCCTCGCAGTCGGACGCTTTGCCGTATTTGAGCAGGTTTGCAATACGGTTTATCAAAACAGTGGTTTTGCCGCTGCCCGCTCCCGCCAATATGAGAAGCGGCCCTTCGGTCGCCATAACCGCTTCAAGCTGCATATCGTTGAGCTGAGAAAACTCCGCGCGAATATAGTCTTTGCGCGCTTCTATATACTCTTTTTGAAATTCAGTAATCATAAAGAGAATTTTAACACATTCGCATATAATAAACAAGGCGCAAATTTTGTTGACAAGAACCGAGTTAATAGACTATTATTTTGTAGAAAATGCGTAAAGCAACAGAGATTCGACTATGAGAAAACTATTTACAAACCTTGTCGCGTGGGCAAGGCAGGAAAAAAACGAGCGTATGCTCATCATAGTGCTGCCCTTGATTGCGCTAATTATCTGCGCGCTCATTCTCGCGCCGCAAATATCCGTTTATAAAGCGAACCGCGCCGCCGCAATGGACGCTCTGCGCGCTAAAAGCGAGCGAGAAAGCGCGGTCGCGGCATATACGGGCGAGGTTAGCCTGAGCGCAGTGTCAAACGGCGAGGATATGTATATAACCGTGTGCGATAGCCACGGCAACGCCGTGACGGGGGTGCGCTTTCTCCTTTCGCTCACAACGCCCGACGGTGATGAGATACTCTGCTCCACTTACGATGACGGAAGCTGCTACCTTGTGGAGCTTGCACCGGGAAATTACGCAATCTCGCTTTTGTCGGAGGATAATTTAATAAGCTGTGAGGACATTATATGCTCTGTCCCGTCCGTGACGCATGAGGGCACTTCCCTCTCCGCGCTCGAGCCCGGCTTAAACCGCGTGGACGGGAAGCTATATTACAAAACCTCGGACGGACGCACGGCAAAAGAGATAGGGATAGACATATCCTGCTTTAATCCAAGCGTCAATTGGGACGCGCTGCGCGATGAGGGCGTGGACTTTGTGATACTGCGCATCGGCGGGCGCGGCTGGGGCAGCGGGAGAATATATATAGATAAGCTCTTCCGCGAATACTATGAAAGCGCGTACTATGCAGATTTCAAGCTCGGCGTATATTTCTACTCCACCGCCGTCAACACGCGCGAGGCTGTGGAAGAAGCGGAGTTTGTAGTTACCACGCTCGCGGGCGCGCCGCTTGATTTGCCCGTATATTTCGACACCGAGTATTCCGGGGACTATCCGAACGGCCGCGCGGACACGCTGACAATAGCCGAGCGCGAGAGCATTATTAACGCGTTTTGCTCCGTAATTCGCCAGCACGGGTACGAAGCGGGTGTATACTCCGGCGTATACTTCGTAGAGCAGGAATTGAGCAAAGCTTCAACCGCGCATTCCTCGCTGTGGATAGCAAACTACACGCGCAACAGCGCCTCGCCCAATGTGCCGTACCGCTATGACCTTTGGCAATACACCGAAAGCGGCAAAATAAACGGCGTTCGCGGCAATGTGGATATAAACGTTAGCTTTTGATTGCTCTTTAATACGAAAACTGCCCCATATCTCGCGACAAAACGAGATATGGGGCGTTGCTTATCTATCTATAGGGTCGTGCGCGCAGTATATTCCGGTGCAGTTTTCGCTTGCGCTTTGCGCCTTAATCCAGTCAAGGCACAAGCGCATATTGTCTTCATCGTACACGATTCCGGGTATAACGCCCGCTTGCCAAGATTTTTCGCTGTAGCCGTTATCGCCGACAACGAGGGCGAAGCTATCGCCGTCCGTTATCTTGTAAATGACGCTGCCCGCGCTGTGCGTTTGGGTGAGGTAGGCTGTAACACTCCCATCGCCGAACACATCGCAAGCTTTGCCGAAGGGCGCGGCGTTATCGGGCTTGAACGCGAGGATATTAAAGCTACAGCCCTTGGATAGTCCGGCGTATCTGATAAACTGCGCTTTGGCATATTTGATCTCTTCTTCGGAAGCGTATATAGGCACGTCCTTGAAATCTTTCAGCCCCGATACATGGTCGCCATCCAAGTGCGTCATGAATATTGCATCTATCCTGCGCCCTTTAAGACGGTTTACGGCCGCTTCCTGCACTTTCATAACAGGCTCGCTTGCAAACCATAAGCCGAGGCCGAGATGACGAACCGCGTGCTTTGTCACTTTCACGCTCCAGCCCGCGTCAATAAGAAAGCTGTGGTTTTTGACCGTGACATAAAAGCATTTCACAGGCACGCTTATGCGCGCGCTCCTTTTCTGAAAAAAGCCGGTATAGGCCAAGGCGCTTTTGTGCGTGCTCCTGTCCGGCACGGCGCTTGAAACAAGCGTTGACCCGGTTTTTATGGTTTCAATTATCATACAGCGCTCATCCTTTTTTATTTCAAGCTGCGTGCAAGCTCAAACGCCGGGAGCGTGGCATCTATGATATAACCGCCCTTTACGGCATCGCCCACGGCATAGACTTTTTCACACTTACCCTCAAGCGCTTTCACAAGCTCGTTTTCGCTCTTCACGCCGAGAGAGAGCACCACCATCGTGCCGGGGACAAAGCGCTGAGACTTATCAAGTGTGCTATCAACGTATATCCCGTTTTCGGCGATTTTGGCAAGGCGGGAGTTGAGGTTGATCTCCGTCCCGGCCTTTTTGAGCTTGGGCACTACATCGCGCACCTGCTGGAACCATGCGCCCGGAGCAATGCTGTCCGCCATTTCAAAAATGGTGACGCGGTTGCCAAGCTCCGTGAGCATATGCGCAGTTTCAAGCCCCGTCAAGCCCGAGCCGATGAGCAATATGTCTTCGCCTGTCGGCTTCAATTCGCCCGCGAGAATGGGCGTGACCGTGGTGACATTGGGCAAATCCACACCCGGAATGTTAGGCATAAGGGGCTTAGAGCCTGTCGCGACTATGACGGCATAGGGCGCATACTCCATTACGGTTTCCGCCGTGGCCTCGGTGTTGAAAACAAACTTTGCCCCGGCCTTTTGCGCCGCAAGATAAAGGTCATGCGTAGGCCATTCGTATTTTTCCTTGCAGGGCGGCTTGTCGGCAAGGTGAAGCTGTCCACCGGGCAATGCGGCTTTTTCAAACACGGTCACGGCAAAGCCGCGCAAGGCAAGCTCCCTCGCGGCAGTAAGCCCACCGGGGCCTGCGCCGATGACAACCACGCTTCTGCCGTTGCCGTCCTGCGCGCCGCACTTGGGGTATTCAAACTCATGGCACGCTCTGGGATTGAGCGCACAGCGCCCGGTTTCGCCGCCGGGTGCGTTTTTCATCTGCGTCATTTTGCAGGTTTGGCAGGCTATACAGCGAAGTATCTCCTCACTCCGTCCCTCTTCGGCTTTTTTCATCCATTCGGGGTCGGCAATCAACGGGCGGGCAAGGCCGATGAAATCCATGCTCTCATCCTGCAAAAGCTTCTCCGCCTGGTCGGGCGTGCGAATCATGCCGACAGACATGACGGGGATATTCACAACCTTTTTCACCTCTTTGGCAAGGTAGGTGCGCCAGCCGAGAGGATATGTCGTAACTTCCATGAGGTGGTTGAGCGTTTCATACGTGCCACAGGATACATCTATCGCGTCCGCGCCGTACTTCTCCGTGAGCTTTGCAATCTCCAGCCCCTCTTCAAGCTCCAGCCCCGTACCGGGCATATCAATATCGCGGTAAAATTCATCCACATTGAGCCTTACGATTATGGGGAAATCCTCGCCGACAAGCTCACGCGTCTGCTCAATGATCTCTTTCAAAAAGCGGGTGCGGTTTTCGAGGCTGCCGCCGTACTCGTCCGTGCGGCGGTTTATATGCGGGCTGAAAAACTCGGAAATGAGATAGCCGTGCGCCGCGTGGAACTCCACCGCGTCCGCGCCGGACTTTTTAACGCGCAACGCCGCCTCGGCAAACTGGCGCTCGATGCGATGAATCTGCTTTATTGTCATGGCGCGGACGGGCTGATTTGTAATCGCCGTGTCGCCGTACTCAAGGGGAACGGCAGAGGGCGCGTAGTTATGGCGCATGAAATACTTCGCCATTGTGCTCATCGGCGGTCGGCACATTGCCGCCGTGTCGGAGCTGCCGAGAATTTTAAGCAGGCCGCCCCAAGTGGACGGAAAGGCTCTGCCTATGCCCTCTATCATGGGTGCCATGTTGGAATAGGCAACAAAATTTTGCCGACCGGGGTGATGAAGCTGAACGGCAATTTTCGCACCGGCGGCGTGAATCTCGTCCACCATTTTCTTCATCGGCTCAATGTACCTATCGTGCGCCATGGATAACTGCGTAGGGGCTACTGCGCCGTCAGTGTCGTTCACACGGGTCACGGCGGTGATGATAAGCCCTACATCGCCCTTGGCACGCTCTTTGAAATACTCCGTTTCGCGCGCTCCCGCCGTACAGCCGGGGTCACCCGTCATCACGCCTATCCCCGCCATGAAAACGCGGTTTTTCACAGTCATGCTGCCTATCTTGCATTCACTGCGCAACATATCATACGCCATAGTTAATATACTCCCTTTCTTTTTAATTTCGCTGTTTTTTTTATAACAAAGAAGCACTTGCTTGTAAATGGGATAGCGTGGTATAATGTCTAATAAGCGGTATATTATACCGATATGACTAAAAAAAGAGGGATTGAGCATGAGGGGCTACGCGCCGGAGCATATTTATCACACGCTGACGGAGCTTTTGAAAGAAAAAAGCTTGGACGAAGTAAAGGTGTGCAACATCATCGAGGTAGGCAGCATAAACCGCAAAACCTTTTATTATCACTTTCACAGCATGGAGGATCTTCTGAAATGGCGCATTTCCGTGCTGATGAGCGGGCTTGATTTGAAGGACGCGGATTCAGCCAACTGGAAAGAGAAAATGCAGCAGTGGATACGCGTCATAGAGAGGAATAAAGACTTTTTCTGCACCGTTTTTAAATCAAAATACGCCGCAGATATAAGCGCCTTTTTGTGCGCGAAAATGCGGCCTTACATCGCCCGTTTTGCGGAAAACTGCATTAAGGAAACCGAGGATAAGCGAAAAGCGTCGATTAAAATGGAAGCAAAATTTTTCAATTACATCGTGGATTATTATCTCAAAGGCACAATGTCGCTCATTGAGGAATGGATTCACGGCGGGTGCGAAGAAAAGACGGACGATTTTCTGAATATAATCGACAACCTCACAAAAAACACGATTTTCAACGTGATAGACGCGTTCTGCCCGCAAAAAGCAAACAAATAAGCAAAAAACGCTCATTTCTGAGCGTTTTTTTGCTTATTAAGATGATAATCAAGATAATCCTGCGCTTGGGCGAGGATTGAGAGAATGCAACGATCGGCATCGGGTAAATCCCGGCGGGCTATGGCCGAGGTGAGCTTTTCAAACTTGGGCAAGCACTCGGAGAGCTCAGCGTGGTTGGAATAGTGCTCCTTAATGAGCGTACAGAGCATTTTTTCAAAGCTTTTATACACCATTGCATACGCCTGATTGCCGCTTATGACGGTGATGCACTTATGGTAGAGATACACCGCTTCCGGCATTTTGTCATCATCGGCGGCGTATATCGCGTCTGTATGCGCGCGCAAAACGGAAAGCGTTTCGGGCGTAAGGTTGACGCAGGCAAGGCGGGTGCATTCGCGCTCAATCAGGATTCTAAGCGCCATAAAATCGCGAAACAAAGCCCCGTCAATGTACGCGGAGTCATAGCTCATGACGGCGGAGAGGGTTTCGGGCGTGGCGTTTTTGACATACTCGGCGACAAACGTCCCCTTGCGCGGGATAATGCGCAGAAAGCCCATGCGCTCCAAGTCCAATATACCCTGATTGACAGAGCCGCGGCTCATCCCCACCTGCAAAGCAAGCTCCCTTTCCGGGGGCAGCCTATCCCCCGGCTTCAATTCGCCGGATAGGATTTGCATTTTTATATGTTCAATAAAGCTTGCTTTAAGATTCTTGTTGTCTACACTCTGCATGACGCGCTAAAACCTCCGTGCGTCCGAATTTGCAAATTGTATTCTACATTAAAAAGCGCGTAAAATCAAGTGTGGTTATCAAAACCGAGCCACAAAAAATTTTTTATATGTATTTTGAACAAAAAACGGCAAAACTTTTTGTCGATAAAATAACAATCCTCTCTTGCACTTGGGCGGAAAATGGGGTAAAATATATGTGGCTATACCACAGGGGTGTATATCGGCAAGCCCCTACGAACATAACAAACGGAGGAAGTATTATGCAAAAATACGACGTTATCGTTGTAGGCGCGGGTAACGGCGGGCTTTCCGCCGCGACCTATCTCGCCAAAGCCGGGAAAAAGGTGCTGGTGCTGGAAAAGCACAATCTGCCCGGCGGCTGCGCCACGAGCTTCGTGCGCGGCAATTACGAATTTGAAGCGACCTTGCATGAGCTGTGCCAGATGGGCACGGGCGAGGGCGAGGGCAAGCGCGGCGCAGTGCGCCAGCTCTTAGAGGATCACTACGGGCTGGATGTTGAATGGTGCAGCGCAAACGAAAGCTTCGCTTCCATCGCGACCGACGAGGGCGGCTTCAATGTGGCCATGCCCGCCGGTGTACAGGCGTTCCTTGACGAGATGGAGCGCGCCGTTCCCGGCAGCCGCGAGTCGATGACAACGGTGCTTGAGCTTGGCCGTATGCTGGTTGACGGCGTTGAATGGCTCTACGAGCGCCACAATGAGCCGGAAGGGCTGCAAAAGGTCGAAATGATGCTCAAGTATTATGACCTTATGTGCCTTGTTCCCCAGCCGTGTGACGAAATGCTGCGCAAGATAGGCGTTCCCGACAAGGCGCGCCAGATTTTCGAGTCCTACTGGACTTACGTAGCCGCAGACTCCACGGAGATGAGCTTTGCCCCCTATGTTTTCATGACCTACGTTTACCTGACGCAGCTGCCTTGGTTTGCAAAGAACCGCTCGCACGAAATCTCCCTCGCGTTTGACGCGAAGATCCGCGAGCTCGGCGGCGACATTTGGTACAACACCACGGTTGAGAAGATTGACATTCGCGGCGGCGAGGTCAAGGGCGTTTTGCTCGCGGGCGGGAAGTACATCCCCTGCTCTTACGTCATTTCCAACCTCATGCCGCACGTAGTGTATGACCGCATGGTGGATAAGAACGAAGTGCCCGAATACGAAAAGAAGAAGATGAACGCACAGCGCTTGGCACAGGCCGCGTTCACCATCTACCTCGGCCTTGACGCATCCGCCGAAGAGCTTGGGCTGAAAAACTACGACACGTTCATGCGCTACAGCCCCGACAACCACGAGCAGTTCCTCGCGTCCGACTCGCTCGACACGCACAAGGACATTACCTGCACCGTTTTGACAAACGCTCTGCCCGATGCCGCAGGCGAGGGACGCGCGTTCTTGCAGCTTAGTAAATTCTACACCGGCGACCCGTTCAAGGATGTGACCGAGGAAGAATACTTCAAGATCAAAGACCGCGTGGCGCGCGAATCCGTTGAGCGCTACGAAGAAGTTACCGGCTGCAAGCTGCAAGGCCACATTGAAGAAATCGTTGTGGCTTCCCCCGTCACTTGGGCGCGTTATCTCGGCACGCCGCGCGGCGACGTTTACGGCTATCTCCCCGCCACGTGGGACGGTATGTTCCCGCGCGTACAGTGCGGCCACCACGAGGACTACAACGTAAAGGGTCTGCGCTTTGTCGGCGGCCACGGCACACAGATGGACGGCTATTCACAGGCGTATCTGTCCGGCTCTGAGCAAGCAAGATATATGCTTGAGGACATGAAGGAGGGCAAATAAGATGGGCAAATACAATTATTCTAGAAAAGGGCTCAAGGGGCTTACTCCGTTTCCGTTCCTGGGCGAAGTCAAAACGAGACTGAAGCACATCGAAGCCGCCCCGGCCACTATCCCCCAGTCGATATACAACGCAAACGTGCTGGCAAAGAAGCTGCACCCGGCGGTTCAGCACGTGAAGATAGCAAAGGTTGTCGATCACGGCGACGCGAAGAGCTTCACCCTCGTCCCGAACACCGAAAAGGGCACGACCGAAATGGCATACTTCCGCGCAAGCCAGTATGTTTCCGTTTCGCTCAACATTGACGGCGCGCTTGTTAACAAGCCCTACACCATTCGCTCCAACCCCAAGGATGCGCTCGGCTCTGACAACACAAGCTACACCCTCACCATAAAGCTCACCAACCCCTCTTACGCTTCCAAGCACATTCTTACCACTTGGAAAGAGGGCGACGAAGTGGATATAAGCGGCCCTCTCGGCGATTTCTACTATCAGAACCTGAGAGACGAAAAGCACGTTATCGCCATTGCGGGCGGCTCGGGCATCACGCCGTTTTACTCCATGGCCGCCGCAATTGCAGACGGCATTGAGGACTTTGAAATGACCATCCTTTACGGCAGCCGCACTGCCGACGGCATACTTCTCAAGGACGAGATAGAAGCCGTTGCCGCGCGCTCCGAGGGCAAGGTTAAGGTTGTACACATCCTTTCCGAAGAGGAAAAGACCGGGTACGAGCATGGCTTTATCACCGCCGAGCTTATCAAGAAGTACGCGCCCGAGGGCGATTACTCCGTGTTCATGTGCGGCCCGAAGGGTATGTACACCTTTGAAGAGGGCGAGATGAAGAAGCTGGGCCTTCCCAAGCGCCGCTATCGCATGGAAATGTCCGGCGACTATCTGGGCGCGGCGAAAAACGCCGACTTCCCGGAAGAGGCCAAGGGCAAGGAATTCAAGCTCACGGTTGACATTCGCGGCGAAAAGCAGACGATTGCCTGCTTCGGCGAAGAGTCTCTCCTGTGGGCAATGGAGCGCGCGGGCATCAAAGCCCCGTCCCACTGCCGCAGCGGCGAATGCGGCTGGTGCCACTCCAAGCTCGTCAGCGGCGAGGTTTACATCCCCGAGGATGCGGACGGCCGCCGTTTGGCAGATGCAAAGTTCGGCTGGATTCACCCGTGCGTATCGTTCCCCAAGAGCGATGTTGAGCTTTGCGTATACCCCATTGAAGAGTAATATATAAGCAAACACCGATAAAAGGTCAGCGATTCATCGCGAATCGCTGACCTTTTTTGTTGCACGCAAAAAGATTAGAATAAAAAAGCCCCGAAGTCTGTTATCAAACAAGCTTCGGGGCTATTCGCCACGGCGGAGGATTACCGCCGATTATATCGCCACGGCAGGGGTTAATCTCTGCCGATTGTTCGCCATCCTAGTTATAACACAGGGAATTGTAAAAATTAACAGATATTAGACGCGGCTTGCGCCGCTACACCTCATCAGTCGGGCAAAGCCCGACATCTTCCCCTCAAGGGGAAGCCTTTTAAAAAGGCGCTTACTTTACGGTAAATACGGTCTTGCAGCTACCGTCGGCAAAAACGAACTCGATTTCGTGCTCGCCCGCTTCGAGGGCTTCCAAAACCTCGGCAGAGATGACTATCTTGCCGTTTTCAACGGTGAATTCAACCTCAACGCCGTCAATGAGAACCTTGATAACGTCCTCGGAGTTGAGCTTGAAGGTCAAGCCGTCTGCACTGCCCTTAGTCCACTCCTGCTCTTCGCCGTCAACGACAAAGTACTTTGCAGTGTAAGCTTCGGTGTAGGTAAACTCTGCACCGGGAACAGTGTAGGTCTCTCCCGCTGCAATCTTAACGCCGTTAACGAAAACATCATTGTCGGACTTGTTAACAAACGTAACGCCGGGAATAACGCCGTCAATCGACATACCGGCGGGAGCGGCAAGAATCTCAATGACTTCGCCGTTCTCCGCAGCAATGTCGCCAAGCACGAAAGCACCGGCATTAACACCGTACTGCTCGCCGACTTTGACAACAACATTGCCGTCTGCGACATACTCCAAAGCGGAATCGTCAGAGAATACACCGCCGGTAACTTGGACGTTTTCGCCCTCTGTCTGATCGTTGCCGTTTTTACTATCTTTGTATGCAACAACAGCCTCACCGTTTTCGCTGGCAACATTGCCACCATTTACGGCAAGTTCTAGGATGCCCTTATAACCAGCTGCATAGTCAACAAAAATGCCATCGCCAGTCGGATTATAACCACTACTATCGTATTTATAGGGATTCTTTTCGCCGGTTGCAGTAACCGTACCGCCGTTCATAACAAGCGTACCCGCTTTCATGTAAATACCTGTCTTACCAGTGATAGAACCACCGTTAACCGTAACTTTTGCATTGCCGGGAAGATACATACCGCAACCAACAGGAGATGTACTTGTCAACTGAGCATTCTCGCTGATAGTAATCTTACCGCCACTGCAACTACCATTAGTCATAACAGCAGCATTCGTGCTGTTGTTGACTATGCAATCTACGTTAAGCTTGGGGTCAGCCCCTTTATTTTCGGTTTGACCATTGTCACCATAAGCCAAGACAAAACCGTTAACAGTAAGGGTGGGGTCAAGATATACAGACGCATTTAGTTTTACTCTGATGTTGCCGTTGATAGTACCGTTTCGGACAGTGATTTTACCTTTCTCAAACGAGAACACATTTGTAGATGTGTTGCTAGAAGTTGCAGCACTAACCGAATTACCACCGAGGTCAATAACGATAACAGTTTCATTGTCTTTGGCAGCTACAGATATAGGAGCTGCACCACCGGTAGAAGAGCTGGGCACAGTAATGTCATCTGTCACTTCAACAATGGTGTCAGTTGCGACATCTGTTACCGCATCTTCAAGCTCAGTTTCGCTATCAACTTCAACAACATTACCATCATCTATTATCGCTGTTTCTTCCTCTGCCGTGGGGGGCTGGGGTACATCGGGGTCGGGAGTAGAAGCAGAAGCGCCGGAACCGGGGTCGCTTGCAACAACGGGGTCGCCGGTCGTCAGCGGCACGGGGTCACCGGTAGATTCCTCAGCATACGCAGAGACAGGGATGAGTACGAGGCATACTATCAAAGCAAGTATGACCGCGAACGCTAATTTCTTTCCTTTCATTTTTTGTTTCTCCTTTCTTCTAAGATTATATTAACTCCGGGAAATGCGGAGATAATACCGAAAGTTGTTGCCCTCTCAGTCAGCCTGTCGGCTGACAGCTCTCCCATTGGGAGAGCCGAGAATAGGACGGCGCAAAAACGCGCACTGCCCCTTGTGGAGAGGGGGCTTATGGCTTCCCCTTGAGGGGAAGGCTTGAGAAATATCACCAAAATCATCATTTTTCACGATAACAAGTGAAAAATGGACGTAAAAGCGGTGTACACCGCGCATTAAATCAAAGCGAATTGATAGTTGCTTCTCTATTATAGCATCAATTAATAAAAACGCAAGAATATTCTAATCAAAGCGTCAGCTGAGCTTTATAACAATGCGGTTCTCGTCCTCAAGCCATTTTATAGACCCGTCAGCGGGGTAACAGGGCATTTCGTTATACCATTCGCATTTCAAAATAGTATCCTCGCGGTACATATACAAATCCAAGCCCATGTAATACTTGATAAAGCTGACGCGGGTATAGATATTCACAAGGTTCTCATTAGGCCCGGTGAAAGAGCGCGTGTCGATATCCTCGGAAAAATCCGTTAACCCGGAGTGTGCATCGCCGACAATATCAATAATCGTATAGCGGCTGAAATTGGGGTTATCCATTACCTCGGCCATGAGGGAATTATAAAACGCGTAGGCGTTTTCATATTCAAGCTGCATTTTCAAATACACCTTGTTGGCAAAGTATACATTCGCCGCGATGATAAGCGCGAGGAAAACCGCGCCGACTGCGGAGAACACGCGCCCCGGCACACCCGAAAACTCCAGCACGGCAAGCGCCAGCACATAAAACGACACGAAGCTGAACAAAACGAGCGTATGAATAATATCGGGCGAGACCACAAGGTACATACAATTGACGCTCAAAGGATAAACGGCGAGGAGCAGAAGAGCGAGCGCGGCAGAGCGCGCGTCCTTTTTGCGGCAAAGGGCATAGACAAGCCCTGCGAATATAACCGCCGCACACACCAAGTGCGCCGCGAGCGAAAGGACGGAATTAACAAAGCCGTAGTTGCCGTAAACAAAAATGCCGACAAAGGACGTATACGCCGTGAGTATGCCGCGGAAAACGCTCAGCTTGCTTGTTACCTCGTATTCCTGATACCCCGTGTCGGCGCAAAGCTCGACAACGGCGGTAACGCCGTAATAAAGCGCCAGTGCCACGGCGAGGAGAAGAAGATAACGAAGCGCCGATTTAAGGTGCTTTCCGGGCTGCACCTCGCTTTTCATAAGCTCGGCAAGGAGCAAAGTAACGCACAGGCTCGCGGCAAGGGCGATATACGCCTGATATATGCCGAGGGAGAACGCCAGCGCCACAACGCCCGCAACGGCGCGCCCCCGGCCGCCGCGCGCGAAAAGATACACCGCGAGCACCGCAAGGAAAACAGCGAGGGCATACGAGGGCGCAGTGAACATATAGCAGAAGTTCCCCGTGAGCGCGGGAAAGGCCGCCACAGCGCCGGAGAGTAAAACCTGCGTGGCGGGCTTTTTGAAGCCGAACGCGGCCGAGATCAGGCACACCGCACCCGCGATGAGCAGGAGCGAGATTACCCCGTAAATCCACGGCATGGAGACATCGGGGAAGACAAGCCTTGTCGCTTCCAGCCCCCAACGGCCTGATGTGAGCGTTGCGCCCTTAGAAAAGAGGGCGGCGGTTTCATCGGCGTTGAGGAGCTTATTTGTAAAGGCGTACATATGCGCCAAAAGGCCGAAAACGAGCGTAGACACGAACGGCAGAGCGTAGCACTTCACCTGCCCGCCGAGGAGAGCAAAGGCGCGCTCAAAGAGAGAATTATTATCTTTCATTCCTATCCCCCCTTAACCGAGCTTTACGACAATATAATTGTCGATTATTTTTATTGACCCGTAATAGGGGTATTCGTTCATCGCGGCAAACTCTTCACTCGCGGCTAACGCGTCAAGCTCCGAGGGCGTGGCAAGGGGGATGTCCGTCCCCATATAGCGGCGGAGGAAGTTTTCGCGTGAGTAGATGTTGATTAAATCGCGGGCCGGCCCTGTGATATACCCAAGGTCGATTTCATCGCGCACGGTGACAGCGTTATCTTGATGCCCGATGAGAGCGAGGGTTTTATTATCGTCAAAGCCCTCGGTGTTCTCTGCGCGCGCAAGGAGCACGGAATAGAACGAATACGCGTTTTCATATTCAAGATACATATCAAGGTACACTTCGTTGGCAAAATACACATTGCTGACAAGCGAAACGGCAAGCGCGGTATAGACTATATCGCGCGCGGCGCGCCTTGCAATCGAAGCGCCGGAATAAGCGCGCTCCATGATGAGCGCCGCCAGCACGTAAAGGGTAACGAAGCTATAGATAACAAGAGTATGTATAGATTCCTTTGCCATTGCAAGGAACATACAGTTCACGCTCAGCGGGAAGAGGACAACGCACAGCACTAAAAGCGCGGCTGTGGGTGCGTCCTTTGCGCGAAGAAGCTTTACCGCTTGCGCCGCTACGCCGACAAGGCATACAACGGCAAGGGCAATATGCGCGCAGTTTGCCGCATTGCTTGTAATGAGGGCAAATTCGCGGTAGGTGAAGTAATAGAGGAAGAAATCATACGCCATGCGGATGCGGCCTAAAAGCCCGGCGGAATTGGTGTTCTCGCGGACATAGTCATTAAATTCCGTACCCGTCAGCTTGAAAACGGCAAGGGTGATGAGCGCATAGAGCGCGAGAGCGCAAAGTAAAAACGCGAGCGCCTTAAAGCAAAAGACCAAAATGCGCTTAAAGCCCTCTTCCCCATCCAAGCACAGCTTCACAGCGTACACGAGCAAAAGGCTCGCCGTGAGCGCGATATAGGATTGATAAAGCCCCAAGGAAAGCGCCATAAGCACATCGGCAAGGGCGGCGTTTTTCCACCCGCCGCGGCAAAAAAGGAACGCCGCGAGAACCGCAAAGAGGAAGGCGAGCGCATAGGGCGCAGAGGTGAACATGAAGCAAAAAGTGCCCGTTTGCGAGGGGAAAGAGAGAATCATGCCCGCAAGGAGCACACGCGTGAGCGCGCCGCGAATATCAAAAAGGCGGATAATGAGACACACGGAAACGGCAAGCAGCAAAACGCTGACAAGGCCGTAGAGCCACGGCATGGAATAGTCCGGGAAAATAAGCTTCACCGCTTCAAGCCCCCAGCGGCCTGAAGTGAGCGTCGCGCCCTTTCCGAAGAGGGATTCTATCTCATCGGCGTTGACGAGCTTATTCGTAAAGGCGAACATATGCGCCAAAAGGCCGAACACAACGGCAGAGAAAAAGGGCAGCCTATCTCGCGCCGTTGCCCGCCATGCGCGCGATAGGGCGCGTTCAAGCGGCGTTTGGGCTTTATATTCCATTCGTATCACTCCTTTTCGCGAAAAATTCAGAGAGCTTGCAAAAGCCGTATGCCGCCACGGGCAGCATCAGCATGATATAAACCAAGGCATACTGCGACTTTGCTTCAAAAAACAAGTGGTAGATAAGCCCGCCGAGGATAACCAGCGGGAAAAGCGCGGTTTTGATGTCCCCTTTGCGTAAGAGGAGCGCCAATCCCAGCGTAAAGCCGAAAAAAACGAGCTGCTGATAGTAGTTCATCAGCTGCGTCAGGCGGCGGGCAAAGGTTTGGCAGATGAGCTTATACACGCTCCCCTGCTCGCTGTAGGGTTTGCGCACTTGGTTTGTCCACAGCCCCTGATAGGTCGGCTCGTTCCACTGGCTGAGAAGCTTGCGGGAGAAAAAGCGCTGACCCTCGCGCGGTTCGGCCTTGAAATACTCCACCCGCTCGGCGATGACCGCGCGCGCTTTGAGCGCGGTTTCGGCGCGGTCGTACCCCTCGGCGGAGTATAGGTCGGTGGTATACTTGCGGTCATACCAGCCGGAGCAGCTTTTGCCCTCGCTCACGCCCATCGCCATCCAGCACACCTGAGGTACGCCATCCCCGAAGCTTGCGCCGAGGCGCGCTTCGTATACCCTTTGCGGTATGCCGCGCGTACACAGAACGCACAGGACGAAGAGGGCGAGCATGAGCGCGGATTTTACGCGCGGCTTGCGGAGAAGCACAAGCCCCCACACGATTACGATTGCAATAAAGAATATCAGGCAATTGAGCTTCAAGATAACCGCAAGCGCGGTGAACACGGCGGAGAACACGGCATCCGAAAGCTTTCCGCGCTCTTGGAAGCGGAAAAACATCAATACGCCGGCGCTTGCCGCGGCATAGCCGGGGATAAGCCCGTACATATAAGTGGAGAAGAGAAGCCCCGGCAGGAAGAACATGAACAGCACCGCCGTAATGCGCTGTACATCGTCATTTTTGAAGATACACCCCGCGCACTTGACCGTGCACACGCTCCCAAGCGCGAGATACAGCACATTCATCCCCTGCAAGGCGAGGGCGGAAAACCCCTCGGGCGCGGTCGGCAATATGAGCGCAAACGCGCGGAAAAACAGCTCTTCATACAGCGCAAAGCCGAGCTGATAGGGGAAAAAAGTGAAATACTCATTATAATAGCTCAAATCACCCTTGGCGGCTTGCCGGGCAAAAAACGTGACGACATAGGAATCCTCCGAGGGTTGGAGCTTGGCCGAGCACACAAAGAGTAAGCCCAGCGCCGTTATCCACAGCGCCATGAACGCCGTAACGCGCTTAACGCTGATATGGTAAATGAGACGGCGGATGATATAGACGGTCGAAGTGCATATAACAAGCACGATAATATTGAGGAAAATGTTATCGTAATTGAACGACACTATTTCGCCGCCGACACCGCCCGTGCTCATGCCGGTGGTGCGGATAAGTGACATTGGCAACAAAAACGCCATGAACACCAGCGCCAAGGCAAGCACCGTGCGCGCGCATACGCGACTGAGAGTATTCATTTTTTTGTCAAGTCTCGCGGTCATACTCTTTCCCCAATTGTGTGTTTTTTGTTTAGTCTAATCTTACCAGGATAACGCCGTTATTCTTCGCAATTGCGCCGTTGGCGGGATAGCGCGGCATGGCTAAGGCCGCGTCCAACTGCGATGGCGTAAGCTCGGTTTCGTCGATGACTTCAAGCGAAGTGCCGAGGTAGTATTTCAAGAGCTTATCGCGGCTGTAAACAGAGACAAGCTCATCGCCGACCGAGATAAGGTTTTTGGTTTCGATTTCGGAAATAGGATAGATTTGTTCACTGCCCGTGCCGAGTAGGGCAATTTTGTCATCATCGGAGAAGTCGGGCAGCATTTTGATTCGCGAAAGGAGTGTGGAATAAAAGCTGTAGGATTGCTCGTAAACAAGCTTTTGCTTTAAGAAGATTTTGTTCGAGTAGTTGATGTTGCAAAGAATCACGAGAGCGAGGCACAGCGCGCCTACATCGTGCCACGATATTTTCCGCGCCCTCTCCCGCTCCGCATCAAGCACAAACGCGGCGAGGACATACATTGTGATGAAGGAATAGAACATCAACGAGTGCGGTTTTGAAACAAAAAGCAAGCAGTTAATCGCAATTGGCAGAATAGCGAGGAAAAGCAAGGTCAACAAGCGTTGACACCAATTCTGCGCCCGCCGTATTTTCAAAACCGTCATGCACCCAACTAGCGCAAAAAGCGCATAATTTGCAAGCATAGCCGCTTTAGTGGGGATATACTGCAAGTATTTATAGCGGAAATAATAAAAGAACGAAAGGTATGTTGATTTCAGGGAAAAGACGAGGCCGTTTAAGCTCAAATCGGCGTTAAGAGTGTCATTGGCATACTCGTTATACTCTGTTCCCGTGGCAGCAAGCGTAAGCTTATTCATAAGGAAATACACCACAAGCCCCGCTATCATCACGGCAAGGCACTTTATGCCGAAGCTAATCCCCTCTTTTGCCGTCCACTCGCCGTTTAAGAGCCTTTGAATGATGTATGCAACAAACAAGCTCGCGGCAAGGGAGAGATACGCCTGATATACGGCGCAGGCAAAGCAAAAGAGCAGCGCGCTTATTATATACCCGCTCCTTTTGCCGCGCGTTAGCACGTACACGCTCAAGCAAAACAGCAAAAACGCGAGCGCATAGGGTGCAGAAGTGAAAATATAGGTAAGGGTAAGCGTTTCGGCGGGAAAGGTGACGATAACGGCGGTGAGGAGCACTTGCAGAATGCGGCTTTTAATCGCAAAGGTGCGAATAATGACGCAACAGGCAAGGCTTAAAAGGACGGCGGAGATAACGCCGTAAATCCACGGCATAGAGACATCGGGAAAAATAAAGCTTGTCAACGCGAGCGCCCAGCGCCCGGAATCCAAGGTAGCGCCCTTTTGGAAAAGGTACTCAAGTTCGTCAGGGTTGACGAACTTGTTCGTCACGGCGGCCATATGTGCCGCCAAAAAACACGCCACGCCGAAGAAAAAGGGAAGCTTATATTCTTCGGCAAAGCTCAATAGCGCCGTATTCTTTTTTAGCATAAGCTTCACTCCCCTTTCATCGGTTTTTTACCCAAGTTTTACGACGATGAAATCTCCGATTTTTTTCACGGAGCCGTCATACGGGTATATCGGCATAGTCTCCACCTCTGCCGCCGCGCCGGTTGCGTCCCACTTCGCCCAGTCAAAGGTGGGCGGGTCAAAGCCGACATAGTAGGTGAGAAAATCACTGCGGCTGTATACATTAATAAGCCCTTCCATTATGCCGACAAGGTTTGAGGTGTCTATCTCATCGGACGAATGCAAAAGCTCATGCGCATCGCCCGTGATGAGCACCATTGTGTTTTCATCATAGCCCGGCGTTTCCTTGACGCGCGAGGTGAGCGTGGAATAAAAAGAATAGGCATTCTCATATTCCAGCTTCATTTTCAGATACAGGCGGTTTGCATAGAAAACATTACACAAAACGATTGCGCCGAGGGCAACACACAGCACATCGCGCAAAGCACCGCGGGATTTCGCCATGAGGCTTTCCGCCGCAACCGCTGCGAGAATATACACCGCAACAAAGCTATAGAGCATGAGCGTATGGCGCTGGGCGGAGATTATATAAAGGCAATTCACACTCAGCGGTACGAGCACCAAAAGCCCCGCCAAAAGCGCCGTGCGCGCCTTATCGCGCCCGGAAACGGCACAGCGGATAAGCTCCGCGCCGATAAGGAGCAGGCACAGATAGTGCATATACTTTGAAAAGGGCGTTGCCACAAGATAATAATAGCCCTTATAGAAATACCCCAAAAACGCCGTGAACGCAACGCGAACGCCGAAGAGGACTGCTTTCAAATCCGTTTGGAAGCTCGCATCGGCATAGGAATTATACTGCGTATGCGTGAGGGACATTGTGAGCTTATTTATCACATAATAGACTATGAGCGCCGAGAGGAGATAGGCAATGCAGGCAAAACCGCAACGGATAATGCGCCGAACGCTCCACTCCCCATCCAAGGTGCGCTTAATAAGATACACAACGCAAAAGCTTGCCGAAACAGCGAGATACGCCTGATATATCCCCAGAGAGAACGCAAGGAGTATAGCCGCGAGAATATACCGCCACTTCCCTTTTCTGCAAAGCACAACGTACATCGACACTACGCTCAGCAGCACCGCCAGCGCATAAGGCGCGCAGGTGAACATATAGCTGAATGTGACGATTTGCGAGGGAAAAACGACCATGAGTGCGGCTAAAAGGGCCTTGATAACCGGGCTTTTTAGCTCGAAAATGCACACAACAAAGCAAGCCGCCGCCGAGAGCATGAGAAGCGAGAGCATCCCGTTTATCCACGGCATGGATAAGTCGGGGAAAATGTAGCTCGTCAAAGCGAGCGCCCAGCGGCCGGAGCTTATGGATTCGCCCTTGCCGAAAAGCCCCGCAATCTCGTCCAAATTCAAAAGCTTGTTGGTGAACACAAAGAGATAGGCTGCAAGCCCGGCGATGAGCGCCGCGAGCGCCGGAACGGCGTACTCCCTCGCCGCGCATTTATTTACGCGGGTATATGATCTTTCGTTTGCCGTGCGGTTCGTTTTGCTCATCTCACTTTCTGAGTTAGTTTTGTTTATTGGAGTTTAATAATCTCTCCGCTTTGGGCGGCAATTACGCCGCTGACCGTGCCAAGCCCCGCCGCAGTGCAGTCGGCAGAGTAGTCCGCTTCATGCTCGGCGCGGTTTATAACCGCGAGATAAACGCCGTTTTGCGCTTCAAGGCCGAACGCGTCAACGCCCATGGTAACATAGCGCAAAACCATGAGCACATCGGCATTTTCCGCCATGAACAGCGCCTCGCCCGTACTGAGGGCGGGGGCGGAATTGCGAAGAGCGGCAAGCGCGGAATAATGTGCGCAAAGCTCCGTCAGTCCTTCTTTAAACGGCAGGCGGTTAAAGGGGTCGCACACGCCGCACATACCCTGCTCGTCCCCATAGTATATGCTGGGTACGCCGGGCACGGCAAACTGGATAACGGCGCAGAGCTTTTCAAGCGTAACGGCCTTATTGAGCGCTTCTTCCGTAAATTTAAGCTCCAGCTGCTGCTCGCGGCTGAGGTCGCGAATGTTGAAGTTCACGGCAAGCGCCGTGCGCAATCTATCCACATCGTGAGAGCCTAAAAGGTTCATGAGCGAATAGTACATGGGCTTGGGGTAGTTCATCTGCTGGGAGATGAGGAAATCGCGGAGCGCATAAGCATCTATATGCCCGCGCGCAAAAGCCAAAAGCGCGTTGCGGAAAGGATAGTTCATGACGCTGTCAAGCGAGTAGCCGAGGGCGTAGTTACGGCGCTTGCCGTAGCTTTCCTTTATAACCGGGTCTTCCCATATCTCGCCCAAGATCAGAGCATCGGGCTTTTCTTCCTTAGACGCGCGGCGAATGAGGGCGAGAGCTTCATCGGGAAGCTCATCCGCCACATCCAAGCGCCAGCCGGATGCGCCGCGCCGCAGCCACGTTTTCACTACGCTGTTATCCCCCGTGATTACATAAGTCTGCCATGTGGGGTTAGTCTCGTCCACCTCGGGCAAGTCCTTAAACCCCCACCAGCAGCGATAGTCATCCGGGAAGCTTTTAAAATCATACCACGGATAAAACTCGGACATCTCTCCTTGGCAAGCGCCGAGAGAGGGATAATTCCCATAACGGTTAAAATAAACACTGTCAGCCCCCGTGTGGGAAAATACGCCGTCAAGCACAAGGCGCATACCGCGCTCGTTTGCGGCGCGGCAAAGGGAATCAAAGTCCTCCGGCGTACCCAATATGGGGTCGGGGCGCATATAGTCGGAAGCATCATAGCGGTGGTTAGAGCGCGCTTCGACAATGGGGGTGAGGTAAATAACCGTTATGCCGAGGTTTTTTAAGTAATCGAGCTTATTTTTAATGCCTTTGAACGTGCCGCCGTAAAAATCATCGGGGCTGTAGTCGCGCTCAAAGGGGCGCGGGAGATAGCGCACGGGGTCATCTATGCTCGCATGAAGCTCCGGCGTTTGGCCGAGAGCGCGGTGATACTCCACGCCGCGCGCGGCAGTATCATCCTCGGAAAAGGCAAAGCGGTCGGGGAAAATCTGATACATGACACTGCGGCGAAACCACGCAGGTGTATCAAAATCCGCCAAAGCCACGGTGAGGCGAAAGCCGCCCGTTTCGCGCCCGAAGATGCGGCCGATGAACCCGGTTGAATCCGGGCAAAGGCAGTGCGTACCGTCCTCGGTTTCGATGCGGAAGAAATACCACATGGCTTGGGGAGTGTCGGGCGCGGTAAACACCGCTTCCCAGTCACGCTCGGCGCGGCGCATGGGGTACTCGGCACGAAAGCCGTCCGAGTACACGATAAGCTCCGCCGTTTTAACGCTGCCCGTCAGCACACGAAAAGCAAGGCGAATTTCTTCCCCGCACTTTGCTGCGCCCCCGGGCGCACGAAACTCTGCGCGCCGAGCATCGAACATCACGGACAGGCGGCACAGCGCCGCCGAGCGCAAAAGGCTTATCACGTGCGCCGTGCGCGGCTGGAGCGAATACATACTGTCGATATTCACCCCGTCCGCGCGCACATCGGCACAGCAGTGCGTGACGACATTATACGCCACATTCATCGCAAAGCCGCAATCATCCATCAATAAGCGCATAAGCTCCGGCGCGACAAGGGGGTTGTCGTCACTGTAAAAACACTCGCGAAGCCTATCAAGCGTCAGACCGCGTTGTAGGCAACTTTGCGCGGCGTGGTAGGCCGTGGCCGCCGCGTCAAAGTATTGCCGCGTGAGCGCGGGGCAATCGGCGCTATTTAAAAGCATACAAAGCTCCGCATCCCCGCCGGAAGCTATAAAGCGCTCGCCGATAAGCTCCGCCGTGACGATGCGGCGGGACGCATATTCTATGGAAAGGGTATAATCATCGGACCAGCGCTCGGTATAGCTGCCGCCGAAGTAAATATTATAACAGGTTTTATTTAAAGCATACATATATAAAGTTTAGCGTACTCCTGTGCAGAAATATCAAAGCCGAAGTCGGCTTGCATGGCGTTGGAAATGAGCGTTTTCATGGCGGGCTTATCCTGCCACACGCCGAGCGCGCGGCGAACGGCATCTTTAAGCTCCCACGCGTCATAGTTTGCGAAGGTAAAGCCCGTGCCCTCGCCGGTATATTGGTTATAGGGCATGACCGTGTCGCGCAAGCCGCCGGTTTCGCGCACGATGGGAAGCGAACCATAGCGCATGGCGAGCATCTGGCTCAAGCCGCAAGGCTCAAAGCGCGAGGGCATGAGGAAGAAATCACTTCCTGCATAAAACAGGTGCGAAAGCGGCTCATTATAGCCCAGATACGCGCAAAGTCTGCCGCGATAGCGCTCCTCTGCGCCGCGCATAAAGCCCTCAAACCTATCCTCACCCGAACCTAAGAGCGCAAACTGCATATCCTCATGGCTCATAAGCTCATCAAGCGCACAGCTCACAAGGTCAAAGCCCTTTTGCTCGGTCATGCGCGTGACCATGACAAAAAGCGGTACATCCGGTCTTTCTTCCAGCCCCAAACGCGCTTGAAGCTCGGCCTTGCACTGCGCCTTGCCTTTAAGGTGGCCTCTATCGAAGCGAGCGGGCAGCTTATCATCACCCTTGGGGTTGAAAGCTTGCTTATCAATGCCGTTTATAATGCCGGATAGGTCAGCGGTGCGGGCGTTGAGAATGCCGTCCAGCCCCTCGGAGAAATACGGTGTGCGAATTTCCCAAGCATAGCTGGGGGAAACGGTGTTTATCTTATGAGCGAAAACGCACCCGGCCTTGAGAAAGTTAGCACAACCGTAAAGCTCCATATATTCGGCGGTGTAGTATTTTGAATCCACGCCGAGGAGATCCTGCACAAAGTCAAAGCCGCATTTGCCCTGGAAAGCAATATTATGTATGGTAAGCAGGAATTTGAGGTTTTCCTGCATTGACCCCTCATACTGGGTGCGGGCAAGCATGGGGATCATGGCAGTGTGCCAGTCGTTGCAGTGAATGACATCGGGCACAAAGTCAAGGCCAGGCGCGGCATCAAGCACGGCGCGGCAAAAGAAAGCATACTGTTCAATTTCGTCATAGCCGCCGCGGTATATCCAATCGCCGAAGTAGCGCTCGCTATCGACAAGATAAATCGTCACGCCGTCCAGCACAAGCTTTTCAATCCCGGCGTATTCATGCCGCCAGCCGAGGTCAACGTAAAAATAAAATAGATGCTCCACCTGATCGGCGTACTTTTCTTTAATGACGCGGTGATAGGGCGTTATGACACGCGCATCAATCCCGAGCTTTGCAAGGGACTTGGGCAGCGTACCCACAACATCGGCAAGGCCGCCGGTCTTGGAAAGCGGGGCGCATTCCGCCGAGGCAAGCAGCACGTTCGGCAAAGCGTTTTTCCCCTTTTGAGCAAGCATTTCACGAAATTCTTTTTTCATGGTGTATCCTCCGTTAAGTTCATCTATGGCTTACCGAAGCTCGATAGTTTTATCCTCATTATATATCATCTTATTATACCGCTTTTCTATGTCAATTCCAAGCATAAAAATCAAAAACGGCAGAGAATTATAAAAAATCTCTGCCGTTGGGCTTTAATATAGAGCAATCAAAAGATATGTATCACACCGAAGGTGATGGCCGTGATGATGGCTGCCGCCATTAATACGCCGAGGAAAATGCACGGCACGGCGTGTTTAAGCTTCATATCCAAAAGCGCCGCGATGAGTGCGCCTGTCCATGCGCCCGTACCGGGAAGCGGAATGCCGACAAAAAGCATAAGCGCGATAGGCCCGTATTTTTCAACGGTTGCGCCCTTGAGGTGGGCTTTTTTCTCCAAGCGCGTGATAAAAGAATCCATCTTCGGCATACGCTGACGCATCCAGTGGAAGATGCGGTTAATGTACACAACAATGAACGGAACGGGAATCATATTGCCCAGCACCGCCGCCGCAAGCGCGAGCGGATAACTGAGCCCGAAGCCTATACCGTAAGGCAAGCCGCCGCGAAGCTCAATAATAGGAACCATGGAAATGAAAAACGTGGCGATGAATCTGCCGACGGTTGTGCTTGTGAGCCAAGAAATCATAAATACACTCCGTTTTGTAAAAATCTATTTTGGATTATAGCATATGAAGCTTAAATTGACAATCTAAGAATTCGTTAAGTAAACCTTAATTTTTCGTAATTTCTTGTTGTTGTTCTTTTATGCGCGGTATATTATAATAGTGCCAACGAAAAAGCAAGGAGAAAAGAATGAAAAACCGCTCAAATTCCATACAGGCGCTTCGGTTTTTGGCCTGCCTGTGTATCTTCTCCCACCATTGCTATATTACGGACAACGTCTTTTGGGGCGTGTCGGTTTTCTTTGTACTGTCCGGATTTATGATGACGCAAAGCTATTTTCACCGCGACACGCTTTCGCAAAGCCCCAAGGCCGCACTGGCCTTTTCGATAAAGAAAATAGGCAAGCTCTATCCTCTGCACATTCTCACCATGCTGCCCGTGCTCGCGCTGGCACTGTATTTGCGTGACCCGGCGCAAACGAAGTTAAGCGACATTGCCGTGCAGGTGACAGAAAATATATTGCTGCTTCAAGCGTGGTCGAGCGAAAACGCGGTTACGCTAAACGGCGTGGCGTGGTATCTCTCTGCGTGTCTGTTTTTATATTTTATGTTTCCGTACATACTCACGTGTCTGCGCGCTTATCGCTCGCGCAAAACGGCGTTTATAGCAATTATAATTCTATACGCGCTGGAGTTTTTATTTGCCGCCGGGGCGCAGCCGTTAGGCCGCGCGATGTACGGCGGGGCAGATATCGCTAAGTTCACCGCGTGGTACGGGTATATCTTCCCGCTTTTCCGCGTATTCGACTTTGCAATCGGCTGTAACCTCGGTTATATCTTCCTCATGCGCCGCGAGGGCGAGGGCGAAAGCCGCCGGGCGTGCGCCGCGCTGGAAATCGCGTGTGTTGCGCTGTACATTGCGGCGGTATACCTGATGAACGGCAATACGTTATTATCGCGCGCGGAATTTTCCTACGGGGTTATTCATCTGCCGTTTGCCGCTGCGCTGGTCTATCTTTTCGCCGTGGGCAAGGGGCTTGTGCCGCGTTTACTGACAAACCGCGTGACCGTTTTCCTCGGCGACATAAGCGCGTACTTTTTCCTCATCCACCAAGATGTTGTGCGCATAGGCTACATGGGGCTTGACCGCTTGGGGCTGACAGCGGAAGAGAGCCGCCCGTACCTTTTCATCGGCTGCGGGCTGATCTCAATCGGCCTTTCGGTTACATACCGAGCGCTTGAAAGCGCGGTTAAGGCAAGGCGCAAAGCGCGCCTTGCCTGACAAATGACGCGCGCGTCAGCGGATTTTGCGCGCTTCGATATAATAGCGCTTATCCTCGGCATGACCCACGGAAAAGCTTTTTCGCGGCAGGATACCGTGTTCGCGAACGTAGGGGAAAAGCTCGGTTTTATCCATGCCGCCGTAGAGGAAGCCCACAGCGCCCTCGCGCGCGGCAAGCTCACGGAGCGCAGCCTCGCCGTGGATATAATCGACCGTGATTTCGGGGTTTTCGGCGGCGTAATCATCTATAAAGCGCTGTATCTCCCCTGCTTCAAGCCCCGGAACGAACACGCACCCGGCTTGACCGCGTGTAATATACTCCACCGGCTTGCCCGCGCTTTCAGGGAAGCGGGCGCGAAGCGCGCTAATCAACGCCTCGGTGTCAGCATTGAAAACAACGCGATAAATAGGCTCAAAGCGTATGGCCTCGGAGTGGATATTGACAAGCTCGGCAAGGGCAAGCTGTGCTCTCTCCCCGCCAATTTCCTCGGCGGCGGCCTTGGCGGAAGCAAGGGAATGATTCCCGTCACCGACAGCGTATAAAAGCCTGTCGCCCTCGTCTCCGCTCTCCTTTTCAAGCTCGGCAAGGAGCGACAAAATGCGCTCCTGCTCCGCATCGTCTATGAGCCAGCCGCGAATATGCCCGCCGGAGAGCATGAGGTCAAAATCATAAAGAAGCTCAAGGCGGTTAACATCAATTCCCTCTATGATTTCGCGCTTACGGTCATCCATAAACACCATGATGTGCGGCAGCTCCAAGGGCGCATTGCGGCGAATGGCAACGCGCGGCGGAATGCGGGAGAGGACAGTACCTTCCGTGGGGCGGATGAGGGTTTTTGCACCGGGTTGAAACGAATAATCACGAAGCGCAAATGCCCCAACTATCCCTCGGCGAACAAGCCCGTCGGACTGCGTGCGCTCAACGCAGATCATAGCGTTTTTATATTCGGTGAACACGCCGGAATTCAGATACTCCGTCATTTTCGCGTTTATCGCGTCAATCTCGGCGGAGTTATCGCCTTTCAAATAAACCTCGGGCAAGATAAGCTCCAAAGCCGAGGGCGCGCCGGACGCGAGCGCTTCGGCCTCGCGCCAGTATTCCGGCTGAGAGGTAAACTGGTCGCAGGCGATGCAAGCCCAGCTTTCAAAGCCGCGCTTTGGGAGCAATATATCGGCAGAGCCGAAAGTCAAGTTGATTGACATAATATGTCCTCTCTCATTCACAATCTTTGAAAAGAATATACCACCATATAATTAACGCGTCAATCAAGAGAATGTAAAATCTGCGATTGACGCGAGAGCAAAGCTGTAATAAAATATACAAAATACAAACTAGGAGAAAAGAACATGGAAATCAAATCTTTCAAGCTTGACCGAGGCAGCGTATACGCGGATATTGACCTCACAAAAGAGGATATACTCGCCGCGCACTCCGTTCAGGGCGCTGTGAGCGCGGCTATAAGCTCGCTTTGCGATGATAAGGGCTGCGAAAAGCTTATCTACCCGCGCGTGACCGCGCTGGATGAGCGCGAAGACGGCAGTGTGTGCTTTTCCGTAGAGGGGGCTGTGCCGCCTGAGGTTATTTTAGGGCCGTACCTCGGTGTTGAGGTGGATATGGGTCACTGCGAAAGCTTTGAAGAGGCCGCATTGCTGGCCGCGGCGAAGAATCTGCGTGTTGTGATACCCGAAATTCTTATTCAGCGCAAAATTGACGGCGCGCTTTTGGAAAAGCAGCAGGAGCTTTTGGAAAGCCTTTCGCTAAACACCCTTGCGGATATCCGCGCGATAATAAAGGAGCTGAATGCGCAGCACACGCTGTGCTTGGACGAAGAGACCGTTTGGCGCAAAGCCATGCAGGCGGCCGAGAATTACATTTCCATGGGTATGCAGGATATCGGCGCATTTGCGCACGCGTTTGAGGGCGTTTTGGCCGTTGACGGTGAGAGCATAGTGCGCGCAGCGGAGCGGCGCGCACACGCGCGCGGGGCGCTTGCCGCCGAACAGATAGCCGAGGAAGTATTTGACGCTTGGCTGCACACGGAGAACATCACGCGCGAGAAGTGGCGCGAAGCACAGCGCGACGGTGCGGAGACGGTTTGCCGTATTGATTTTCTGCTTGCCGCCGTTGCGGACGAGGAAATGATCACCGTAGACGCAGACGAGATTGAGCAATTCACAAACGCCATTGCCGCTCAATACATGATGAGCCCGGAAGAGGTTTTGGCAACTGTCGGCGGCGAAGAAGCAATCAAGCACAACATACGCATAGCAAAGGCAAATCAGATCATCGTAGAAAACGCGAAGAATAAATAAGCAGTAAAAACGGGGCTGGAAATATGATATGCACCCCAAAAGTTAGACACTTTTGGGGTGCATATTTTTATGAGTAAAACAGGAAGAAAAAACAGATGAGAAAGCAGATATTGTAGAGATTTTTGATAAGAACAAAGGTATTTACGGATACCGTAGAATTACAGAACAACTCAAG
>CAZGFK010000010.1:0-34957 GCA_964524815.1 uncultured Oscillospiraceae bacterium
CCGCGTGTTTTCTTTGCAGAAAATTATGTTGAGAAAGCGGAAAAAATGTAGTAGAATATAACGTAATATGTCTAAAGCCGGATATTGCGCGCTTTACTCTTTCCGGCTTCAAGAAAGGGTATACGAATGCTTTTTAATTCATATATATTTGTTTTGTGCTTTCTGCCGCTATGTCTTGCGGGGTATTTTCTTCTGAATGGATTCAAGCAATACCGCTTGGCGCTCGTATTCTTACTTGGAATGTCGCTTTGGTTTTACGGGGCGAATACGCCGAAGTATCTTATACTCATTCTCTCAAGCGTACTTATAAACTTCGGCTTTTATAAGCTTTCGCGCGTGCTCACGGGCGATAAAAAGCGCAAGGCGGCCAAAGCCCTCGCCGTTATCATCAACCTCGGCATACTCTTTTACTTTAAGTATTATGATTTCTTTGCCGACACGGTGAACACCGTTTTCGGCGCGAGCTGGACGCTTAAATACATCATGCTCCCGCTCGGCATAAGCTTTTTCACGTTCCAGCAGCTCTCCTTCGTCATTGATTCCTTTAACGGCGAGGTTGAAGATTGCTCGATTTTGGACTATGCCTGCTTCGTCACGTTCTTCCCCCAGCTTGTCGCGGGGCCTATCGTCACGCATGATGAGCTTGTCCCCCAGCTTCAGGATCTGACCAAAAAGCGCTTTGACTTTGAAAGCTTCTCACGCGGCGTATATATATTCTCTATCGGCCTTGCCAAAAAGGTGCTCATTGCCGATAACCTCAACAGCATAGTTGCCACGGGCTACGCGCTTCTCTCCGGCAGCGATGCTTCGCGTCTGTCGAGCCTTGACTGCCTTGTCACCATGCTTGCCTACACCCTGCAAATGTACTTCGATTTCAGCGGCTACAGCGATATGGCGATAGGGCTGGGCAAAATGTTCAACATCGACCTGCCGCAAAACTTCAATTCCCCCTACAAGGCCGTCACGATTTTGGATCATTGGAAGCGTTGGCACATCACGCTCACGCGCTTTTTGACAAAGTACATCTACATCCCCCTCGGCGGCAACCGCAAGGGTGCGGCGCGCACATATTTAAACGTCATGCTTGTTTACCTTGCCAGCGGCCTGTGGCACGGTGCGGGGTGGAACTTCGTGTGCTGGGGCGCGATGCACGGGCTGTTCTGCGTGATTACGCGCATGGGTAAGCGCGTGTTTGACCGCATTCCCAAGGCAATAAACTGGTTTATCACGTTCACTTTTATAAACCTCGGCTTTGTTTTCTTCCGCGCTGCGAGTATAGATCAGGCGTTCGCGTTCATTGCGCGCCTATTCGACTTTGATTTCAGCTCCATAAGCTATTCGGTGTATACAAGCTTGCAGCTTACCGAGGTGATGATGCCGCTTTCCAAGCTGCCGTTTATCGGACAGTATATCTACGCCCCCGGCGTTATGACGGCGCTGTTCCTTGCGTTCGGCATGGTTATGGTGCTTGTGCCGCAAAATGCTTATGAAAAAATGCAGAAGCTTCAACCGCGCGTGTGGCCGTTGCTCGGCTGTGCGGTGCTTTTGGTGTGGTGCATTTTCTCGTTCGGCTCTGTGAGCGCGTTTTTGTATTTCAATTTCTGAGGGGAGGGCTTGAAAGTTATGACATTCAAAAAATGGGCGCTTTCCTTTTTGGGCGTTGTGCTTGCCGTGCTTACGCTCCTCGGCGCTGTGACAGTGATAATAGACCCGTATTTTCACTATCACGCCCCGCTTGACTGCTTGCAGTATCGCATTTTCTATCAGCGCTATCAGAATGACGGCATAGTAAAGCACTTTGACTATGACGCGCTTATCACCGGCAACAGCATGGTCGAAAACTTCAAGGCTTCCGAGGCGGACGCGCTTTTCGGCATAAACTCCGTTAAAGTGCCGTTTTCGGGCGCAACGGGCAAGGAACTCAATTCCCTTATCCGCACCGCCGTTGAGTATAACGACAAGCTGAGAGTCGTAATATCCGATATTGACTATGAAAACCTCGTTTCGGATAAGGACTATTTGGCCTACGATGAAAAGGACTATCCCACGTTTTTGTACGATAAAAACATCTTCAACGACGTGAAGTACCTTTTCAATAAAAGCATATTCAAAACCTCGCTTGACGTGATAAGCTATACCCTGGGGGGCAACACCACCACGAGCTTTGATGATTACAGCTTTTGGGACACTATCGGCGCTGATGCCTATAGCCAAGAGGCGGTTTTGGGCTTTTATCACCGCGCCGACAGCATTCAGCCCGCCTTGCATTTGAATGAAGAGCGCTTGGCGCTCGTGCGCGGCAACATCGGGCAGAACATCATCGAAACCGCGCAGGCAAACCCACAGATAGAGTTTTATTACTATATCCCGCCCGTGAATATGTACACTTGGGACAATCTTCAACGCGAGGGAACGCTGGAGCTGCATTTAGAGGCGGAAAAGGTCGCGATAGAGATGATGCTTGAGTGCGATAATATTCATCTTTTCTCGTTTATGGACGCTTATGACCTCGTGCAGGATTTCAGCCGCTATAAAGACACCGTTCACCACGACAGCGGCGTGAACTCTTGGATTCTTGAATGTATGGCCGCGGGCGAGCATATGCTGACACGGGATAATTACATGGACTATTGGAACGGAATTTACGAGTTTTATACGACTTATGATTACGATTCCCTCTTTCCTGCCGATTGAGCTGAGCATTTCAAGTGTTTTGAAACATTGACACTTTCGCATTAATATGCTATAATTTACGCTAAATTTTAATAAAAAAGGAGTTGGATATCCAACAATGGATGATGGCAGTCGATTGCCGCAGATGATGCCGTGGCTTATAGTGCTCGTGCTTTTGGTGTGCGCGATGTACTTTGCCGTATCGGAAACCTCAATGGCCTCCGCTTCGAGAAACAAAATCAAGGCCGCAGCGGAGCGCGGCGATGCCAAAGCAAAAAGAGCGCTCTATGTAATGGATAATTTCGACAGAGCGATCAGCACCATACTTATAGGAACAAATATCGTGCATATCTCAATCGCCACTATTGTCACCGTGCAGGTTACAAGGCTTTGGGGCATGAGCTGGGTCACGCTCAGCACAATCGTCACGACGATTCTTGTTTTCTTCGCGGGCGAAATGCTTCCCAAGAGCATCGCGAAAAAATACCCCGAACGCTTTGCCAAGCTCTGTGCAGGCGGGCTGAGCTTCTTCATGAAGCTGTTCGGCCCTGTTTCAAAGCTCCTCACGGCCATTGGCCAAGCGGCGGCGCGCCTGACGCGCGGGGGCGGCGAGGCGGAAGCCTCCGTCACCGAGGATGAGATATACGATATTATTGAAGATATGACCGAGGAAGGCACACTCGATGAAGAGCAGGGGGATCTTATTTCTTCCGCGCTTCAATTCGGCGATGTCACGGCCGAGAGCGTTTTAACGCCGAGGGTGGACGTGGCCGCCGTGGATATTGCGAGCAGCCACGAAGAAATCCTTGCCTACATCAAGGAACAGCCGCACAGCCGTCTGCCCGTTTATGAGGGCAGTATCGACAATATTGTCGGCATTCTTCAAATCCGCAAGTTTATCAAAGCCTATCTGCGCCAAGGCAATGACCTTGACATAAAACCGCTTTTGGACGAGGCGTATTTTGTGCATCACAGCACGAATATAGATGAGCTTTTGCCTATCATGTCCCACCGCAAGCTCAGCATGGCCGTTGTTACCGATAATTTCGGCGGCACGCTCGGCATAGTCACGATGGAAGACATTCTTGAAGAGCTTGTGGGCGAGATTTGGGACGAAGAGGACGTTGTGGAAGAGCCTGTTGTGCTCCAAAATGACGGCAGCTATATGGTTGATGCGGATGAAAGCGTCAGCGATGTGCTGGAGCTTTTGGGCATGGATGACCCGGAAGAGGATGACGAGCTTATCAATACGCTCATGGGCGAGTGGGCTTATGAGCAGTTCACCGCGATTCCAAAGCCCGGAGACAGCTTTACATATCATGCGCTCACCGTGACGGTGGCCGAGATGCAGCATAACCGCATTCTCAAGCTCAACGTCCGCCTTGCGTCCGAAGAAGAGGGAGGCGAGGATAAATGAGCATATACATAGTTTTATTGGGTATACTCGGCTGCATATTCTTCTCGAATATGTGCTCGGCCTCGGAAATGGCCTATTCCTCGTGCAATACGCTCCGCCTTGAAAACGCGCGTGACGGCGGGGATAAGCGCGCCAAGGTCGCCGTGAAGATTACCGAGCGCTTTGACGATGCCCTTTCCGCAATACTTATCATGAATAACCTTGCCAATATCGGCGCGTCCTCGCTCGGCTCTGTGGCCGTCATTCTCCTCTTGGGGGACGGGTATGCGTGGGTCGCCACGGTGGCGGTAACGGTGCTGGTTATAATCTTCGGCGAAACCATGCCGAAAATAACCGCCAAACAAAACGCGAACCGCTTCGCGCTGAAGTATTCCTATCCCGTGCGCACGATGATGATAGTGTTCTACCCGCTGGTGAAAATCGTGGTGTGGCTTATCAGCCTTATCACGCTCGGCATGAAGGGCGAGCGCGCCGACACGCCGGATGAAGCCGTGGAAGAGCTGCAATCCATCATCGAAACCGCCGAGGACGAGGATGTTTTGGACGAGGATCAGTCCGAGCTTGTTCAAGCCGCGATTGACTTTTCCGAAACCTCTGCCTATGATGTTATGACCGCGCGCGTTGATGTGCAGGCTATCGACATTGACGATGATTGGGATGAAATCCTCGCTATCATCGAGGACGCACCCTTTACGCGCCTGCCTGTTTACGAGGGCAGTATAGACAATGTCATCGGCATACTCTATCTTAACCACTTCCTCAAAGCGCTTACGGATAACGGCCGCGTGGATATCCGCGCGCTGCTTATGCCGCCTTGCTATGTTTACAAAACCATGAAGCTCCCCGCTGTGCTTGCGCAGCTTAGAAAAGCCAAGCAGCATCTTGCCGTTGTCAGCGATGAATACGGCGGCACGCTGGGCGTTGTCAGCATGGAAGATGTGCTCGAGCAGATAGTGGGCGATATATGGGACGAAAAGGACGTTGTTGAAGAAGAAGTCGTGCAGCACGCCGAGTGCGAATATGAGCTTGACGGCGCAATGCTTCTCTCCGATTTCCTTGAGCTTGTCTCCATAAACGAAAATGACTTTGACGCGGAAAGCCGTACCGTCGGCGGCTGGACATTGGAGATGTTCGGCGAGTTTCCGCAAAAGGGCGATAGCTTCACCTTCCGCAACCTTACCGTGACAGTCCTTGCAATGGACGGGCGGCGTGTAGAGCGCGTGCTCGTCAAGGTCACACCGCTGGAAACTGAGGAAGAAGAGCTCTAACCGTGCGCTCTACGGCGCACATATGAATCAAAGCACCCCCGAAAGCGTTCGCTTTCGGGGGTGCTTGCGTGGTGAGGGTATGATATTACATTTGCTTTTCTGCCGTCACTCGTTTTATCATACGCTCAACGGCGACGCTGCAATTTATGGGGACGAGTTTGGAATCCGGATGAAGAGAGGGGAAAACGCGGAAAAGCTCATCGGCAAAGCCTTGGCCGATTTCGTCAATCCCTGTAAAGTCGAGGATGATGTTTTCAAACCGCTCAAAGCGCACCATGAGGCGCTTTGCCTGCGAGCGGGATATAACCAGCGGCTGCGCATCGCCGTACTCCAAAAGCCTTACGGGTACTATGGTTTTGGAAAAGCCGTAGTCTTCGGGCGCTTGCGTAAAACGGTCAAATACGGCGGATGAGGGCTCGCTGTGATCGCGCGTAATCTCCATGATGACGGTAGTCCCGTGGCTTTCGGTGTCGGCGTCGTCTATATACGGCGAGCCGTCGGTGTTTTGGCCTGAAAAAGCCAAGCCGTCCGACAGTATCATGAACTTATCCATAACCTTTGAGCTGAAAAAGATGCCCTCGCCCGTATGGCTGTTAGGGTCGGTTGTGAATTTGCCTTTTGCAAGCTCCAGAATCGCAAAGCGCTTTTCGTCAAGCTCCATCGCCTCCGCTATTTTTGCGAAAATGCCTATGCCGTTGTCACTGATTACGGCTTGCGCGGAATACGCGGTTTCCGCAAGGTGTATGCTTACCTCTGAGCCGCCGGAGTGATCAATGGCGTTGTTGAGCATTTCCATAAAGGCGTATGCCAAGTTTGCTTTCGGGATCTGCGGAAGCTCGGCGAAAAAAGGCGCGGTAACGCGGCTCCATACGATGTCCTCGGATAGCTTGTCGAGCGGATATGTTACATCAAGCTCTCTTGCTTTCAGCCGGAATACATTGCGATTGCCTTTTTTGAGCTTTTCTATTGTACCGTCTGCTTCCAAGGTGTTGAGATATCTGTATACGCTTTGTATGCTCATGCCGTGCTTTTTTGCAAGCTCCGAGGCGGAAAAGCTGTCCGGCGTTGTACCGAGTTGAGTTGTTATCTCTTTGATAATGCCGTCACGTGCTTCTTTGGATACTGACATGATAATAGCTCCTTAATGATATAGTATGATTATGCCCCTTGCATTGAACTTTAATTCACTTTGTTTGAACTATAGTATAAACCATAAAATATAATCTGTCAACCGTAAAGGTTGAAGCGGGCATATCAAAGCACCCCCGAAAGCGTTCGCTTTCGGGGGTGCTTGCGTGTGGCAATATACTGTTTATATATCAATATCACTTCTTGCTGCTGCCGCTGTTGAGAGCGGCGGTTTTTGTTGCCGTCTCTTTTTGCACATTGAGCTGGGCATAGTCGCACATGAGGGTGCAATAGTCGGCAAGCGCTTCGCGCGCATCGTACACGTTGTAGGTGAACATCACTATTGCGATTGGCTCATCGGTGTAGACTATGGCGCTGTCGTTGATGTAGGTTTTGTACCCGTCCATCGTGTCGCGCATTATGCCGTATTTGTGCGCGATGTCAAATTTCTGCTCGTGGTGGTTGAAGTATTCCTCCGGCTCTGCTTCCAGCATAGCGTCTATTATGCCGGGGAAGCGCTCGCCGCCCTCGTAGAGTGTTTTAAGGCAGTGTATCTCCTGCTCGGCGGTGAAGTAGTTATTGAGATAATAAAGGTCATCCACATTCTCAGGGTCAACGCCCATGTATTCGCTTATCGCCACTCTGTAGGAGCGATAGCCGCCCAGCAGACGGAAAAGGTGCTCCGACGGTTCGTTTGAAGATTCCACTATGCTTCTTCTCATCAGCTCCGAATAGGGCTGCGCGCCGATTTCCGTGTCCCAGTCCATTTCGCCGTTGTATATCTTCTCTGCAAAGCACATATTGAGCGGCACTTTGTACATACTGCAAGCCACCATGTACTCATCGCCTTTGTAAAAATGCTCTTCCCCCGTCACAAGGTTGCGATAGCCGAGGGTAATGGAGCAGGAGAGCTTGTCGTTTTCGTATTCCTCGAGGAACTTTTCTGTAAGCTCTTCCCAAGTGTCCCCGGCCTTGACGGTGATTTTCGGGTGCGTTTCCGGCTCTTTGTATGTGTTCTTTGCCGTTGTGCTTGCGTTCTTTTCCGTTTTCGTGCTGCTCTTTGCACTGTCGGCAAAGGCGGCGGGCGCGCAAAGCCCCGTCAGCGCCGTGACGGCGAGCATAAGGGCAAGTATTCTCAATATTATGCCGCGTTTCATTTATACCACCTCGTAGGATTTCACGTGATAGACTGTAAATATCACCAACAATTATACTCCGCCCTCGGCCAAACTTCAAGAGGGACGCGGGGAAATATGACGGGGCGCAAAAAAGGCAGGGGACAAAGCCCCTGCCTTTATGGTTTAGCTTGTGCGGTGAATCAGAATATTGCGACAACTGCGCCGTCGTAGCTGTCGGCGATGAACTGCTTAACGGCATCGGTCTGCAATGCCTTGACGAGAGCCGTGGTCTTTTCGCTTGCCTCGTCGCCGTTGCGCACGGCAATGATGTTGGCGTAGGTCTGGGCGGCATCGCCGTCGGCGGCCTCGGTGGCGAGAGCGTCCGCAACCTTCAAGCCGGCCTGAATGGCGTAGTTGCCGTTGATGACGGCGATAGTGCCGGCATCGCTGTTAGCAAGCTGCGCGGGAACGGTGTCAGCCTGTACGGGGACAATGTTGTATCCGCCGTCATCGACTATGTCAAGGTGGCTCACGCCGACTTCGGCGCTTGCGTCATCGGGCAGAGTGATAAGACCTTCCTGAGCGAGCAGGAACAGGGCGCGGGTTTCGTTGGAGTCATCGGCGGGGATGAGGATGGTTGCGCCGTCGGCAAGCTCGGAGAGGGCGGCAACACCGTTTGCGTAGATGCCGAACGGCTCATAGTGGATAAGCGCGGCGGAAACAAGATCCGTGCCGTTAGAAGCGTTGTAGCTGTTGAGGTAAGGAGTGTGCTGGAAGTAGTTTGCGTCAAGCTCGCCGTCGGCAAGAGCCTTGTTGGGGAGAATATAATCGTCAAAAACGGTTATTTGCAGGTCGTAGCCCTCTGCGGCAAGAGCTTCCTTGACAGCCTCAAGGATCTCCGCGTGAGGAGTTGCACTTGCGCCGACGGTTATCACTTCGAGTGCGCTGTCGGTTGCGGCTTCCGCGGCGGGTGCTTCCTGCGCGGCGGGGGCGCTTGCGGTGCTGCCGCAGCCGGTGAGAGCGGCGAGGGCGATAACAAGGGCGAGGACGAGGGTAAGAGTCTTTTTCATTTTTGTATTTCTCCTTTATTATTAATTTAGGGAAAACTGATTTGAGGTTTTGCGCGTCAATTTGCGCGCTTGTCGGTTTTGCGGGCGATGAACATACCAAGCTCCTGAATAATCTGCACGATTATTACCGTCAGGAACACGCATATCCATGTGATATCATCGTTGGATCTCTGATGGCCGTAGATTATTGCGATTTGCCCAAGCCCCGTGCCGCCTATCGTTGCGGCCATGGCCGAATAGCCGAGTATGGTGACTATGGAGATTGCGGCGTTGGTGATAAGCGAGGGCTTAGCTTCGGGGATAAGCACCTTGGTGATTATCTCGAAGTTATTTGCGCCCATGGACTGCGCTGCTTCTATAACCCCGGCGTTCACCTCGTTAAGCGAGCTTTCGCACATACGCGCCACATACGGGGCGGCTCCTATGACGAGCATCACTATAACGGCCTTGTTGCCTATGCTCGTGCCTACCAGAAGCTTCGCCACCGGCAGCATCGCAACCATGAGGATAATAAACGGAATGCTTCTGAAGAAGTTTACGAAAAAGCCGAGTATGCGGTTTGCCGTGCGGTGCGGGCAGATGCCCTTTGCATCCGTGATGTTGAGTATCACGCCCAGCGGCAGGCCGATGAGATAGGCGAGGGCGGAGGAAATAAAGGTCATATATACGGTTTCCCAAATGCCCAATTGAATGAGACCGTTGTCCCACAGCTTAAAAAACATTTCGGATAACATCGCTTATATCTCCTCCTTCCAATTGACCTTGCTCCTGCACAGCCAAACTATAATCTTTTCCGCTTCCCTCTCGTCATTGGGAAGCTCAATAACCATGTGCCCGTGCAGCACGCCCTCGAATATCTTCGTGTCTGCGAAGAGTATATTCACCGGTGCGCCGCATTCCAGCACCATTTTGGAAATGAACGGTTCGTTTGTCTTTTCCTCACCGTTGAAGGTCAATCTCACGCGCCGCCCACCCTCGGTGGATATGGCGCTACTGTCCTTGGGTACGATGAGGTCGCGCGCGATTTTTGACTTGGGGTTTGTGAAAACATCGGACACCTTGCCAAGCTCTGCAATGTGGCTTGCGTCTATCACGGCCACGCTGTCGCATATGCGGTCGATTACGCGCATTTCATGCGTAATCACAACTATTGTCACGCCGAGCTTTTCGTTTATCTCCTTGAGTAGATCGAGGATTTGCCGCGTGGTGTTGGGGTCAAGGGCGGAAGTGGCCTCGTCGCAAAGGAGATACTTGGGGTTTGTCGCCAAGGCTCTCGCGATTGCAACGCGCTGCTTCTGCCCGCCGGAGAGCTGCGAGGGGTAGCTCTCGGCGCGATCCTCAAGCCCTACGAGCTTCAATAGCTCCTCTGCGCGCGCCTTGGAGGTTTTTCTGTCTACGCCCGCAAGCTCCAGCGGGAAGCAGATGTTGCCGACTACGTTGCGTTGCTCCAAGAGGTTAAAGCTTTGAAAAATCATGCCTATCTGCTGGCGAAGCTTCAAAAGCTCTTTTCTCGGCAGTGTTGTCAGGCTTTGCCCGTCTATTATCACTTCGCCCTCGGTGGGACGCTCCAAAAGGTTTATGCACCGCACCAGCGTGGACTTGCCCGCGCCGCTCAGCCCGATAATGCCGAAAATCTCGCCGTCTTGTATGGTGAGGTTAATCTGATCCAGAGCGACTATTTCTTTGTCCGCCGTTCGGTAGGTTTTGCGGAGGTTTTTAAGCTCTATCATTTTTTCAACTCCAAAAGCAAAAAATAAAGGGCTGAAAGCTCGAATGCTTTCAGCCCTGTGATTACTACTTTAATGTACTAAAGACGGGTTATGAAGCAAGCGAGCACTTTTGGGCGCACATCATCATGCACATCATCATCATGCGCATCATACCCATCATCATGTTGTCATTGCGGCGAACAGACATTGTGGCTCGCTCCTTTCCTAGGTTAGTTTGATTATATTCCCGACGTCCCCGTCTGTCAACTTGGAATTTTTCACGTTGTTGCATATTTATTCGCCGGGAAGTTTGTGAGTTATGCCTAATCTGCACGAGCGCCTCTTGCATAATTCCGATTTTTGTCGTAAAATAACCACAGTGCCGAGTGAAGGTTAGAGCCTTCTCACTCGGCACTATATTTTGTGTTCAAAGCGGTTACAACAAGGTTAAAAATCAATATTTTGTGCTTTGGCTATTGACAAAGCGCCGTAGAGAAGATATTATATTGTCCGAGCCGTTTTCGGCTCGCTGTTATGTCGGCAACTTGTTGCAAATGCAACAACGCCGAACGCGTGAATCACGCTACAATATATACGTAAACAAAGCCGGGGTGCGCCCTCGCTTTTAAGAGAGGGGGAAAACGCCGTGCTTATATCGGGCTTGCAAAAGCTGACGCTGCTGGATTATCCGGGGCTTGTCGCGTGTACGGTGTTCACCGGCGGGTGCAATCTCCGCTGCCCTTTCTGCCATAATTCCTCGCTTGTGCTGCCGGAGCGTCTTGCGCAGGACACGGACATGGAAACAGTGCTTGCCTTTCTTCATAAGCGGCGCGGTACGCTTGACGGCGTGGCCGTGACCGGGGGAGAGCCGCTTTTGCAAAAGGATATTGATTCATTTTTGCGTGAGGTGCGCTCGCTCGGGTACAAGATAAAGCTTGACACGAACGGCACTTTCCCGGATAAGCTCATCGGCATAGTCGAAGCCGGGCTTGTTGACCGCGTGGCGATGGATATTAAAAATTCACCTGCGCGCTATGCGGAAACTGTGGGTGTGCCGGGGCTTGACCTTGCACCTATCGAAAAAAGCAAGAGCTTTTTGATGCAAGGCAGGGTCGATTACGAATTTCGCACCACGGTCGTCAAGGGCTTGCACACGGCGGAGGATATACGCGCCTTGGCTGCGTGGATAGCCGGGGCTAAAGAATACTATCTCCAGCAATTTAAGGATTCCGGCGATGTTTTGCTGCCGGACGGGCTTGCCCCCTACGATGAAAAGGAAATGAATGCGCTTAAGCTTGTCGCGGCGGAGTATGTGCCGAGCGCGCAGGTAAGAGGTGTTTAAGATAAGGATAGAAATAATAAGGATATTATATCGGGAGGATAAAGAATTATGTATCAGGTAGTTAAGAGAGACGGCAAAATAGTCGATTTCGACATCAAAAAGATTGCCGATGCTATCAAAAAGGCGTTTGAAGCAACGGGCACGGATTATAACGACTCCGTTATAGATTTCCTTGCACTCAAGGTCTCGGCGGACTTTCTGCCGAAAATAAAGGACGAGAAAGTCGCCGTTGAGGACGTGCAGGACAGCGTTGAAGCCGTTCTTTCCCGCGGCGGGTATGAAAGCGTTGCCAAGGCGTATATACTCTATCGTAAGCAGCGCGAGAAACTGCGCAACACCAAGTCCACCTATCTTGACTATAAGGAAACCGTGGATAAGTACCTCAACATTGAGGACTGGCGCGTTAAGGAAAACTCCACCGTCACCTATTCCGTCGGCGGTCTTATCCTCTCCAACTCCGGCGCGATAACCGCGAACTACTGGCTCAGCGAGGTCTATGACCAGGAGATAGCAAACGCCCACCGCAACTGCGATTTGCACCTGCACGATTTGAGTATGCTCACGGGCTACTGCGCGGGCTGGAGCTTGAAGCAGCTTATCAAACAGGGGCTTGGCATACCCGGCAAGATAAATTCTTCTCCCGCAAGCCACCTTTCCACGCTCTGCAACCAAATGGTGAACTTCCTCGGCATCATGCAAAACGAGTGGGCGGGCGCACAGGCGTTCTCCTCGTTTGACACCTACCTTGCGCCGTTCGTCAAGGTGGACGGTTTGACGCAAAAGGAAGTCAAACAGTGCATTCAGTCGTTCATCTTCGGCGTGAATACGCCCTCTCGCTGGGGTACGCAAGCGCCGTTTTCCAACATCACGCTTGACTGGACCGTTCCTGCCGACCTCAAGGATCAGCCTGCGATAGTCGGCGGCAAGGAGATGGACTTCACCTACGGCGACTGCAAAAAGGAAATGGATATGGTCAACAAGGCCTTTATCGACATTATGATAGAGGGCGATGCCAACGGCCGCGGCTTCCAGTATCCCATTCCTACCTACTCCATCACCCGCGATTTTGACTGGTCTCCCACGGAGAACAACAAGCTCCTCTTCGAGATGACCGCGAAATACGGCACTCCCTATTTCTCCAACTACATAAACTCCGACATGGAACCGAGCGATGTCCGCTCCATGTGCTGCCGTCTGCGCCTTGACCTGCGCGAGCTGAGAAAGAAATCCGGCGGCTACTTCGGCTCGGGCGAATCTACCGGCTCTGTGGGCGTGGTTACTATCAATATGCCGCGCATTGCCTACCTTGCCGAAAACGAGGCTGACTTCTACAAGCGCCTTGATAAGCTCATGGATCTTGCCGCGCGCTCGCTGAAGGTTAAGCGCACCGTTATCACCAAGCTTCTTGATGCCGGCCTTTACCCCTATACGAAATACTACCTCGGCTCTTTTGAAAATCACTTCTCCACTATCGGCCTTGTCGGCATGAACGAAGCCGGGCTTAACGCCAAGTGGATTCGCAAGGATATGACAAGCCCCGAGTGTCAGCAGTTCACCAAGGAAGTGCTTGACCATATGCGCGAGCGCCTGAGCGATTATCAGGAGAAGTACGGCGACCTCTATAACCTTGAGGCCACCCCGGCCGAGTCTACGACTTACCGCCTTGCAAAGCACGATGTGGAGCTTTACCCTGACATTATCACGGCGGCTGAGCCGGGTGGCGCACCGTATTACACCAACTCCTCTCATCTCCCCGTCAGCTTCACGGACGATATCTTCGCCGCGCTTGACATTCAGGACGATTTGCAGACCCGCTATACCTCCGGCACGGTGTTTCATGCGTTCCTCGGCGAGAAGCTGCCCAACTGGGAAGCGGCGGCAAGCCTTGTGCGCAAGATTGCGGAGAACTACCGCCTGCCGTACTACACCCTCTCTCCGACCTATTCTGTCTGCAAAAACCACGGTTACCTCAACGGCGAGCAGTTCACCTGCCCCGAATGCGGCGAACACGCTGAGGTTTACAGCCGTATCACCGGCTACTATCGCCCCGTGCAGAACTGGAACGAGGGCAAAACGCAGGAGTATAAGGAGCGCAAGGAGTACAATATCGGCACTTCCGTTCTGCGCCATGAAGGCCCTCTCGCCGCGGGCGAGAATGTTGAGGGCGTGAAGAGCGCGGATAGCTGCAATTGCTCCGGCGGCGCAAAGCGCACCATGCTTTTTGCCACGCCCACCTGCCCCAACTGCCGCATAGCCTGCTCTTATCTTGATAAGGCCGGATATGCCTATGAAAAGCTCATGGCTGATGATAATGCCGAGCTCGCCCTCTCCTTCGGCGTAAAGCAAGCGCCCACCCTCGTCATTTCCGACGGGACAAGCTTTGAAAAGTATGCCGGCGCTCCCGCGATAAAGGAGTATCTTGCCTCTCTCGCACAGTAAAAAAAGCAATACTAAAGCCCGCGTAAGCGGGCTTTAGTTTAATTATTACAGGGGAAATAAAAAATGTACGATATAATCATAATCGGCGGCGGCCCTGCCGGGCTGACTGCCGCCACATATGCCCGCCGCGCGGGGAAAACCGTGCTCGTGATTGAAAAGGCCGCGTTCGGCGGCCAGATCACATGGTCGCCCAAGGTGGAAAACTTTCCGTCTGAGTTGAGCATTTCCGGCGTGGAGCTGGGCGATAAAATGCTTGAACAGGCGATGAACCAAGGCGCGGATGTGGAGCTGGACGAGGTGAGCGCGGCGGAGCTTGCGGGCGATGTTAAGCGCGTTACCACGCTCTCCGGCGCGGAGTATACCGCGCGCGCCGTGATAATCGCCACGGGGGCAAAGCCCCGTATGCTTGGCATTGCCCGCGAAGAGGAGCTTGTCGGCAACGGCGTATGCTATTGCGCGGTGTGTGACGGCGCTTTTTATGCCGGAGGCGATGTCGCCGTTATGGGCGGGGGCAACAGCGCCTTGCAGGACGCGGTTTTGCTGAGCGAGAAGTGCCGGAGGGTGTATCTTATCCACCGCCGTGCGGAGTTTCGCGGCGAAGCCAAGCTCGTGGAGACACTGCGCACAAAGCCCAATGTCGAGATAATCACCGAGGCCGCCGTTACCGAGCTTTTGGGAGAAAACGAGCTTACCGGCATCGCGATTGAGCAAAACGGCGCGCGTAAAGAGCTTGCGGTGAGCGGGCTTTTTGTTGCCATAGGCCATGCGCCCGACAATGCCGCCTTTGCCGAGTATATAGAGCTTGATAAGCAGGGGTATGCCGCGAGCGGCGAGGATTGCCGCACCGCGACCCCCGGCGTGTTCGTGGCCGGGGACTGCCGGGCAAAGCGCGTCCGCCAGCTCACCACTGCCGCCGCCGACGGGGCAACTGCCGCACTCGCCGCCTGCGAGTATCTTGGGTGACGGGTATGAGGATAAGCGTAAGCGATTATATGGCGCGCGTCAGCCGTTGGCGGGGGCATATCATGGGCTTTTCCATCCTGTGCATACTCTTTTTCCACAGCGGTATACGCGTAAGCGAGCCTTGGAATTACTTTTTTAATCTCCTTTGGGGTGTGGATATCTTCTTCTTTTGCACCGGGCTTGGTGTTCACCGCTCCCTTTCAAATAACCCCGAGGCACCCGCTTTTTATAAGCGCCGCTTTTGGCGCATTTACCCGGCGTATCTGCCCGTGGTGCTTGTGTTCTTCGCGCCGATTCTCGTGCGCGCGATATCGGCGGTGGAGATATGGAGCGCCCTTGTCGAGCTTTTGGGCAATGTTTTGCTTCTCGGCTGGGTGAATGAGCTTGAGCATCAGTTTAATTGGTATCCCCAGGCGATAGCGCTTTTGTACCTTGCCGCGCCTGCGCTTTTCGTGCTTGTGCGCTCTTGTGCCGGGCGTAAGGGCGCTCTTATCGCGCTCTTTGCATTTTTCATCGTGTCCCAGCCCTGCTTTTTCAACGGAAATTTGCTCATTCTCTGGTCGCGCCTGCCGTACTTTATGCTGGGGCTTATCGGCGCGGAGCTATCTGCGCGCAACAGCCGCATATCAATGAACATTCCCGTGCTGATGCTGCTTTTCTTAGTCGGGAACTATCTCATGTATTACGGCCAGCGCTACCCCACGGAAATTTTGTGGGGCTACGGGCTAAGCTGGTATCCTGGGCTTCTTATTTTGCCGGGTGCGCTTTTCATTCTGCCTTGGCTCTTTGAGCGCGTTGAGCGTGTGGGCGTGCTCTCGCTTGTTAACCGAGCGCTTGCCGTCATGGGCAAACGCTCGTTCGAGATTTTTCTTGTGCACCTTTTGGTGTTCATGTATGTTTCCGTCCCCGGCGAGGGCTTAACGGCAAATCTTTTGTGGCTTGCCCTCATCGCCCTTTGCATTCCGCTTTCCATAGCCTACGGCAAGATAGTTGACAAGGTAAAAAACGCTTTGTTGAAAACCTGAGGAAAAAGAATAGTAAAAAAGCAAAAAACCGAGTGAATCCACTCGGTTTTTTGCTATAGGGGTTACCCCAATATGATATCGCAGATTCTGTCCACGTCCGCAACGGTGAGGTCTGCGAACATGGGCAGGGTGAGCACCTCGTTTGCGATGCGCTTGGCGATGGGCGTGTCGTCCGCATTGAAGCCGGGCTTTCCGGCGTAGCACTCAAAGGTGCTTGTCAGCGGATAGAAATACTTGCGCGCCGTAATGCCGTTTTCGGAAAGACGGGCGAAAACCTCATCGCGGGAGTATTTATAGCCGCGGAAAACCACGGGGTAATAAGCGTAATTCGGTGTGACATCGGCGGGAATGCGGTTGAGAATTATGCCATCCACGCCGCTGAGACGCGCGTTATACCGCTCTGCCGCGACCTTGCGCTTTTCGATTTCCCCGGATAAGTGCCGCAGATTGCATATGCCCATTGCCGCGGAAAACTCGTTCATTTTCGCGTTACCGCCGACAAGCGGCACACAGTCGGGCGTGGTATAACCGAAGCTCTTTATAGCGTTGAGCCTTTCGCAAAGCGTATCATCCGTATAAGTCAGCGCGCCACCCTCAATGCAGTGGAAAACCTTTGTCGCGTGGAAAGAGAACATCGCCGCGTCCCCGAAAAGGGCGGCGCTCACGCCGTTTTTCTTCACGCCGAAAGCGTGAGCCGCATCGTATATGACTTTAAGCTTGTGCTTTTTTGCGATTGCGCTTATCTTCTCCGTGTCGCAAAGATTGCCGTAGACGTGTACGGGGAGTATGGCAACGGTTTTGTCGGTAATAAGCGCTTCAAGCTTATCCGCATCCAAGGTATAGTCAACGGGATTAATGTCGCAAAAAACGGGGGTACAGCCGGAGCGGACAATGGCGTGAGTGGTGGAAGCGTAGGTAAAGGGTGTGGTGATAATTTCACCTTTGAGGCCGTAGGCTTCCAAAATGGCTTCCAAGGCCATATGGCCGTTTACTAAAAGCGTAATGTGCTTTGCACCGAGATAGCTTTCCAGCTCGCTTTCCAGCTCGCGGTGCTTAACGCCGGAGTTCGTGAGCCAGCGGCTGTCCCAAAGCTCGCGTATTTCCTCGCAGTATTCCTCAAAGTCGGGCATTGAGGAGCGGGTAACGTTTATGGTGTTGTTCATGCTGTGTCTCCTTTCGCTTTATGCGCGCCAATCCAACAGGCTTTCCACCATGTCAAGGTCAAACACAGGTATGCCGCAAGCATCGTGTACGCGCTTGCGCTCGGCAAAGGAATCGTCGATGAGTATGGAATGCGGCTTTATATGCGCGGCCTTGTCGGCGGCTTGGTTAATGTGTATTATATCTGCGAAAAGCGCGGGTGAAATCGCGTACTCGCGCAAGCTTTCGTCGATATCACGTGCGTGCTTGGTGAGCAAAATAAGCTCTTTCCCGGCGTTTTTGGCTTGGTAAAGGAACATCATCAGCGCGGCGTTGACCTTGCCGCGCAGGGTAAGCGTATCGTCAAAATCAACGTAGACGCGCGAATAATCAATGTCCGTTTTAAATCTGTTGATAAACGCGCGCTCCAAAAGCTCGGCGTTAGCGTTGTTGATTATGCTCACATCGTAGCCCCAGTGGTTATAAAGCGTCAAAAGCGGCATATTCACGCCGAGGTTGCGCGCAACGCACATTGTGCCCGCGATGCGCGGGGCGATCTCCATCAGGCGGTATTCCCCGGTCTGATTTTTTTTAAGCTGGAAAAACCACGCGCCGTTAAAGGAAAAGCGGCGGTTTATGTCCTCGGCAATGCGCATTATGCCCTCGTCCGGGCTGAACACCTGCGAGCGCACGGAGATTCCGGCGCGTATGCGCGCGCGGGAGCGGGGCGAAACAAAGCGCAATGCGCCGTGCCTATCCGTAAAGCAGTCCACGGTGAATTCCTCACCCGGAAGATATTCGCATATGGCGTACTCCGTGCCGTCCGCCAAAGCTTCCGCGAGCGCCGCGCGCGAATCAATCCGCCGCGCGCCGACAGCGCCCTGACCCACCGAGGGCTTTATAAACACCGGGTAGCTCGGCACGCTCTCGGCGTTTGCGTAGGTTTGCGGCAGATAGTCCGCCCCCGCTAAGTATTCATAGGTTTTATTCTTCGAGCGGGTTATTTCAACGGTTTCAAGCGCCGAGGTTATCACCTTTGCGTGCAGTGCGTCCGCCTCGCGCGTTAGGCGCAGAAGGGCGCTGTCGTGCGCGGGGTAGACATAGTCAATACTAAACCGGTCAATTACATCGTTGAGCGCCGGGATAAGCGCGTCATCGTCCACAAACGGAACGCCCGTGACGCACTCGGCATACACAAATTCCGCGTGGCATTCCACGCTTGTCGCGCCGAAGAGCTTGACGAACTTGCTGTATTTAAGCGCATCATGTATTTCCAGCGCGATTTCCGTTCCCGCCGGGAACACCAATATGTTTTTAACCTCACTCATTTTCCGCACCTGCCTTCTGCTCCGCAGCGCCGCGGCGATTAAGGAGCTTTTTCGCGATGGAGAGAAGATAGCCGAAGCTGTCAAGCTTAAATATTATCGACCCGCCGACATACACCGCCGCGCCCAATATAACCTGTATCGGCAGCGTCACCCAGTCGCTCAAGCCGAGAAATGATATCGGCAGCACGATTGCGCCCATGGCGCACGATAAAAGCATTGCCGGCAGCATATCCTTGAGCTGATGAATGTAGGAATAGCCCAAAAGCTTTGCGTTCGGCCAGGAGTTTATAAGCTGGCTCATCACGCTTGTGAAAAGCAGGCTCAGCGCCATTACGTATACGCCGTAGGGCAGGGTGATGAGCAGAATAATAACGCCGAACACCTTTTTAATAAGCTCCAGCTTTAAAAATAGGTCGCTTCGCCCCATGGCCTTTATCGCGTTGAGGTTTGCCGTGTGCAGGGGGTAAAAAGCGTAGCTGAAGCAGAAGATGCGCAGATATGGTACGCACGGCAGCCATTTTTCCGTCAAGAGCAGCCTAATAAGCGGCTCTGCGCACACGGCAAGCCCCATCATCAGCGGCATCATCACGTAGGTGCTTATGCGTATGGCGCGCCGCGTCATGTTGCGCACCTGCTCCGTGTGATCCTGCTCGGCAGAGAGCACCGGGAGAAGCACACTGTCAATTGAGGCGTTTATATTCTCCACTATGAGATAGGGATAGGTGCTGCCGCGATTATAGTAGGCCAAATCCGCGTCCGTGTAGAAAACGGCTATCATGATTTCGCGAAGCTTGTTGTATACCGTGTCCAAAAGCCCGGAAGCAAGCAGCTTCCACCCGTAGCTTAAAAGCCCGCCGAGGCGCTCGAAAGAGAACATCAGCTTCGGCCGCCAGCCCACGGTCATCCACAGCACAGCCGTGTTTACCGTTACATTCACAAGCTGCTGCGCCACAAGCGCCCATACGCCGTAGCCCATGAACACCATTGTTATCCCGGTGGCGGCGGAAAGGAGCGTGCCGGAGAGCGTGGCGAAGAAAAAGCGCTTAAATTGCAGCGTTTTGGAGACATACGCCTGTTGCACATTCTTCACGCCCGCAACCACCACCGTAAGCCCCAATACGCGCACTATCGCCGTAAGCTCTTCATCGGCGTAAAAGCGCGAAATCGCGGGAGCGGCGAGGTACAGCAGCGCGTACAGCAGCAGACAAAACGCGATATTGAAGTAAAAAACCGAGGAATAGTCCAAATCGTCCGGGTCTTTTTTCTGTATGAGCGAGTTTGCCATACCGCTGTCAACGAAAACGAGAAGAATGCTCGTTATAATCGTCACCTTGGCCACTGTGCCGAAAACCTCCGGCGCGAGCATACGCGCCAGCACGATTTGCACCACGATCGACACAAGCTGCGACCCAAAGCGCTCCATAAAACGCCATATCAGATTTGAAACAACCTTTTGCTTATTATCCATGCTCAGTCCTCATAGCCGCGGCGGCGGCGATATACGCGGTGAAGCGCAGGGAAAAGGCGCTTTATTTCCGTAATAACGCGGAATTTCAGCCCCTTTGCGCGGTGAATATCGCGAAATTCGGGCTTTACAAGCTCGTCCACCTTGCCCTCAATGTAGTATAGCTCATATTGCCGCTCGCGCATAACCTCGCGCGTTGCGGTTATTTTTTCTTCGTCCTGCAAATGCGCAAGCAAAAGCTGCATCATGGCAAGCTCGCCTACGATGAATTCTTTCAGCCGTGCGTAGTGCGCATCCAGCTTTGCGCTCCATGCCGTGGGGTTCGAGGCAATGCGGTAAACGCTCATCACGCTGTCTAAAAAGCGGATTTTCCCGTTGAGCGAGAGCCACAGCCCGATGGCGTAATCGGTAAAGCCGTGCTCGGCGGCGGCAAAATGGAAGTCGGGCGGGTTTTCTATATACTCGCGCCGCGCCATAATGGAGCTTGTGTGAAATGAGCGGGAAGGGCCTTGAATAACCGTGAAAAAATCCACATCCCGGTCGCCGAGTGAGGTTTCAATAAGCGGCGCATCGGGGGCAGAGCCGTCGCAGTAATGCGCCAGCGTATTGTGTACACAGGCAGAGTAACCGCCGTTTGCGTCCAAAAAGTCCGCCTGACGCTGCAGCTTATGCGTATCTGACCAGTAATCATCCCCCTCGCAGAGCGTGAAGTATTCGCCGTGTGCGTTGGGGTAGAAAACGGTGGAGAAAAGATGCGGCATTCCGCCTTGAGAGTAGAGGTTTTTTTTCTGATAAAACGGGCGGATTATATCGGGATAGCGCGCGGCATACTCGCGGATAATCTCCGCCGTGCCGTCCGAGGAGCAGTCATCGTTCACAAGCACCTCAAAAGAGAAGTCGGTTTCCTGCGTGACAAAGCCCTCTAACGCATCGCGGATGTATTTTTCGTGATTAAACGCCGTGCACAGCACAGATACCTTGCATTTCTCGCCCATTGCCGCGCTCCTTTCGGAAATTACATACTAAATCACTATATTATACAGCGCCTCGGCAATAATGGCAAGCAAAATAAATGCTTCCGCTCCAATTTAAGGGGGCGGAAGCAAGGTATGATTTATATTTTGTTTTCTTACCCCAGTGCAACGGCGGTTTTGGCCGCGAGACGGGCGTTGTTGAGAACGAGCTGGATGTTGCTTTCAAGGCTGTTGCCGCCGGTCAGCTCAACCACTTTTGCAAGCAGGAACGGAGTGGTTTCCTTGCCGTGGATGCCCTGAGCCTTGGCTTCATTAAGCGCGGTTTCAATAGCCGCGTCTATAACGGCCTTATCCATGGAGTATTCCTCGGGGATGGGATTGGTGACGAGCATACCGCCCTTGTAGCCCAAGCCGCGCTGAGCGTCGAACATGGCGGCAAGCTCTTCGGGAGTATCTACGCGGTAATCCACGCCGAAGCCGCTGTGGCGCGTGTAGAACGCGGGCAGCTCCTCTGTGCCGTAGCCGATGACGGGCACGCCGTGGGTTTCAAGGTATTCAAGCGTCAAGCCGAGGTCAAGAATGCTCTTTGCGCCCGCGCATACAACCATGACCGGCGTTTGTGCCAGCTCTTCAAGGTCGGCGGAGATATCCATGGTGGTTTCAGCGCCGCGGTGTACGCCGCCGATGCCGCCCGTGGCGAAGATCTTGATGCCCGCCATGTGGGCGATAATCATGGTGGTGGTGACGGTGGTTGCGCCGTCTGCCTTGCGCGCAACGAGCGCGGGCAGGTCGCGGCGGCTGGCCTTGGCGACATCGCGCCCGGCCTTGCCCAAATGCTCTATTTCATCGCGGCTCAAGCCCGCCTTCAGGCGGCCGCCGATAACGGCGATAGTCGCGGGAACAGCGCCGTTTTCGCGGATAGTCTGCTCCACTAAGAGCGCGGTTTCAACGTTTTTCGGGTACGGCATACCGTGGGAAATAATTGTGCTCTCCAGCGCTACAACGGGCTTGCCCTCGTCCAGTGCCTTTTTCACTTCCGGGGATATATCGAGATACTTGTTCATGCTCATTTGTAAAATTCTCCTTGAAAAATTGCTTTACACTTTACAGGCAAAAAGCCCGAAAGCTGACGGGCTTTTTGCGCAGTGTTATTAAATTAGGGTTAATGCGATTATTTAGACTTGATATAGGGCTTGCCGTTTGCGGCGGGAACGCGAGATTTGCCGACAAAGAGGATAAGCACTATAACCGTAACGACATAAGGAATCATGGATATAAGGTGTACGCTCACGCCCGAAGAGCCGCCCAAAACCACCTTCAAGCCCGAGCAGAACCCGAACAGCAGGCAGCCCCAAAGCGCGCCCTGAGGACGGAATTTGCCGAAGATAACCGCCGCAATCGCGATGAAGCCTTGGCCGACAATGGAGATGGGGCGGAACTGGTTGGAAGTCGTCATGGTTACGCAAGCGCCGCCCAGCCCCGCGAGGAAGCCCGAAATGCAAACGCACAAAAAGCGCACTGCCATCACGTTTATGCCCAGCGTTTCGCAAGCCTGCGGGTGTTCGCCGCAAGCGCGCAGACGCAAGCCAAAGCGCGTTTTGTAGAACACAAACCACACGATTGCCACAACGAGGAACACGATGTAAGTCGAGGCGTAGTTTGCAAAAACGTTATCCATGAATCTGCCGAACACCGTGCCTGTGTCGAAGATACCCTTGAAAAGTGCGGGAATCTTCTGGTCCGGGGAGAGGGGAATGGTGTCGGTGGAGTTGAAGAGGACGCGCGCTATCATGATAACGATGCCGGGACCGAGCAGGTTTATAGCCGTGCCGGCAATGGTCTGATCCGCGCCGAGATTGACGGTTGCCACGGCGTGAAGCGCGCCGAACAGCATACCCGCAAGGCCGCCGCAGATGAAGCCTATCCAGGGGTTACCCGTGAAGTAGGCCACGACCGTGCCCGTGAACGCGCCGACCGTCATCATGCCCTCAATGCCGATGTTGACAACGCCCGAAACCTCGGAAAAGCATGAGCCGAGCGCGGCGTACAGCAGAGGCGTGGCGTACACGAGGGTTGCATAAAGGATTATGCCAAACTCATTTACAAAGGAATTCATACGTTCTCCGCCTCCTTGTCGTTTTGCTTTGCCTTACGCGGCTTTTTCTGCAAGCCCTTGATGTATGTGAATATCACGGAGATTGCGATGAAGTACACAACCGTGCCGACAATAACGTTGACAAGCTGTGTCGGTGCGCCGACAAGGTTGAGCTTGCTTCCGCCGTAGGTGAGCGCGGCGTAGAAAAGCCCCGCCACGAACACGCCGAACGGATTTGAGCAACCCATAAGCGCCACAACTATGCCCGCAAAGCCGAAGCCCTCTTGGCTGGAGAAAATGCTGATTCTGCTGCCCATGCCCATGAGCTGCAGCGCGCCGCCCAAGCCCGCGATAGCGCCGGAAATGCCGATTGCGGTGAGGATGGAAGCATTCACGTTTATGCCGGCGTACTCAGCGGAAAATCTGTTGCTGCCGACGGCTTTCAGGCGATAGCCGAGCGTGGTTTTGTCGATTATCAGCCATACGGCCACGGTGAACACGATTACAACGAGTATGCCCCAGTTTGCCGTCGGGCAAAGACCGACTTCCTTGATGAAGTCCTTGGATAAAAGGGTGCTGGCGTTGGCGGAGATATTCTTTGTGGCCTCGGCCGTACCGTCGGAGTGTATCGCGGGAATGCCCGCAATGTAGTTTGAAAGATAAAAAGCGATCCAGTTAAACATTATCATGGAAAGCACTTCGTTAATGCCCCACTTGGTTTTAAGCAGAGCCACGATAAGCCCCCATATCATGCCCGCGAGCATGGCCGCGAGAAAGCACATCGGGATAAGCACGCCCTTGGGAAGCTCGGAGAAGAGTATGCCGACAACTGCTGCCGCCATAGACCCCACAACGAACTGACCCTCCGCGCCGATGTTGAAAACGCCCGTTTTGAACGAGAACGCAACGGAAAGCCCCGTCATGATGTACGGAATGGAGTACACCACCACGTAAGAAAAGCCCTTTATGCCCGTCACGCTTGACAAAAGCCGCCCGTAGGCCTCGCCCACGTCCAAGCCCATTACCGCAAGGAAGATAGCGCCCACGCCGAATGCGAGAATAATGGAGAGAATGGTGTGAACGACCTTGTTCTCGGAAATAACGGTGAAGATATTCTTGCTTTTATCCATTGTGCTTACCTCCTGCCATCATCAGTCCGAGCTCGTTTTCGTCGGCCGCGCTGCCCTTAATGGAGCTGACTATCTTGCCGTCGAAGATAACATCTATCTTGTCGGAAAGGCTCATAATCTCGTCAAGCTCGAACGAGACCAAAAGCACGGCCTTGCCCTTGTTGCGCTGAGCCACAATGTGCTCATGCACGTATTCTATCGCGCCGACATCAAGCCCGCGTGTGGGGTTGACGGCGATGAGCAGATCTTTATCGTTTTGCACCTCGCGCGCGATGATAACCTTTTGCTGGTTGCCGCCGGAGAGCGTACCCGCCGGGCGCTTCTCGCTCTGACGGGGGCGAATATCATAAGCCTCTATCGACTCGGTGGCGTGAGAGTATATGGGCTTGCGCTTGAGTATGCCGCGCACGGAGAAGGGCTTGTCATTGTGGTTTTGCAGGATGAGGTCATCCTCCACGGAGAAATCAAGCACAAGCCCGTGCTTATGTCTGTCGGCGGGAATGCTGGATACGCCGTGGTCAAAGCCGAAGCGGGGGGGCTTGTTGAAAATGTCCGTCCCGTTTACGAGCACCTGTCCGGAAGTACCCTTGCGAAGCCCGGTGAGAACCTCCACAAGCTCGGTTTGGCCGTTGCCGTCAATGCCCGCAATGCCGACGATTTCGCCCGCGCGCACTTGAAGATCAATGCCCTTGAGGATTTCCACGCCGCGATAGTCAAGGCAGTGCAAATCGTGTACATCCAGTACCACTTCACCCGGTTCTTTTTCGGGCTTATCCACATTAAAGGTGACGTTGCGCCCGACCATCATGCTGGCAAGCTCGCTTTCCGTGACAGTGTCAACATCCACGGTGTCTATGTACTTGCCGAGACGGATAATCGTGCAGTAGTCCGCCGATTCTTTAATCTCTTTAAGCTTGTGGGTGATGAGGATGATGCTCTTGCCGTCTTTCGTGAGGTTATGCATGATGCCGATAAGCTCCACGATTTCCTGCGGCGTGAGAGAGGAAGTAGGCTCATCGAGGATGAGTATGTCCGCCCCGCGGTAGAGCGCTTTGAGAATTTCCACGCGCTGCTGCATACCGACGGAGATATCCTCTATCTTCGCATCCGGGTCAATGGAAAGGCCATAGCGCTCGGATATTTCAACAACGTTGCGGCGCGCCTTTTCCATATCCACGGCAATGCCCTTTTTAGGCTCAGTGCCGAGGACGATGTTTTCAGTGACGGTGAATGGCTGCACAAGCATGAAGTGCTGATGCACCATGCCTATCCCGGCATCAATCGCGTCACGGGGAGTGTTCATTTCTATCTTCTTCCCGTTCACGATAATGTCGCCGGAGGTGGGTTTAAACATACCGTAGAGCTGATTCATCAGCGTGGATTTGCCCGCGCCGTTTTCGCCGAGTATTGCGTGGATTTCGCCCTTGTGAACAGTGAGGTTAATTCCGTCATTGGCAACGAAATCGCCGAATTTCTTCACGATGTTGCGCATTTCTATGACGGGTACGCTCATGTCCACGTGTTCTTTAGACAAATTGACCGCCCCCTAGTTTCGTTTTTGTATGTTAATCAGATAAGCTTGAAAAACGCGTTAACTGCGTCTGCGTGCTTGCCAAGGCAGATGATATGGTGGTTGTTGATAGGCTCGGTGAGGAAGTAGGAGAAATCGTCAAGATATACTCTTACCTGCGTGCGGCAGAGCACCTCGCTGTAGGGAGAGGCCTCAACGCGCCCTTCCTTGACAAAGTAGCGGGAAAGATCGCCCTCGCATTTGAATACTGTGCAGTCGCCGTCGGCAAAGGTGCCCTGTACGGCCACGCCGATGCCGGATTCAAAGTGAGTGTTAAAGCAGAAGTCCTTGAGCATGGTGACGGGGATGGTGCAATGCGCGAACACGCCGTAGCCCTTGTCGGTGTAGAAGCGGTTGGGATTGCAAAGGAACATCGGCTCGCCCGTCACAGCGCCCAGCACTGCCATGGATAAAAGCGCCGGAACATCGCCTTCGCAGCCGCCGTAAATGCCGTCTGCATTGAGTATGGCAAGGGCAAGGCAGCCGGTGGTGTGCACCGTGTCCAAAAGGTCGAAGCAGCGCACGGAAACCCCGCAAAGGGAGTATTTGTCGCAAAGGCGCTTGATAGCACCGTATACGTACAGCGCTTTTTCGATTTCTTCTTTATCGTAATCCTGCGCGAGGAAAAGCTCGGTGTGCTTGTTAGCTTCGTACTCTCTCTTGGCGATTTCGTTTTGCAGCTCCGCCATGGAAATGGAGACAAAGCCCATGCCGAGCTTTTGCATTATGGCATCGGGGGAATAGCTGCTGGCAACGAGCCAATCGGACGGTGCGCCGATGAGACCGAGGTTCTTGCCTTTCAGTGTGGCCTTTGCCTCGTGCGCGGCTTTCAGCGCGCGGATTTTGCGGGCTATCTCCTCAATGTCGCCGTGCAGGATTTCGCCGTGGCCGCCGTGCTTGCGCAGGAAGCTCAAAATCTCCATGGAAGCGGCAAGGGAATTGCTCTCGCCGCTGGTGAGAATGTAGCACGGGCGGGATTTAAGCTGTTCAAACACCTCAAGGAAAAAGCTCTCGCTGCCGCCGGAGGCAACGTACAAAAGGGCAAAATCGTCCGCAAGGTACTGTTCCAGAGAAACTCTTTCAAGCTCCTCGCCCAGTGCCTCGGAAACAGCTTTGAGATAGCTGTTGATGTGGCCGTCGCTGATTTGGGTCAGCGGGCTTCTGATTTGATAAAAGTCTACCATGGGTTTTCCTCCGTGTCGTATAGTTTCCCGCGCACGCCGTGAAAAGCGCGCGGGATAGGGTGATATAGTAATATTCAGTTTACTCATTATAACATATGCTTTCGCGCTTTTCCACAGGAAATTGCATAAAAACGCCGAAATTCGTCATGAGATAAACGCGGAAAAAAGAAAAACCATGCGAGAATAAAAAATTCTCCGCCGCAAATGCGGCGGAGAATTGGAATTTAAGCTTTTCGGATTATATCAAATCCGCTTTCAAGCCCGTTATTACTCGGCGAGAGTAAAGGTGGGGCACTCTTCGAGAGTGGTGGGAACGGTCTTCTCACCGGCAATGATGGCAGCCTTGGCAGCCTCAACAGTCTCGAGAACCTCAGCGGGGATATGATCGCGGGTCGGGGCGAGGTCAACGCCGCCGTTGGAGAGGTCATACATATGAACACCGGCGGTGAAGGTGCCGTCCTTAACGGCCTTGGAGATATCCTGGGAAGCAACGTCAACGCGCTTCATAGCGGAGGTGATGACGGAGTCGGGAGCGAGGGTGGATTGGTCGGTGTCAACGCCGATGGCCCAAACGCCTTCCTCAGCGCAGGTGTTGATAACACCGATACCGGTACCGCCGGCTGCATGATAGATAACGTCAGCGCCGTTGGTGATCATGTCCTTAGCTGCGGTGGAGCCGCCTGCGACATCGCCGAAGTTGTTGGCGTTGTACTGGAGAACGGTTGCATCCGGGCAAGCCTCAAGAACACCGGAGATGTAGCCGATGCCGAAGAGGTTCATGGAATCGGAAACCATGCCCTGCACGTAGCCGACAGTCTTGCTCTCGGTCACGGAACCGGCAACGAGGCCGACGAGGTAGGAAGCTTCCTGCTGTGCGAACATCAGGCAAGCAACATTGGGCAGGTCGATGCTGGAGTCATCAATGATGGCGAAGAGCTGCTCGGGGTTAGCTTCGGCAGCTTCCTTGGTGGCATCGGCGAGCATATAGCCCACGCAGATGATGAGGTCGTAGCCGTCGTCGATGAAGGTGTTGATGTTGGTCTGGTAGTCAGCGTCGGTCTTGCTTTCGAGGTAGTTTACCTGGAAAGTGCTGTCCTCGGCTGCGAGGGCCTGAAGGCCTTCCCAAGAGGTCTGGTTAAAGGACTTGTCGTTAACGCCGCCGACGTCGGTAACCATACCGACCTTGATGACGCTTGCTTCTTCCGCGGCGGGAGCTTCGGCTTCGGCTGCGGGAGCTTCCTCTGCGGGAGCTGCGGACTGGCCGCAAGCGCACAGAGCAAAGACCATGCACAGTGCCAGGACAAGTGCGAGAATCTTCTTCATGATTTTTCCTCCAATAAAAATATTACATTTTTCTGTATGGGGTGTTTACCTCATGCGTTTTAATTATAACAGACACGCTTTATCAAATCAAGAAAAAAGTGCGCCTGAAATACACATTTTTGTGCGTTTTTATGTTATGTAAACGCTTTTTGATGATTTTTTATATATTATCCATTTTTACGGCGGTGTCGAGAGCGATCTCCATCATTTGCTTGAAAGAAGTTTGTCTTTCCTCGGCGGAAAGATATTCGCTGCGGTAGATGTGGTCGGAAATCGTGCAGATGCACAGCGCGCGCTTTTTGAGGTAGGCCGCGTTTGCGTACAGCGCCGCAGCTTCCATTTCAACGGCCATAACGCCCATGTCGCGCCATTTTGCGTTTGCGTCTATGTCGGCGGGGGAGTAGAAGTTATCCGAGGAGAGGATGTTGCCCACTTTAAGCTCCACGCCGTGCTCGCGCGCGCTGTCAACCGCGGCGGAGAGCAGCGTAAAGTCCGCAATGGGGGCGAAAGTGCCTTTAATGCCGAGGTTATCGACATATGAGGAGTTAGTGCAGGCGCCCTGCCCGGCCACGATGTCCATAAGCTTCAAATCATCCTGCAATGCACCCGCCGAGCCTATGCGGATGATGTTTTCCACGCCGTACTCGCTGAAAAGCTCCCAGGAGTAAATGCCGATTGCGGGCATACCCATGCCCGAGGCCATAACTGTCACGGGAACGCCCTTCCAAAGCCCGGTGTGCCCCTGCACGCCGCGCACATTGTTGACAAGAACGGGGTTTTCCAAAAATGTATCCGCGATGAACTTCGCGCGCAGCGGGTCACCCGGCATCAGCACGGTTTTCGCGATTTCGCCCAGCTTTGCGTTTATGTGAGGAGTGGGGATAGCCATAAAAAAATACCTCCGTAAATATTTTCTTTTTATATAACTATCATTATATAGTAAAAAACGAAAAAGTCAAATTGAAACCGCGCGTGATATGTGTTATAGTAGTATAAACCATGTAAAACCCCAAAAGAAAAATATACGGGAGGCGCACAGGCTATGAGCGAGATTATGATCGTCGGTATCGCAGGAGGCACCGGCAGCGGCAAAACCACTATCACCAAAAGATTAATGCAGCGCTTCGCGGGCGATGTGTCCGTGATAAACCACGATAACTATTATAAGGCGCACCACGATATGCCCTACGAAAAGCGCGCCAAGCTCAATTACGATCACCCGGACGCGTTTGACACTGATATGCTCGTTGAAGCCTTGCGTCAGCTCAAGGCCGGGCACGAGGTGCAATGCCCCGTGTACGATTACTCCGTGCATGACCGCACCGAAAAAACCATAACCGTCCGCCCCGCGCGCGTTATCATCGTTGAGGGCATACTCATCTTCCAAAGCCCGGAGCTGTGCGACCAAATGGATATCAAGATTTATGTTGATACTGACGCGGATGTGCGCATTCTCCGGCGCATTACGCGCGATGTGCGCGACAGAGGCAGAAGCTTGGAGAGCGTTATAGATCAGTATCTCACTACCGTCAAGCCCATGCACGAACAGTTTGTAGAGCCGTCCAAGCGCCGCGCGGATATCATTATCCCGCAGGGCGGGCATAATCAGGTTGCGCTGGAGATGGTTATGGAGCGTGTGCGCGCGCACTTGGAGAAGTGAGGAGAGAGAACGATGGCAAAGCTTTATTTCAAATACGGCGCAATGGGCTCGTCCAAGTCCGCCCAGGCGCTTATTACGAAGTTTAACTATGAAGAGCTGGGCATGAGCGTGTGGCTCATCAAGCCCAGTATCGACACGCGTGACGGCGCGGATATCATCAAAAGCCGCATCGGGCTTGAATGCCGCGCGCAGGTAATCACGCCCGAGCAGAATATTGCCGAGGAATACCGCCTTGTCGGGCGGCATGATGTCATAATTGCGGACGAGGCACAGTTTTTTACGCCCGAGCAGATAGACCAGCTTCGCTTCCTCGTGGACGAGGAGAATCTCCCCGTGCTGTGCTTCGGCCTGCGGACGGATTTCCTGACGCACTTTTTCCCCGGTGCGCAGCGCCTTATGGAGCTGGCCGATTCTCTCACCGAGATTAAAACCGTCTGCGCCTGCGGCCGCAAGGCCACGGTCAACGCGCGCATTGACGGCGCGGGGCATATCGTCACGCAGGGCAGTCAAGTCCTCCTCGGCGGCAACGACAGCTATGTCGCCATGTGCCACAAGTGCTGGAAAGAAAAAATAAAAGCCCAGGAAAGCTGAAAATATAGAGCCATAGCAAAGCGCCCTCGTGTGAGGGCGCTTTGCCTTGCTCCTTATCGGCAAAATTCGATTAAAAAATGCGAAAGAAATCATTTGCATTTTGCCGATAGCACAGCCTTTTAAAATGCGTTGCACTGTATTTTAATTTACACTTGAAATACGGCGCGGCGCATTTTATAATAAACAGGAATTAAAAGTAATAACACCTATAAAACCGAGCTTACCGAAACCGTCAGAAACGTGCAGCAAAGATGAATAAAGCGCCGCTTTGCGGCACTTATAAGGAGAAATATATGCCTAAACTGCTTTTTATCTGCCATGGGAATATTTGCCGAAGCCCAACGGCGGAGTATATAATGAAAAAGCTCGTGGCCGATGCGGGGCTGGAGCGGGAGTTTGAAATTGCGTCCGCCGCGACGAGCACGGAAGAGCTCGGCAACGGCGTGTACCCCCCGGCGCGGCGTATGCTGGCCGCGCACGGCATTGACTGCGCCGCCCACCGCGCGCGCCAAATGCGAAAAAGCGATTATGAGCATTACGACCTTATCATAAGCATGGACGAGGAAAACCGCCGCAACCTCGCGCGCTTTTTCGCGCCCGACAGCGAGCGCAAGCTCCGCAACCTCTTGGACTATGCCGGGCGTATCGGCGAGGAGATAGACGACCCTTGGTATACCCGCGATTTTGACCGCGCTTGGGCGGATATCTACGCCGGGTGCGCCGGGCTTTTAACCGCGCTTACCGGCGCGGTGACGCTGGATTTTGCCCTCTGCCGTGACCGCGCCTCGCTCTATGCCGAGCTTAAGCGGAAAATGGCGTGGCAGGACTGGTACGGGGAAAACCTTGACGCGCTTTGGGATATCCTCACGGGCTTGCCGCACGAGGGGGAGCTCTTTCGCGTGATACTGCCGACAGCGGACGCGGACGAGGACACCCGCCGCTATGCCGAAAGAATAAAAGAGATAATCCGCCGCGCAAACGCACTGGCGGAGTGACGCACATAGGGCGAGCCGTTGCGGCTCGCCCTATACTATTATATTATTATGCTTCTTTGTTCTCCGGATCTTCCTCATCCCGCAGATCCTGCGGCAAAATGGCGGTCAAATCGTCTTTGGTGGGCGCGTCCATGGCCGCCACGCGGTTTGACTGGCGGATTATCATGTCCTCAAAGCGATTTCGCACATCGCGGCCGTTGCCGAAGTTCTCGTCGCGGTTTTCGTAAAGCTCGTTGAAGAGCTTGAGCGCCTCTTCCTCTGCCTCGGGCGTGAGGGTGTAGCTGTTTTTCTTGTACTGGGCGCGGAAGATTGCCATAAGCTGCTCGCCGTTGTAGTCGGGGAAGAAAAAGCGTTTGTTAAAGCGCGATTCAAGCCCGGGATTGGAGTTCATGAACTGCTCCATAGGCTCGGTATACCCCGCCACGACCACGATAAGGTCATCGCGGTGATCTTCCATTGCTTTCAAAATCGTCTCTATTGCCTCGCGGCCGAAGTCGTTTTCTCCGCCGGAGGAGAGGGAATAGGCTTCGTCTATGAAGAGTACGCCGCCCAGCGCGGATTTTATAACCTCCTGCGTTTTAAGCGCCGTCTGCCCCACGTAGCCCGCCACAAGCCCCGAGCGGTCAACCTCAACAAGCTGCCCCTTAGTCAGCACGCCGATTGACGCGTAAAGCGAGCTTATAAGGCGCGCCACGGTGGTTTTGCCCGTTCCGGGGTTGCCGAGGAACACCATGTGCAGGCTCATCGGCGGCACGGGCAAGTCGTTTGCCTCGCGCAGCTTGCGCACTTTCACAAGGTTGATGAGGTTTTTAACGTCCTTTTTCACGTCCTCCAGCCCGACAAGCGCCTCCAGCTGCGCCATAAGCTCGTCAAAGCTCGGCTTTTCCTCTTCGGCCTGCTCGGCGGGGGCGGCGCTTTGCGCTTCACCCGCGCCGCCCGCTGCGGCGGACGACACCTCCGCGCCGTGCTTTTCGCGAAAACCGGCGGCATTGCTCGTCACATAGTCGAGCGGGTCAAGCCCCTCTTGCCCGCGCGCCACGCCGCTTGCATCGCATATGGCGGAAAGGCGGTCTATCCCCTCGGTTATGTACTCGGCCTCTTTCACGGAAACCTCGTCATCCACTGCCGCGAGGTATAGCATTATGTTTGTGAACATACGTATAAACGTGCGCGAGGTTTGGCTGCCGCGCTTTGCGTCGTTTTCCGCGAGCGTCCAGAAGAAAAGCGGCGGCATAAACTCATCGCTTGCGCATACCGAGCTTGTCAGCCCCCAAAGCATCCAAGTGGGCTTGGGCTGATTGCGGGAATAGATTTCGTTCGCCAAATCCGCGTGCCGCTGCGTCAGCCCGCCGCCGCGGCTCCACAGCGCGAGCGCGCAGGAAGTCATGAAGCTGTCAAGCTCCGGTGCGAGGGTGTAGCTTGCAATGCGGTAAAAAGCGTCGGTGTTGGCCGAATATATCTTGTGAAAATCCTCCGGGGAACGATTCCAAGTGGTAGGCATGAGCATTAATCTCCTTGTGTGAGAGTGTAGAACATATTATTATAGTATATTATAGTACAAAATCACGCCGGGTCAAGAAAAAATCTGACCCGGCGCGCTTTTTCGCATTGTTTTAGATAATTATCAGGCTTTGCGCCGCGCGGGGTTTGTAAAGCGCACGGCGGCGCTTTTAGCTTCTTTCCTCGGCATGAGCTTTATTGCCGCTCCCGCTGCGCCCTGCCCCTTTTCAACGCGCTTCCATATTTCATTAAAGCCCGCAAGCTCCTTGACATAGTCTCTTTCCATGCTATCCTCTCCGTTTGAAATATATCGGGGGAGAAAACTTTCTCCCTTGCATTATATGCCGGGACTTGAAAAGCGGCGAAAACTGTGAGATAATAGACTTGTCATAGTATACAATATCCGACTTCGGAGGTAAAAATATATGCCCAGATTCTTTATGGCGGGGACGAATATACTCGGCGGTATGGCGATAATGCGCGGCAAGGATGCCGAGCACGTGCACGTTTTGCGTATGCGTCCGGGTGAGGACATGATAATTTGCGACGGTCAGGGGACGGATTATAAATGCCGCCTCATCAAGGCCGACAAGGAGCAGGTGGAAGCCGAGGTTATAGAGGTTGTCCGCTGCCCGGCAGAGCCGAGCGTTAAGGTCACTATTCTTTGCGCCCTGCCCAAAGGCGATAAAACCGATTATATCATTCAAAAATGCGTTGAGGCCGGGGCAGAGGAAATAATGTTCTTCTCTTCCGCGCGCTGCATTGCCAAGCTCGGCAACGAGGAAAAGAAGCTCGAGCGCTGGCAGAGAATCGCCGAGGAAGCGGCCAAGCAGTCCGGGCGCGGGATAATTCCGCAGGTCGGCTGGGCGGGCGACCTTGCCGGGGCGTTCGATGTTGCGGTGAAAAAGGATGTGGGGCTTTTCATGTACGAAGCGGGCGAGCGCGAAGCGCTCAACACCGTGCTGGAAGCCAATTCTTCCGCAGCCACCGCCGCGATTATAACAGGCCCCGAGGGCGGCTTTGAGCCGTTTGAGGTTGACCTTGCGAAGATAGTGGGGCTGCATATCTGCTCCATGGGCGAAAGAATACTCCGCTGTGAAACTGCGCCCGTTGTCGCGCTCACGGCCGCGATGTACGCCACGGGGAACCTCGCTTAAAAAAGGAGATAACCCGATGTTCAGAGAAATGCGAAGAAAAAAGCAGCTCCTTACCCAAGAGGAGAGCGAGAAGATATTGCGCGAGGCGCGCACGGCCATGCTCGCGCTTGAGGGGGACGATAATTACCCCTATGTCGTGCCTATTAATTATGCCTTTGTGGATGGGAAGCTTTATTTTCACAGCGCAAAATCCGGCCACAAGATAGATGCCATTTTGCGCAATGATAAGGTATCTCTTTGCGTGGTGCAGCATGATGAGCTTGTCGCCGAGAAGCTTACCACCTATTTCAGAAGCGTGACGGTGTTCGGCCGCGCGCGCATATTGGAAAATGACGATGAAAAGCTCGCTGCGGCGCAGAAGTTCGGTATGCGCTTCTACCCCGACAAGGATAAAGTGGATAACGAAATCCGCCATAGCTGGGCGGCGCTGTGTGTGGTGGAAATTACGCCTGAGCATATCACCGGCAAGGAAGCGAAAGAGCTTGCCCTCGCGAGAAAGGGCGAAGAATAAGGGAATTATATAAGAGACTGCCGCAAAGAGTGCGACAGTCTCTTTAGCTGCGCCCGGGTTTTGCGGATAATTCTTCTTGCAATTTGATTACAGACGCGTTATAATGCAAGCTACGGCGGAAGTAATTCCCTCGTTTGCGGCTTAGATAGTGTTGTTTTAATAACTTAATATAGGTAATTAAG
>CAZGFK010000011.1:0-34541 GCA_964524815.1 uncultured Oscillospiraceae bacterium
TTAATGGCAATGCTCGCAGTCGTGGATTTCGAGCTCCTTGGGGTCGTAGGCGATGCCGTTTTTGTCGTAATAATCCTTAACGGCGGCGCGCACGGCTTCCTCGGCCAGCACGGAGCAGTGAAGCTTCTGAGGGGGCAGCCCGTCAAGCGCTTCAACAACGGCCTTGTTGGAAAGCTCCAACGCTTCCTTGACGGATTTGCCCTTTATAAGCTCGGTCGCCATGGAGCTTGTGGCAATTGCGCTGCCGCATCCGAAGGTGTTGAACTTGCAATCGGTTATAATGCCGTTTTCGTCCACCTTGATATACATACGCATAATATCGCCGCACTTGGCATTGCCGACTTCGCCGATACCGTCCGCGTCCTCAAGCTTGCCGACATTGCGGGGATTCTGAAAATGATCCATTACCTTATCGCTGTAGAGTGCCATAATAAATTCTCCTTTTATCTTTTTAATTAATAAGAATTATAATCTAAATCAAATAAGGTGCGGTCTCTCGCCCTTTTCAAGCTCATCCCACACGGGGGACATATTGCGCAAATACTCCACCACGCGAGGCACAGTAGCAATTATATGGTCGATTTCCTCCATGGTGTTATATTCGCCGATGGAAAGCCGGAGCGATCCGTGCGCCACCTCGTGCGGAAGCCCCAAGCTCAAAAGTACATGGCTGGGATCGAGCGAGCCGGAGGTACACGCAGATCCGGAAGAGGCACAAATGCCGTTCATATCCAGCATGAGCAGCAGGCTCTCCCCCTCTATCCCTTCAAAGCACATATTCACCGTGCCCGGCACATGGTGCTCCAAGCTTCCGTTTATCTTGCTGTGCGGGATTTTGGAAAGCTCCGTGAAAAGCTTATCGCGCATGGGGATTATCTTGGCCGTATTCTCAGCCATATTATCACAGGATTCTTTAAGCGCCGCCGCAAGAGCGACTATCCCGGCCATATTCTCCGTACCGGCGCGCTTGCCGCGCTCCTGCGCGCCGCCCTCTATGAGATTGAAAAGCGGCACGGTCTTTTTCGCATAGAGCACGCCCACGCCCTTCGGCGCGTGGAACTTATGCCCGGACATGGAGAGCATATCAATGCTCATAGCCTCAACATCTATCGGCATATGCCCCGCCGCCTGCACCGCATCGGTATGGAAAAGCACACCGCGCGCGCGGCAAAGCGCACCTATCTCGCTTATAGGCTGAACAGTGCCGATCTCGTTGTTGGCAAACATTATCGTGACAAGGCAGGTATCCTCACGCAAAGCGCGCTCAACATCCTCGACGCGCACAACGCCGTCTGCGTGCACATCCAGCAGCGTAACCTCGTACCCCTCTTTTTCAAGGCGGGATAACGCGTGCAACACGGCATGATGCTCAAAGGCCGTGGAAATGATGTGCCTTTTGCCCTTTTTCGCGCCGAGGCGCGCGGCGGAGAATATGGCCTGATTATCGGCCTCGCTCCCGCCGGAAGTGAAGTAAATCTCGCGAGGGTCGGCATTTATACACGCGGCCACGGTCGCGCGCGCATTCTCTAAGTCCTCTTTCACGTCCTGTGCAAAGGAATAAAGGCTGGAGGGATTACCGTAGCGCTCGGTAAGGAAAGGGAGCATCGCATCCAGCGCCGTCTTGCTGACGGACGTGGTAGCGGCATTATCGGCATAAACAAACATCTATTATCGCATCTCCTTATTTTATATTGTCTCTTGACCACCGCTCGCCCGACAAAAGGTCGCTGAGGGAAACGTTGTCAAGGTAGTTATTTATAAGCTCGTCCAGCTCCACCCACATGGGAACGGTCATGCATTCCCCGGCGCGCGCACAGTTGACGCTGCCGCTTTTGATGCAGGAAACGGGCGCTAAATTCTCCTCGGTGCAGCGGAGAATATCGCCCACGCGGTACTCCTCCGGCTCTTTGGAGAGAGTATAGCCGCCCTCTTTGCCGCGCGTGCTGTCCACAAGCTCGGCTTTTTTCAGACTGCTGACTATGGTTTCAAGGTATTTCATCGAAACACGCTGCCTGTCGGCAATGGTTTTGAGGGAAATATAACCCTCATCCCTATGCTGGGCAAGGTCAAGCATGACGCGAAGCGCGTACCGCCCCTTGCTGGTAACATTCATATTTTATCACCTCATATGCGTTGGATTATTCGTGCTGTAATTCCTATGTTTATAATCTACCATAAACGCAGTAGGATTTAAATAGACAAATGCAACAATACGTCAATTTTGCTGTGCAAAAAACGCACAGCAAAATTGCAAATTAGGGCTTGCTTTATTTCGCTAATGTGATATTATATTAGCGTGCTAGCGAGATAGCAAAACGAAATCAAACATTAAACAAAAAAACAACAAAGCCGCGAAACGCGGCGGGAGAATTTTTCAAGGAGGAAATGAAAAATGAAAAAGCTTATTTGCATGATTATGGCCGCCGCTATGGTGTTTGCGCTTTGCGCCTGCGGAAGCTCTTCCGATGCCGCCAAGTCCGATTCCGAGTACGTTAAGGACAAGGGCACTTTGATAGTCGGTATCACCGATTTCGAGCCGATGGACTACAAGAACGACGCCGGCGAATGGATAGGCTTTGACGCAGATATGGCAAACGCATTTGCCGAATCCCTCGGCGTTAAGGCAGAGTTCGTTGAAATCGACTGGGACAACAAGATTCTTGAAATAAACAACAAGAGCATTGACTGCGTTTGGAACGGCATGACCCTCACCCCCGAGGTCACCAACTCCATGGCTTGCTCCGAAGCTTACTGCAACAACGCCCAAGTGGTAGTTGTCAAGGCAGAGGTTGCCGACAAGTATCAGACCGCTGACAGCCTTTCCGAGCTTGCCTTTGCGGTTGAAGCGGGTTCTGCGGGCGAAGCCGCGGTTAAAGAGCTCGGCATTGAGCCGGTTGCAGTGCAGAATCAGGCAGCGGCTCTGATGGAAGTCAAGGCCGGCACGGCTGACGCTTGCGTAATCGACCTGCTCATGGCCGGTGCGATGATAGGCGAGGGTACGAGCTACCCCGACCTCACTTACACCGTGGATCTGACGAGCGAAGAGTACGGCGTAGGCTTCCGCACGGGCAGCGACCTTGCCGGAAAGCTCAATGAGTTCTTCAAAGCCGCTTATGCAGACGGCAGCATGATCGAAACCGCCACCCTTTACGGCGTACAAGAATCCGTTATTGCAAAGTAATCACATTTAGTGTACAATAGCGCGGCAACGCGTTGAATACCAAGCAGAGAGGGCGCGCCCCTCTCTGCTTGGCTGACTGATATTATATAATATATAAGAGGTTAACCATGTTTCTGACCGTTTTAGCATCGCTTTCTCAAGGCTTTCTGAAGTCACTTGAGATTTTCGCGCTCACGCTTTTGGGCGCGATCCCCTTGGGGCTGATAATATCCTTAGGCTCGATGAGCCGCTTTAAACCCCTGAGCCTTTTGACAAAGCTTGTGGTGTGGGTCATTCGCGGCACACCTCTTATGCTTCAGCTTTTGATAATCTACTTCGGCCCGGGCATACTTTTGGGCAACAACTGGTGGGGCAGCGGGTCAAACGGGCGCTTTATCGCGGCTATGGTTACGTTTATATTTAACTACGCCTGCTACTTCTCCGAGATATTCCGCGGCGGCATTGAGGGCGTGCCGCGCGGGCAGCGCGAGGCCGGGCAGGTGCTCGGCATGACAAACACGCAAATTTTCTTCCGCGTGACGCTTATGCAGGTTATAAAGCGCATCGTGCCGCCCATGGGCAACGAGATAATAACGCTCGTTAAGGACACATCCCTTGTCCGCGTTATCTCCGTATACGAAGTGATGTGGAACGGGCAGGCGTTTATCAAGTCCGCCGGTATCATATGGCCGCTTTTCTTCACGGGTGTATACTACCTTGTGTTCAGCGGCATACTGACGGTGCTTTTGGGTCGGCTTGAAAAGAAGCTGGACTATTTCAAAGTGTAAGGAGGCAAGAGCATGGCTTTACTTGAAGTAAAAGAGCTAAAAAAGAGCTTTGGCGAGCTGGAAGTATTAAAGGGTATCGACTTTTCCATGGAGCGCGGCGAAACTCTTTCCGTAATCGGCCCTTCCGGCGGCGGAAAAACCACGCTTTTGCGCTGCATGAACTTCCTCGAAATCCCCGACAGCGGGCTAATCACCGTAAACGGGAAAACCCTCTATTCCTCCGAGGGTAACAATAAGCTCAGCGAGGAAGAGATACGCCGCAACAGGCTTCATTTCGGCCTTGTTTTCCAAAGCTTCAACCTTTTCCCGCAGTATACCGCGCTTGAAAATGTCGCCCTTGCGCCGAAGCTCCAAGCCAAAGCGCAGCCCGACTATCGCGCGCGGCGCAGAGAGATAAATGACGCGGTGACCGCGAAGGCGGAAGAGCTTTTGCGCCGTGTCGGCCTCGGCGATAAGCTAGGCTACTATCCCCATCAGCTTTCCGGCGGGCAGCAGCAGCGCGTGGCGATTGCGCGCGCCCTCGCGCTCACGCCCGAGGTGCTGTTCTTCGACGAGCCTACCAGCGCCCTTGACCCGGAGCTTACGGGCGAGGTGTTGAATGTCATTCGTCAGCTTGCAAGCGAAAAGATGACAATGGTGGTCGTGACGCACGAAATGAGCTTTGCAAAGGCCGTTTCCGACAGGGTTTTATTCATGGACGGCGGGTGCATCGCCGAGCAGGGCACACCCGAAGAGGTTTTTGACAATCCCCGCGAGGAGAGAACGCGCCAGTTCCTCTCCGGCTACGGCAATTAAATATACATCAAAACGCCGCGTTCATTGCGAACGCGGCGTTTTTACCGACCTAAACAACGGCCTTATATTCACTTTACAATATGCTCGCCTATGCGGTAAACATCGCCCGCGCCGACAGTGAGCACGATATCGCCGGGCTGAGCCAGGGCGCGCAGGGCATCCTCAAGCTCGCCGAAGCTGGGGTAGAAGCTTGCCCCGTCCACGCGCTCGGCAAGAGCGGAAGAGGAAATACCTATGGTGTTCTTCTCGCGCGCGGCATAGATTTCCGCAAGGAGCAGGAGATCCGGGCGCTTGAGCTGGGCTACAAAGTCCTCAAACAAGGCCGCCGTGCGGGAATAGGTGTGCGGCTGGAAAACGAGGATGGTGCGCTTATAGTTGAGCTTTTCCACCGCGTCCAAGAGCGCTTTAAGCTCGCCGGGGTGGTGGGCATAGTCGTCATAAACATCAGCGCCGTTATATTTGCCCTTGAATTCAAAGCGCCGTCCCGCGCCGGTAAACCCGGCAAGGCCGTACTTCACCGAGCTTGGGCGTACACCCACGCAGATACACGCCGCCGTTGCGGCAAGAGCGTTTTTGACATTGTGCAGCCCCGGCACGTGCAAGGTAACGTCCGTGAAAAACCGCCCCTTATACATTATGTCAAAGTGCGAATTTGCGCCGATAAACTCGATATTCTCCGCGTAAACATCCGCCTCGCGCGAAAGGCCGAAGGTGATGACGCGCCGGTCGATATTCTCCAAGGTGTACATGGTGTTAGGATCATCATAGTTTGCCACAACATACCCGTCCTCCGGGGTGCGCTCGGCAAAGGAACGGAAGGAATGCTCCACATCGCCCAAGTCCTTAAAAAAGTCCAAATGGTCGGCCTCGACATTGAGGATAACGGCCACGGTCGGGTGGAAAGAGAGGAAGGAATTATAGTATTCGCAGGCTTCCATTATAATGGTGTTCCCGCGGCCTACGCGATGCCCCGCTTTCAAGAGAGGAAGCGTGCCGCCTATCATAACGGTCGGGTCTTTCTCGGCGGCCATGAGGATATGGGTGCACATAGAGGTCGTGGTGGTTTTGCCGTGAGTGCCGGAAATACAAAGGGCATTGGAATAGTCCTTAGAAATCGCGCCCCAAGCCTGGGTGCGCTCAAAAACGGGGATATCCAGCTCTCGCGCACGGCAGATTTCGGGGTTTTCATCGTGGACGGCAGCGGTGCGCACTACAAAGTCCACATCCGGGGAGATATTGCCCGCATCGTGGCCGACGAAGATTTTAATTCCCTTTTCTCGCAGGGAAACGACATTGGGATTTGTGTCGTTCATGTCCGAGCCCGTAATATCAAGCCCCATGCCCACAAGCACCTCGGCCAAGGACGACATGGAAACCCCGCCTATACCCACAAGATGCCCTTTTCTACCCGGAGACATATAATTATCGAAATCTATCATAATATACCTATACACTCCTGCTGCAAAAGTTATTGATATTGCCCGCGTAAAATGCTAAAATCTAAATGAGGGCGGGCAGAAAAACACTCTTCATTATTACATAACTATATTATTATACTATTTCTTCGCCGCCATTGCAAGAACAATTACTCAGGAATATACGCCATGCAAAATATTACACCCCCTAAATACGTTCGCCAAGTGCTTATCGCGCTTCAATCGCACGGGCATTTGGCCTATCTTGTGGGCGGCTGCGTCCGGGATATCATTCTCGGCGTACACCCGCAGGATTGGGACATTTGCACCAGCGCCCTGCCGCAGCAGGTGCTTGAGATTTTCCCAAAGTGCATCACCACAGGCTTAAAGCACGGCACTGTCACCGTTTGCGTCAACTCCCGCCACGTAGAGGTCACCACATTTCGCGCAGACGGCGGCTATACCGACCACCGCCACCCGGAGGCCGTGCGCTTTGTGAGCGATTTGAACGCAGATCTCAGTCGGCGCGACTTCACCATGAACGCCATTGCCCTGCCCCCGGACGGGCTGATTGCCGACCCTTTCGGCGGCGTGGAGGACATAAAGGCCGGGCTTATCCGCTGTGTGGGCGCGCCGGAGGTGCGCTTTGAAGAGGACGCTTTACGTATGTTCCGCGCGCTTCGCTTTTCCGCGCGCCTCGGCTTTGAGATAGAACAAAGCACCATGGCCGCCATTTGCGCAAAAGCCCCCCTTGCAAGCTCCCTTTCGCCGGAGCGAGTACGCGAGGAGATAGAAAAAATCCTGCTCACGCACGCGCCGGAGAGCATGGCAAGTGTAATAGCCTTGGGGCTGCTTGACGCATTTTTACTGCGCCGCCCGGTGGATTGCTCGCTCTTTAACAGGCTTGATAAGCTGCCGCGCAAGGCGCTTGCGCGTTGGTGCGGGCTGTGTACGATTCTTCTGCGCTGTGACTGCATTTCCTCCGCCGAAGCTTTTTTGACCGCGCTTCGGCTGGACGGGCGCACAATACGCTGCTGCACGCAGGCGGAAATCATGCTACAGGGCGATAAGCCCGCCTCGTGCGCACAGTGGAAGCGATTTTTGAGCAAACACGGCGTGGACAGTGTCACGTGCGCGGCGCAATGCCATGACCTTTTGCGCGGGACGGGGAGCTGTTATAAGGAGCTTAAGGCCGTGCTGAAAAGCGGAGAATGCTTTTCAATGAAGCATTTGGCCGTCACGGGTGATGACCTGCTGGATCTCGGCCTTAAAGGGCGCGAAATCGGCGAAATGCTTCGCTTTCTTTTGGATTACGTGATAGAATATCCTGACAATAACCGGCGGGAGCTTTTGCTGTCTCTCGCGCGAAGAACGGAGGAATGAGCCTTGGATTCTTGGGATAAGCTGCGCGCGGACTGCGCCGAGTGTCGCCGCTGCCGTTTGTGCGAGGAGCGGCAACACATCGTTTTCGGCACGGGCAACGAGAACGCCGAAATACTGCTCATCGGCGAGGGGCCGGGCGAGCAGGAAGACATTCAGGGCATTCCATTTGTCGGCCCTGCCGGGCAGTTTCTCGATCAAATGCTGGAGATGATAGACCTTGACAGGACGCAGGTTTACATCGCCAACATGGTTAAATGCCGCCCGCCGAAAAACCGCGACCCGCAGGAGACGGAGCGGCGCGCCTGCCGCGAATGGCTCGACAGGCAAATCGCGCTCATAAACCCGAAAATCGTGGTGTGCCTCGGGCGTATTGCGGCGCAGGGGCTTATTGATCCCGATTTTCGCATCACGCGTGACCACGGGGACTGGTTTGACATTGATTCGCGCCGCTACATGGCGATGTACCACCCCTCCGCGCTCTTGCGCGACCCCTTTAAGCGCCCGGAGGCATTCACGGATTTGCGTATTTTAAGAAGAGAAATACGTCGAATTTGCACCCATACTTACAATAAACAGGACTGATTTTTACCCTATGCTTCAATTCAAAACCGTCACCCTCTGCGACAAGGCTTGGGTGGACGAAATAGTTTTTGCCGAGGGCAGCCGGAGCGCTGATTATAATTTCGGCAACATTTACATTTGGGACAAGGCCTTTCGTCAGCTCGTTTGCCGCCACGGCGAGCGTATGCTGACCAAGCTCCGCTACGAGGGACACCCCAGCTTCGCTTTCCCCATCGGCACGGGGGAACTGCGCCCGGCGATAGAGGCACTGCGCGAATACGCCCGCGAAAAAGGCTATCCCTTCCGTCTGCACGGCGTGACGGAGGAGCACAAGGCCATGCTTGAGCGCGAATACCCCGGCGCTTTTGAATATACGGACGACACGGATTATTTTGATTATATCTACTCCGCGCAAAAGCTTGCCACCTACTCCGGCAAGGCGCTCCACTCGAAGAAAAACCACTGCAACCGCTTTGAAGCGGAAAACGACTGGCGCTTTGTCCCGCTCACGCGTGAGCATATCCCCGGCTGTCTTGATATGCTGGATATTTGGACGGAAGAAAACTCCGAGCGCTTGGAAAAAAGCATCTCCGCCGAGCATGACGCGATTATCCGCGCCTTTGCCGCGTATGAGCGGCTTGGCTTAGAGGGCGGGGTGCTGTATATCGGGGAGCGGACAGTGGGCTTCACCGTGGGCGAAATGGTGAATGCGGACACATTTGACGTGCACTTTGAAAAGGCCGAGGGCAGCATAAACGGCGCATATCCCATGGTATGCCGCGAGCTTGCCCGTATGCTTTTAGCAAAGCACCCCTCGCTTCTCTACCTCAACCGTGAGGACGACATGGGGCTTGAACCCCTGCGCTTTTCAAAGCAATCCTACAAGCCCGAATACCTTTTGAAAAAATACACGGCGCTTTGGGTCGCCGGGGAGGACGCATGAGCGAAGTTAATTTGCGCCGGGCAGTGCGCGAGGACTTTGCCGCGCTCGGTTCGCTTTGGAAAGTGTGCTTCGGCGATACCGAGGGCTTTATAAGCGCATTCTTTTCCGCGCTTCCTACGCTCGGCGGCGGCGTTGTCGCCGAGATTGACGGATGCATCGCGGGTGCGGCTTACACGCTCACAGGGCAGAGCGTTATTACGCCCGGCAATTCCCATTCGCGCGTGGGTTACATCTACGGCGTAGGAGTTGCGGAAAAATACCGCTCGCATGGGATAGGGCGCAGTGCTACGCTTGCCGCGCGCGAGCTTGCCTACGCTCTCGGCGCGGATATAATCGCTACGCTCCCGGCGGAAGAAAGCTTATACGCATGGTATGAAGCTATCCTCGGCGTAAACCACAGGCTTTACCGCACGAAAACCGAGCTTGAAAGCCGCGCCCTGGCCGATGTCGCGCCCATATCCGCCGAAGAATACCTCACGCGGAGAGAAGCTATACTCGCTGCAAGGCCACATCTGTGTCTCTCCCCCGCTTCTGCGGAATTTGAAAACGCCATGCTGCGCGAATACGGCGGCGGGCTTTACGCCGTAGGCAAGTGCGCAATCGCGGCGGCATATGTTGAAAACGGCAAGGCCGTTGTGCGGGAGCTTTTGGGCAAAGCAGAGCAGGAAACGCTGTACGCGTATGCCGCTGCGGTGGGCGCAGCGCTCAACTGCCCCACGGCGGAGCTTTGGCAGGCGTGCGAAAAAGGGCAAAGCTACATCGCCGCCGACAGCCCGCTCCCGAGCGATTTTGTGTGGAATCTCAGCTTTGATTGAGCAAAAGCCCTTCGCGTTTGCCCCGTGTCGGCAGTCGCTCATGTTTCCGCAAAAAGTGCCTGAAATCAACGGTTTTCAACCTTTAATCGGTAATTGGAAATATTTTATGTAAACTATTTTTGCATTTAACATTTCTGTAACATAATCTATATTTATCTTGAAACATCTTTTGGGTATATTAATACTCGCAAGTAACAGTTTTTCATCTTTTTCATTTTGTCCTCAACCATATAAAGCGAAAAGGAACGGTCTGTGCCGTTCCTTTTTGTTTTACCGTTTTTCGTGTCCCGGCGTTCTCGACGTGAGGCCGAAAGGGGCTATTTATTCTTATCCTTCGGCTTAAACGCAAGCGCAACAGCCAGCGCAAAGAACACCGCCGCGCATATTCCCCCGGCCGAGGCCGTAAACCCGCCGGTGAACGCGCCCAAAAGCCCCGATTCGCCCACGGCCTTGCTCACGCCCTTAGCAAGCGTGTTGCCAAAGCCCGTCAGCGGTACACTTGCACCCGCGCCCGCAAAATCGACAAGCGGCTGATACACCCCCGCCGCGCCCAGCACCACGCCCGCCACGACATAGCTTGTCAAAATGCGCGCAGGAGTGAGCTTGGTGCAATCAATGAGCACCTGCCCTATCACGCACAGCATACCGCCCACGGCAAACGCCTTTATATAGTCCATTATACTCCCCATGCCTATCCCTCTCTTTCCAGCGCCACGGCGTGGCATATACCCGGTATGCTCTGCCCCTGCTGCGCGCTCGTGGTGCTCATGAGTGCACCTGTGGCAGCAAAAAGCACCCTCTTCCACACGCCCTTTTGCATCGCGGGGAGAATATGCGCGCACAGCACGCTTGCACTGCACCCGCAGCCCGAGCCGCCCGCGTGTACATCCTGCGTGCGCAAATCATAGATAAGCGTGCCGCAGTCCATGTACCTTGTGCCGAGCTGTACCCCGTCCTCATTGAAAAACGAGGCGAGAATATCATGCCCCAGTGCGCCGAGATCCCCGGTGAATATCGCGTCATAATCCCGCGCAGTACGGCCTGTGTCCTTAAAATGCGCCGTGAGCGTATCGTAAGCCGCCGGTGCCATCGCCGCGCCCATGTTGTTTGCGTCCGTAATCCCCGCATCCACGATTTTGCCGAGCGTGACGTGCGTTATCGTGCTGCCCGCGCCGGATTTGGCCACTATCGCCGCGCCCGCGCCCGTAACCGTCCACTGTGAGGTGGGGGTGCGCTGGCCGCCGTACTCCAAGGGGAAGCGGTACTGGCGCTCGGCCGTGCAAAAATGCGACCCCGTGGCCGCGCATATATTCTCGCCGTACCCGCCGTCAATAAGCATTGCCGCAAGTGCCAAGGCCTCAGCCATGGTTGAGCACGCCCCGTATATCCCTAAGTGCGGCGCGCCCGTGGCGGCAAGGGCAAAGGTGGAGCTTATGCACTGGTTGAGAAGATCTCCGGCGATTACCGCGTCAAGCGCGGCGGGCGCAAGGTCGGCCTTATTGCAGGCGAGCGTGAACGCGTCCTTCAGCATATGCGCCTCGGCCTTTTCCCAGCTTGCCTCGCCGAAATACGAATCCTCGGATATCAGGTCAAAGCACGCTTTGAGCGGCCCTGCGCCCTCGCGCTTACCCACTGCCGCCGCCGAAGCCGTAACGCGCGGCTTGTGCGTCAGCTCCGCTGTTTGTGTGCCGAGCTTTTTCATTGTAAATCCCCCGTTTGTATACTTAATACCGCTAGTATCTCCCGAACGGGCGAAAATATCAAAAGCGCGCCGAGCTTGCTTTCTCGGCGCGCACTTTTTTAATATAAATTAACTTATTTTCAGCGTTTCCCAAAGGCTTGTTACGTAGTCAAGCATATCTTGGTCGAGGGTGCGGTAAGCGTACTCATTATAAAGCGCGGCAAAGTCCTCAACCTCGGGATAGAGGATTTCCATCGCCTCTTCGCCCATTTCCTCGATATACCCCTCATCGGTGTACACCGCAGAGTTCGGGGACGCGTAGCAGATATACTCGGCATTTGCTATTGCAGGCTCGGGAGAGAGCATATAATTTATGAATATCTCCGCAAGCTCCTTATGCTGGGCGCAGGAGGGAATGCACATAGCGTCGAAGAAATAGTTCGTGCGCTCCGGGTAATAAAAGCGCAAATCCACATCGTCCGCCTGCGCGTCAAGCATGGTGAAGTAATCCCCCGCGTAGTACGCACTCACTGCCGCCTCGCCCGATTCCATCATGTTGTATATCTCGTCCATGACATAGCTCTTTACAAGCGGGGCTTGCGCCTTAAGCTCAGCGAGCGCCGTTTCCCACAGGGCGTGGTCTGTGGCGTTTACATCAAGGCCGAGCTTATACTGCGCCGTGCCGAACGCATCGCGCGAGTTATTAAATTGCAGGATGTTGCCCGCATATTTCTCATTCCACAGCAAGTCCCACCCGTGCGCATCGGCAGGGTCAACGACATTGGCGTTATATATCACGCCGATAACGCCGTAGGTATACGGCACGGTGTAGATATCCTCGGGGTCATAATAAAGCCCCCGGTACTGCTCGGCGATGTACTTATAGTTCGGAATATTGTCAAAATTCAGCGGCAGGAGCATATTTTCCGCGCGCATTCGGTCTATCATATAATCCGAGGGGATAACCACATCAAAGCTCACAGCGCCGCTGGATAGCTTGGCGTACATATCCTCGTTGCTGGCAAATGTGGTGTAATTGACCTTTATTTTGCGCCCGTAGGTTTCCTCGTACCATTCTTCAAAGGCGGCTATAGTGTCAAGCGTGCCGTCAGAGCCGTCGGAGATATATTCGCCCCAGTTATAAACGTTCAGCTCGTCCGTGCCGCTGCCGGAGAGGACAAGCACCGCTATCCCCGCCGCAATGAGCACACCGGCCAACACGCCGCCCGCAATGCGCTCCGAGCGCTTGCTCTCGCGCTTTTCCTTGGTCTTGCGGGGCTTGGAATCGTCATCGACAATATTATTGAGGATGAGCAGGGCAAGGATAACGAAGAAGATTATAGTTGCCAGCGCGTACATTTTCGGCGTGACGGTTTTCTTCGTCATGCTGTAAATGCGAATCGGCAGGGTTTCAAAGCCGTTGCCGGAGGTGAAGTAGCTTATCACAAAATCATCGAGCGAAAGCGTGAACGCCATTATAAAGCCCGTCACAACGCCCGGCATTATTTCCGGGATTTCCACCTTCAAAAAGGCTTGCAGCGGCGTACAGCCCAAGTCCATCGCCGCCTCGGGAAGCGCCTTATCCATTTGTTTAAGCTTCGGCAGCACCTGCAAAATGACATAGGGCAAGCAAAACGTGATATGCGCGATGAGCATTGTCCAAAAGCTCAGGCTGGTGGCCGCGCCGAAAAGCCGCCCGACAAACACGAACATCAGCATAAGCGAAATGCCCGTGATGATATCGGGGTTTATCATGGGTATATTGGTGACCGTGTCCATCGTGGCGCGAAGAGCGCGGCTGCGAAGCTTATTTATACCCACGGCGGCCGCCGTACCCATAACGGTGGAGATGACGGCAGCGGAAATTGCGAGCACGAGCGTATTTTTCACCGCGCCCAAGGTCTCCGCATCGCGAAAAAGCTCCCTGTACCAGTTGAGCGAAAACCCGGAGAACACGGAAAGGCTCTTCGATTCATTAAACGAAAACACCAGCAAAATCGCGATAGGCGCAAAGAGGAAGAGCATTATAAGCCCCGTATAAACCTTAGATAGTTTTTTCATTTTGCGCCCCCTTTACACTGCCGTGCGCTTATTGGCCGCGTGCTGCATAAGCGCCATGCAGGCAAGCAGTATCACCATGAGAATAAAGGCAATCGCCGCGGCAAAGTGCAGATTATTGGCAACATACTGCCCCTCTATCGCATCGCCGATGAGATAGAATTTGCCGTTGCCAAGCTTTTGAGAGATATAGAACGTGGATATGGACGGGATGAGCACCATGTTAACCCCGGAGATAACCCCCGGCAGGCTCAGCGGCCAAATAACGCGGCGAAGCACCCCTGCGCTGTTGCAGCCGAGGTCGCGCGCAGCCTCAATAAGGCGGGTATCCATTTTCGCCATAACCGAGTATATGGGCAGTATCATATACGGAAAATAGTCATACACCATGCCCACAACCACGGCGCTTTCCGTGCCGATGATGTGAACGCGCCCTAAGCCGAGCGAGGAGAGAAAGCCGTTTAATATGCCGGTGTCCTGCAAAATCGTCATCCAAGCGTAGGTGCGGATGAGGAAGTTCATCCACATGGGAATCATGATAAGCATAATGAGTATTCTCTGCGCTCTCGCCTCAGCGCGGGCGATGATGTACGCCATGGGGTAGCCGAGGAGCAGGCAGATAACCGTGGAAATCACGGCAAGCTTCAACGAGCGGAGAAAGATGACTATATAAGTATGTACCTCTCCCCCGTCCACAGCCGAGGTCGCGGTGAAAAAGCGCGCGACATTGGCAAGGGTGAAGTTAAAATCGTTATCCGTAAAAGCGTAGTAGGCCACGAAGAAAAGCGGCACAAGGATAAACAGCACCGCCCACGCCGAGTACGGCGTAAGCGTGAGCCGCTGCACAAGCGTGGTGCGGCGGGAATTATCGGCGGTTTTCATTCTTCTATCTCACTTTCCGCATCGCTCAGCTCGTCAAGCTCGTTGGAGAAGGACGAGTAATCTCCGTACATTCCGGAGTATTCGGACTTCTTCATAATGTGTATTGCGTCAGGCTCGATATAAAGCCCGATATGCTCATCCACATCGACAAAATCCGTCGTCTGAATCATCCACTTGAAGCCGTTTATATCCACGATGATTTCATAGTGAACACCGAGGAACGTCACGCTCGTCACAACACCGCGCAGCATACCCTTTTCCTCGCTCACTATATCCACATCCTCCGGGCGCACAACCACGTCCACCGCCTCGCGGCGGGCAAAGCCCGCGTCAACGCAGTCAAAGGTGTGGCCGGAAAAAGCAACCTTGTAATCGGCCAGCATTACGCCGTCCAAGATGTTGCTCTCGCCGATAAAGTCGGCAACGAAGGCGTTTTGCGGCTCGTTATAGATGTCTATGGGCGTGCCTATCTGCTGGATGCGCCCCTCGCTCATAACCACAACCGTGTCGGACATACTCAGCGCCTCTTCCTGGTCGTGCGTGACGAAAACGAAGGTGATCCCCGTGGCCTTTTGAATCTTTTTAAGCTCGGCCTGCATATCCTTTCTGAGCTTCAAGTCCAAGGCAGCAAGCGGCTCATCCAAAAGCAGTACCTTGGGGCTGCTTATAAGCGCGCGGGCAATGGCCACGCGCTGCTGCTGCCCGCCGGAAAGGCTCGTGACACTGCGCGTTTCAAAACCCGTGAGTGCGACAAGGGCGAGCATTTCTTTCACCTTTTGCTCAATCTCGGCGCGCGGGCATTTCTTTTCGCGCAGGGGGAAAGCAATGTTTTCATAAACATTTAAATGCGGGAAAAGGGCATAGCGCTGGAAAACGGTGTTTACATTGCGCTTATACGGCGGCACATCGTTTATCCTCTCGCCCATGAACACCACATCGCCCACATCCGGCGTTTCAAAGCCGCCGATAAGGCGCAGAGTGGTCGTCTTGCCGCAGCCGGAGGGGCCGAGGAGCGTTATAAACTCGTTATCGTAAATATCCAAGCTGATGTTATCCAGCACAATCTCGCCGTCAAAGGACTTGGTGATGTTTTTAAGCTCGATTATCTTTTTCATTGCGCTTCTCCCGAAAAAACAAAAAATGACGTATGCCGACAGCATACGTCATTGCAAATGTGCATAGTCACTCCCGGCGAAAAAGCGCCGGACGCTATCCCAATTGGTTTGAGAGTTTATATAGCAAGAAACTACTTTTACTACTCTTATTGACCATTTCACAAGTTTTGTATGCCCTTCAGCACGGTTTATAGTAACCAACTTATAAAATTTGGGCTTATTAAACCCATGCGGGGTGCGCCCCGCCAAATCAATAAGGCAACAGAAGTTGCCGCCGCATTCCGCGGAAACTCGGCATTCGACCCGGCTGTCCGTGTGGCCTCAGCCGCGCGCGCATGAACGCACCCGGCGGTCGTTATCTTGCTTCGGATATTGCTATCCAATTGAGATGAAGCTATTCTAACAACATTAACCCAATATGTCAACAGGAATTTTATTTTTCCCGCCTTTTCTTCTTTCCCCGCGCTTTTTCAGTACCGCACCTGCCACAAAATAAGCCCTTGGGCGGGGGCTGTGAACCCGGCGCGCTCGCGCTCACACGAGGAAAGCACTTCTCCAAGCTCATCTCCATCCCGCTCAGCCGCGCCGACTTCAAGAAGCGTGCCGGTGAGTATGCGCACCATGTTATACAAAAACCCGTCCCCCGTGAATGTAAAGCGCACTTCGCCGCCTATGCGCTCGATTTCGATGCTCTTCACCTCGCGCACGGCGGATTTTTTCATGTGCTTATTAGAGCAAAAGGCCGTAAAATCGTGCTTGCCGCACAGCGCGTCCGCCGCGCGGCGCATGGCATCCAAGTCAAGGGGCTTATCATAACGGAACATATACCGGCGGTTAAATACGTTCGGCTCCGGGCTATTCCACACGCGGTAAACGTAGGTTTTCTCGCGGCAGTTTAAGCGCGCGTGAAAGCGCGGCGCGGCGGGTGCAAGAGAAAGCGCACCTATATCCTCCGGCAAAAGCCCCCTCAACGCGGAAAGCACCTTGTCGCAATCAAGCTCGGCGGCGGTGTGGAAAGAGCAAACCTGCTCTCGCGCGTGTACGCCCGCATCCGTCCGCCCGGAGGCAGCAAGCTCCGTCTCCTCGCCGAGCACGCGCGAGAGCGCCCGCTCGCAAACGGCCTCTATGGTATTCTCCGTGTTCCCCTGCCGTTGCCAGCCGCGATAGCGTGTGCCGTCATAGCAGAGCGTGAGCCTGTAGGTGTGCATCTTTTAAACCTCTCAGCGTGTTATTTCAAAAGCTCATTGTACCTTGCGCGCTCCCCGCCGATAAAGCGCGGTCTTGTGCGCGCGCAGACTAAATTCGCCTCGCCTATGCGCTTTATCGAAAGGCGCACGGGCACGGCCACATCCTTAAGGTGCATCCCGATGAGCGTGTCGCCGATATCCATGCCGGCGCTCGCGCGTATATGCTCCACGGCGGCGGGGTTATCAAGGCTTTCCCACACGATTGTGGCAAATGACCCACCCGCGTGCGCCCACGGGCGAACGTTCACGATGTCGTACCCGAACCTTTCCGCCGCCTCGGTTTCAAGAATCAGCGCGCGGTTAAGGTGCTCACAGCATTGCGCGGCAAGGTATATCCTCCGCTCCTTCAGCACGGGATATATTCCGTCAAACACGGCCTTGGCCGCGTCCATGCTCGATCCTTTTCCTATATGCTCGCCCACAAGCTCGCTCGATGAGCAGCCCACGACAAACAATGCCCCGGGGCGCAAATTCGCAACATCTAAAAGCTCTTCAACGGCGTTTTTCGCCTGAACCGTCAATTCTTCATACATTTTAACTCAAACCTCCCGATTAAATACAGCTCTTGTTTCTTATCATCGGCACGGCGCGCAGCGCCTTATATAAAACCGCTGCCGCTGCCACGCCCACCGCGCCCTGCACGGCGTTTCCTGGTACGCTCCCCACGGCGGCAGAGCCGTAGCCTAGCGCAAGTGCTTCATACGCAAAATACCCCGTCACCATCACCGCCTCGCCCGCAGCGCCCGCAGCACAAGCGGCAAAGCGAGAGGGGCGCAGAGCATCCAACACCCGTGCGGCGACATACGCCGAAAGCCCTTTTATCAAAAACGAACCCGGCGCAAAAACGGCATAGCCCAAAATGATGTCCGCCAGCATTGAGCCTATGCCCCCGGCGGCAAAGCCGTAAACCGAGCCGAGCAAAAACGCCCCCAGCAGCACAACGCCGTCACCGAGGTTGATATACCCGTTTGTCGCGGGTATGGGGATTTGAATAAGCATGGTCGCAACACAGCTCAGTGCCGCCATGAGCGCAGCAAGAATGAGCTTAAAGAGCCTATCATGCTTCATAACAATCGCCTCTTTCCCTGTGCTATGATATTACCGCCGAATCTGAATATATTCAAGTATCAGTTTTGTACATATTTATATAACCAGATTATTTTGCCGATGAAGCGATTGAATTATTTCGCGCTATACGCTATAATTAGAAAAAAAGATTAAACGGAGGCACGGCCATGAGCGAATATGCCAACGCCAAAATTGTAAGCTATAATCTCTACGGGGAGCGCGTGAGCGCCTGCGCGGCGAGAATATCCACCACCATCGGCAACGCCTTTGAGCTTTTTGACGCAGCCGATGACAGCGAGGCCAGCCAAAAGCTGATAGGAAAGGTGCTCTCCTCCGGCCACAGCTCCGTCATTGAGCACGCGGTGTTCTCCCTCGCGCTTAAAAACGTGTCAGTTTATGTGGAGCAGTTTTTCATTGAGCACCGCTTGGCCTCATTCACGGTGAAATCCCGCCGCTATGTCGATTTCGGCGCACAGGGGTATTATATCCCGCCGGAGCTTGCGGGCGAGGATAGGGTTTTTTATCTCGATTACATGAATACGCTCTTTGACGCGTACAAAAAGCTCCTAGACGGGGGCATACCGCGCGAGGACGCGCGCTTCATCCTGCCCTACGCCCTTTGCAGCAGCTTTTACTGCACGCTCAACGCGCGCGAGCTAATATATATGATTGCGCAAATGAAGTCCGGGCGCGGCAAGAATATACCGGAGCTTCGCGCAATAGCGAACGAGCTTGAAGAGCAGCTGCTCGCCCTCTTCCCAAGCTTTGAAAAGCACCTTGCCGCGTGTGAGCGGCAATGCGCCGACTGCGCTTCCCCCGCCCCCGCGCCCATAGGCGAGCTTGAATTTGTCCCTCGCAGCAATGCGGGAAAGGTTTCGCTGCTCTCTGCCCCCCAAGCTCCCCAAGCGCTGCTCTCCGCCGCGCTCGCCGTGACGGCGCGCGACATTGCCGACCCCGCCGCGCTTATTAAAAGCGTGAGGCCGCGCGAGCTGGAGCTGTTAAACTACGCCTACTCCGTGCAGGGTATCACCCTGTCCGGCATCACGCACCTTGCCCGCCACAGAATGCAAACCCTGCTCGTGCCGGAGCTGGACGCGCTCTCCCCTGCGCGCGTTATCCTGCCGGAGAGCATAGCGAGCGCCCACGCCATGTGTGAAATATACACAGCCGCGGCGAAGAACGCCTACGCCGCGATAAAGGCACACGAGAGCGCCGATGTATACGCGCGCAATCGCCGTTACTTTGCCCTCAGCGGCACCTTGGCGGACGTGGTTTCCTCTATGAACGCGCGGGAGCTGCTTTTATTCACGGAGCTTCGCTCGTGTCTGCGCGCACAGTGGGAGATACGCGATGTGGCAACGGACTTGCTCTTTCTCCTGCGCGATAGCTTCCCGGAGGTATTCAATGCAATGGGACCTTCGTGCTTCGTAAAGGGCTTTTGCCCAGAAGGGCGGCTCGGCTGCGGCAAGATGGACGAGATAAAGGACAAATTCGGCGGCAAATGCTGAAATCGCAGCATTATTCATGCGAAAGTAAATATAAAATTTACAGCGGCACGAAAAATCGTGCCGCTGTAGCATTATTCGTTTGATTGCAGGATTTTATGCTTTCTTCTTGCCCTTGAGCAGGTAGCCGATGAACATCACGATTGCAAAGAAGATGAGATAGCCGCAAACCTGCTGATATCCCTTGCCGACCCAGCAGCAGTACACCATGAACACACAGCACATAATGCCAAGCCCCGGCATAAGATAGCGCTTTACAAAGCTCAAGTCCTTGCCCTTTGCCATAAGCGCGATGAACATGGGGATATACATGGCGTAGAGGTTTATAATGCAGATTTCGTCCGGCTCCCAGCCGAGCCACATACTGTTATGTACGCCGCCGAAGAAGTCAGGCCCCTGCATCCACATTATTGCGTTCCAAGCGTACCAAAAGCCGCCCATGATAAGTCCCACGATGCCGGACTTGATGACAAAGCCGTTTTGAGCGTCAATATCAGCAAAAAACTCGGGTTTGGGGCCCATGCCGCGCGCGGCAATGGAGTACATACCGCGGCTGGAAGCCATGATAAGCCCGTTCATCGTGCCCAAACACGCAATGCACACAAATACATACACTATCGTGCCCACGGCATCGCCGAAGATGTTGGAAAACGCTATACGCGGGAGATTCTCACCCAGCGGCCAAGTGCCGATAATAGTTTCGACACTGCCAACGGAGCTCATGGAGAAGATATAAAGCGAATAGATGACAACGCAGGTAAACGCCCCGACGATAAGCGCGATGGGGAGATTCTTTTTTGCGTTGTGGATTTCGGAATTTATGCTCGTTGCGATTATCCAGCCCTCGTAGGCAAAGGCAAAGGCCGTAACGCCCGCGAATATGCCGCTAAAGCCACCGGCGGAATCAGCGCTGAGCTTTCCCGCCTCGCCCAAAACGGCCGCCGTAGTGCCGTTGGAAAGGCCGACTATCGTGCCGACAACGCCCATGAGGATAAGCGGGATAAGCTTAATCACCGTCATGGATACCTGAAGCTTACCGGCAAGCTTCGGGCTGAGAATATTAATGCCGTAGCCCATCATCAAAAAGCCCGCACCGAGACCGACAGCTTCCATGCTGATTATGCCCGTATTGAAATCAAGCGCCGTTACGCCGAAAAGCGGGCAGGCAAACACCGCCGCGAAGAAAGCGAGCGTAGCCGAGAGCGTGGGGTAATAAATCGAGTTCAAAAACCACGCGACATAGTAAGCATAAGTCGGGCCCAAGGCAACCTCGGCATAGTCCACAACGCCGTTGACCTTTTCATAGCGCGCACCCAGCTCCGCAAAAACGAGGGAGCAGATAATGCACATAAGCCCCACTATCGCCACAACAAGCACGGCTTTCATCATGTCGCCCCCCGTGAGGGAGAGCACCTTGCCGCCCTTGATGAACACGCCCGAGCCGATGACAATGCCTATAACCATTGCAATCGCAGTGGGCAATCCGTATCGTTTTTCCATGTTTCTTTCCTTCCTGACTGTCTTTTCTCTGTCTCTGCCGCGCGCCGCTCTTTTGGCATTTAAAGCAGTGCGGCGGATATTTACTATACTATATACAATTTAGCGCAAAGTGTCAACCTAAAGAACGCGCCGCGCATTAATTTTGAAGAAAAACTGCAAAGTCCGCAACGGATTTAAAGTAGTTGGGGCAGTTAGCGCGCATAAAGCGCTCGATTTGCGCCACATCGTTGCTCCAGCCGACGGCGGCGAAGTCCACCTTGCACTTGACGGCCATATCGTAGCCGGGCTTGAGATCGTCTATCATCAAGATTTCCTCCGGGCGAAGCGAGAAGCGGCGCATAATGTCCTCTAAGGGAAAGGCGTGGGGCTTGCGCTCATGCTCGGGGCGCTCCCAGCCGTAAACGGCATCGGGCACGGGGAGCGAATTCTTCTCATAATCGCGCAGGATATTGCCCTCTATGGAGTGGGACACTACGCAGATAAGCCCGCCCTCGGCGCGCTGACGCTCCATAATCTCCTTTATGCCGGGGTAGGCCGTGGGGATATGGTTATTCACCCACGCGCGCCAATACTCGGTTTCATCGGCGAGGTCAGCCTCACTCATGCCGTATTCATCCCGGCAATACTCCAAAAAGCCGGGGTCGAAGTTTTTTATAAAATACTCCTCCAGGGTGCAGCTTTTACCGGGGTAGCGCGTGCGGGTATACTCGGCAAAGCAGGGATAATGGATGGTGGCGGTGCTGTCCACAACGGTGTCGTCATGGTCGAAAACGAGGCATTTATACTTCATGCTTTTCTCCTTTCTCTCGGCAAAGTCGGTATAAAAATAAGGCTAGCACGGCAAGGGCTAACCTTATTTAACAAAATCAAATAATCAATAGAAGGTCGCAACGGGCTGCTCGGGCGCGGGGCATTCCTCGCTTGAAACGTACATCATCACAGGGCCTTTGTGGCCGTAGGCGCGGTGGAATTTAAGCTCCACGCGCGCGGTGAGTATCATCCAAGTGTCGTCCTGCACAGAGCCAGCCTCGTCCCAGTCGCACACAAGCCCCGCGAACTTAATATCCTCCACGCAGCAGGTCATCACGTGCCGCCCGACGATAAAGCTGTGCTCCGGCATCTTCTTGCGCTTGAGCGCGCGGCATTTAAACCGCACCGTTTTTCCTGCGTACTTTTTCGGCTCTTCCGATAAATCGCGGTACCATTCGGCAAAATCGTCATCGCCGATTTCCACAACGGGCGCATCAAGGTCAAAGGGCAGGGGGTCAACTATCTCGTCATACTGCACACTGCCGTCCGGCGCTTCGTAGGCAATATCCGTGCGGCGGGAAACGGCGCGGACAATCTTGTGAAACTCCATCTTGTCCAAATCCGGCGTGAAGCGGTTGAACACCACAAGCTCACAGCTTTTAAGCTTGTCGTAAACAAGCTGGCGCATATTGGCGTTGTAGCTTATAAAGCTTCCGGCATCGGCAAACATAAATTCCTGATACACCATCCAGCCCTCGGGCATGGCAGAGTAGAGCGCATCAAGCAGCCACATTCCGTTATATTCTATCACAACGCGCGCGGCCTTGGTCTCTTCAAGCCATGCGGTGAGCTTTTCGGCGGTGAGGTCATTTTGCGTTTCAACCTCGCGGATAAATACGTTCTTATCCGCAAACTGATCCGGCTCATACTCCTCTTCGCCCATTTCGCACACCAAAAGCAGCGTGCGCTCGCCGTTGCAAAAGCGCTTATCCTCCAGCGTTTCTTGGATAAACTTCGTTTTGCCGCCCTCTAAAAAGCCCGTGAAAAGGTATACGGGCACGTCCTTTTTTTTAATCAAGTCCAAACAGCTCCTTCAGCGCCTGCTCATTTATCTTAGAGCCTATTACACAAAGCCGCCCCGTGACGGCCGCGTTGCCGCGGCGAATGTCCGCCTCGCCCGGCACATAGTCAAAGTATATCCACTCACCGTCGCAAGCGTCCACAAAGCCCTTGGCGCGCAGTATCATGCCGTATTTTTCGCCGTCTGCAAGCTCATCAAGCGCCTTACGTATGCCCGCCTCGTCAAACTTCTTCGGCGTTTCAACGCCCCAGCTCGTAAACACCTCGTCGGCATGGTGGTGATGATGATGGTGCTCATGGTCATGGTCATGGTCGTGATCATGACCATGACAGCCGCAGGTGCAGTGTTCGTCATGCTCATGCTCCTCGTGGTCGTGGTGGTGATGCTCGTGCTCGTGATCGTGATCATGACAGCCGCAAGAGCAATGCTCGTCATGCTCGTGATGATGGTGGTGCTCGTGCGCTTCATGCTCCATGTGCTCCATCTCCGCTTTGAGCGCGTCCCCATCCATAACGGCCTTGATCTGCGCCCCGTCAAGCTTCGCCCAAGGGGTGGTGATGAGGCTTGCGGTGGGGTTGAGCTTCGTCAAAAGCTCGCTCGCGGCAAGAATCTTGCTCTCTGAAGCGGTGTCGGTGCGGCTCATGACGATAAGGCTTGCATTTTCAACCTGGTCGTTGAAAAACTCGCCGAAGTTGCGCATATACATACGGCACTTGCCCGCGTCCACAACCGTTACCTTTGCGCCTATCACAGCGCCCTCAACCTTTTCCACGGCGCGCGCGACATCGCTGAGCTTGCCCACACCGGACGGCTCTATTATAATGCGGTCGGGCGCATAATCATCCATAACCTTTTTGAGTGCCTTTTCAAAGTCACCCACGAGGGTGCAGCAAATGCAGCCGGAGTTCATTTCCGTAATTTCAACGCCCGCATCCTTTAAAAAGCCGCCGTCAATGGCGATTTCGCCGAATTCGTTTTCTATCAGCACAAGCTTTTCGCCCTTATACGCTTCGGCAATGAGCTTGCGGATAAGCGTGGTCTTGCCCGCGCCGAGGAAGCCGGAAAAAATGTCTATTCTTGTCATGGTTTTGCCTCCATGTGATGATAAATTTTCTAAATGGGGATTATATCACATTTTTCCCGCTCTTACAAGCCGAGGCTTTTTTGTTCACAATTTGTTCTTTACCGCGGGCATAGAGTGCCGTTTCAAGGCCGTTTCCGCTCTTGATTTGCCCTTTGTAATGGTTTATAATAGCTTTGAGATTATATAAAAACAATCCTGCAAACGAAAGGGACGGGAACATGAAAGGAATCATTCTCGCGGGGGGCACCGGCTCTCGCCTTTACCCCATTACTCGCTCGGTCTCCAAGCAGATTTTGCCCATATACGATAAGCCCATGATATACTATCCTCTCTCGGTTTTGATGCTTGCGGGCATCAGAGAGGTGCTTATAATCTCCACGGAGAGGGACATTGTCTCGTTCAAAGAGCTTTTTGGGGACGGGCATTGGCTCGGCCTTGAGATGAGCTACGCCGTGCAGCAAGCGCCGCGCGGCATTGCGGAAGCGTTTATAATCGGCGAGGAGTTTATAGGCGATGACAGTGTTTGCCTCATTCTCGGCGATAACATCTTCCACGGCGGCGGAATAAGCATAGGCGTGAAAGAGGCCGCCGCGCTTGAAGAGGGCGCAGTAATCTTCGGGTATTATATGCCCAATCCCAAGGGGCTTGGCGTGGTGGAATTTGACGAGAACAACAACGTCGTCTCCATTGAGGAAAAGCCGGAGCACCCGAAATCAAACTACGTTGTGCCGGGGCTTTATTTTTACGATAATGACGTTGTTTCCATTGCCAAGGGCGTTACGCCCTCTCCGCGCGGGGAGCTGGAGATAACGAGCATAAATAACGAATATCTCCGCCGTGGCAAGCTCAAGGTGAAGCTTTTCGGCAGAGGGCTTGCCTGGCTTGACACGGGCACGCATGAAAATCTGCTCGCGGCGGCAAACTTCGTGCAGATAGTGCAGTCGCGGCAGGGAATGTACATAGCGTGTATAGAAGAAATCGCCTATCGCATGGGGTATATCACGGCAGAGGATTTGCTGAAGCTTGCCGAGCCCATGCTCAAAACCGACTACGGCCAATATCTAAAACGCGTTGCGGAGGGTGAAATATGAAAAGAGTGCTTGTGACGGGCGGCGCGGGCTTTATAGGCTCAAACTTCGTGCAGTATCTTCTGCGCGAGCGGCCGGAAGTGGAGCTGCTTGTAAATTTGGATCTTCTCACCTATGCGGGAAACCTTGAAAACCTTCTTCCCGTGCAGGACGATAAACGCTACACCTTTGTTCACGGGGATATCCGCGACAAGGCGCTGGTGGAGGATGTTTTTGCAAAGTACGAATTTGACACGGTGGTGCACTTCGCGGCAGAGTCGCACGTGGACAGAAGCATAGTAGAACCGGAAATCTTCCTCACCACCAACGTTGTCGGCACGCAGTCGCTTTTGGACGCGGCCAAGCGCCACTGGAATCTTGACCCCGGCAACAAGTATTCGCGCGAATACCGCGAGGGGGTTGTGTACTTGCAGGTATCCACGGACGAGGTTTACGGCGCGCTCGGCAAAACCGGGATGTTCACCGAGACCACGCCCCTTTCCCCCAACTCCCCCTACTCCGCTTCCAAGGCGAGCGCGGATCTTGTCGTGCGCGCGTATCACAGCACCTACGGTCTGCCCGTGAACATCACGCGCTGCTCGAATAACTACGGCCCCTATCAGTTCCCGGAAAAGCTTATCCCGCTGATGCTCCATAACGCCGAGGGCGACAAGCCCCTGCCCGTATACGGAGACGGTATGCAAATCCGCGACTGGCTGCACGTGCATGACCATTGCGCCGCCATACTCACCGTGCTTGAAAAGGGCGTGAGAGGCGAGGTGTACAACATCGGCGGCAACAATGAGCGGGCGAATATAGAGATAGTAAAGCTCATTTTGTCCCAGCTCGGCAAGAGCGAAAGCCTTATCCGCCATGTGCAGGATCGCCCCGGCCATGACAGGCGCTACGCCATCGACAACACCAAGATAACCACCACCCTCGGCTGGAGTCCGAAATACACCTTTGAAGAGGGCATACGCGAAACGATACAATGGTATCTCACCAACAAAGCATGGGTGGAGCACGTCATATCCGGCGATTATTTAGACTATTACGCCAAGATGTACGCCGGACAATAACCTGAATTTAACCTGCGAGAACATTCTCCCGCAGGTTTTTTTACGCCTTTTATCGCGCCGCTTCCTTTTTTGACATATTTCACGCCCGCCTCGGTTTATAGTAGTTTCGGAGGTGAAAAGCGTGAAAAAGCTGATTGTGCTGTTATTGACGCTCGTGTCCACGCTGGGGCTGACGACCTGCGCGAAAGCACTTCCCGAACCGAAGCCCGATTACTTGCAGGCCATGCTTCGGGCAGCGGTGATAGGCGATGTGCGCGCGGGACACCGCGCGGAAAAGCTTCGCAACGAAAGCGAGGGGGAAGAGGCGGGGTATATCCCCGTGTCCTTTGATGATTTATATCTCCTTTCCCGCTACATATATCTTGAATACGGCAGCTACCGCTGCTCCGATGAGCTTCGGCTGTGTGCGGGCGAGGTAATGCTAAACCGCCTCGCGTCCGGCGAATACCCCAACTCCTTAGAGGGCGTGATATACCAGCAGGGAGACGCAGCGAGCGTAAACACCCACGCGCTGGACGCTTGCCGCACCCCGTCCGTTGACTGCGTAAAGGTCTCGCTGCGCCTTTTGCTGGGCGAGAGAATGTTAGAGCCGTCCGTTTTGATAATCGCGGACACGCCGCAGGAAGAGGTATACGCCATGTTTTGCGACAGGCTCTTGGGCAACACCTATTTTTATAAAAGCGAGGACGCGGAAGCCCTCGCAATCAGTTCTAAATAGTAAAAGGACGCAGATTCTGCGTCCTTTTACACGGTTTTAAGCGCTTTTGCTATATAGTCCACCGTTTTCTCGATATCGCCGTTATTGTCTGCGGTGATGTCGGCAAAGCGGCTGTAAAGCGGAGCGCGGCGCGCATAAAGCGCGTGCAAGCCCTCTTTCTCGGAAAGGGGTCTACCCGCCGTGGGAAGCTTATCTATATCCCGCTCCAGGTACACGATAACGCCGTTTTGATGCAGGAGATTATAGTTTTCTTCCCGCGTCACGCACCCGCCGCCCGTGGCGATAATAAGCCCCGAGCGCTTGCCAAGCTCGGCCAGCGCCGCCGTTTCGCGTTCGCGGAAGAATTTTTCGCCGAACGCATTAATAAGCTTTTCGCACGAAGCATTTTCCGTGCGCTCTAAGTATTCATCGCAGTCTATCACCTCACGCTCCATGAGCGCGCCGAGCCGCCGCGCCACAGCGCTTTTGCCGCAGCCGGGCATACCGATGAGGATGATATTTTGCATTTTGCCCGCAAGGTCGGTGTATATGCGCCGGATTTCGTCATCCGCTAGACTCCGCCCCGTGAAAAGCTCAGCACTGCGCTTTGCCTGCGCAACGAGCATATAAAGCCCGCCCGCATTGGGGATAGCGCGCTCCTCCGCCGCGAGCATGAGCGCCGTGCGCGCCGGGTTATACACAAGGTCAAAAACGCCCTCGCACTTCGGAAAATCGCCTAAATCCACCGCCGCCGCGCCGTTATTCGGGAACATTCCCACGGGCGTGGCGTTTACTATTATTTCGCTGTCTTTGTATTCATCCAGCGCGCCGTAATGCCCGCGCCCCTTGCGCGAGAGGACGCGGACGCTCGCGGCATTGAGGGCTTTTAACACCGCGCACACCGTGACGGCTGCCCCGCCGCTGCCGAGCACCACGGCCTTTTTCCCCGCCACGGGGATTTTGGAATGCGCAATCAGGCTTTCAAAGCCGTAAGCGTCGGTATTATCCCCGTAGAGTGTGCCATTTGGCTTTCTTATAACGGTGTTCACGCTGCCTATCGTGCGCGCCGTGTCGCTTAGGCTGTCGCAAAAGGGTATGACCGCTTTTTTGTAGGGGATAGTCACGTTAAACCCGTCCAAATCCCTGTTTTTTACGAAGCTTTCAAGCTCCTCTTTCGGGCATTCGTAAAGCCTGTAATCATAATCAGCCAAGCTCGCATGGATTTCGGGCGAATAGCTGTGCCCCAGCTTTTCACCCAACAGACCGTATTTTTTCATTCCTCGTCCTCCGCGCTCATAAGCTCCTGCTGATATTCGCGGCTGAGTGCGGCGAGGGTTTTGTATAGGCGCTGTAGATACTGGCTGAACTCCCCGTCAGCCGCGTTCGCTATCGCCGCAAGCTTCGCTTCCTCGCGCACAGGGTCGTACACGGGGAGATTGTGCGCCAGCTTATACCTTCCTATCTCGCCCGACAGCTCCATCCGCTTTATAAACGCGGCACAGAGCGCCGCATCCGCCGCGTCAAGCTCGGCGCGGTAATCGTTTAAAGTCTTTTCGCTCATGCTTCCTCTTTCAAAATCGCGTCATACACGGCTATCGCGGCTGCCGCCTCTATGCACGGCACACAACGCGGCACTATGCACGCATCATGCCGCCCGCTGACGCGTATTTCGCTCCTTTCGCCGGTTTCAAGGTTCACGCTTTGCTGCGGCAAGGCAATTGACGGCGTGGGCTTGACAGCGGCGCGGAACACAATCGGCATTCCGTCACTTATCCCGCCGAGTATGCCGCCGCAGTTGTTTGTCTCGGTCACAATGCGCTCGTTTTCAACGGCAAATGCGTCGTTATTCTCGCTGCCGCGCATTCTCGCGGCGCTAAACCCCGCGCCGAACTCCACGCCCTTTATCGCGGGAACGGCAAACACGAGCGATGCAATACGTCCCTCAAGCCCGTCAAAAAGCGCGCCCCCTATGCCAAGCGGCATATTGACAACGGCGCATTCGACAATCCCGCCTACGCTGTCCCCCGCCGCCTTGGCGCTTTCAATCGCTTTGAGCATTTCTTCCCCGCGCTTTTCCGACACTGTGGGGAAGCTCTTTCCCGCCGGGGATTCCGTCAGCGCCCCCTCATCGGGTATGCCGGCAATCTCCGCAATGCGGCTTATTATGCTTATGCCCCTTTGCGCCATGAGCTGGGCGCATATGCCCCCGGCTACGCAAAGCGGCGCGGTCATGCGCCCGGAAAACTGCCCGCCGCCCGTAGAGAGCGCGCCGTTATTTTTCATATACGCGGTGTAATCCGCGTGGCCGGGGCGGGGTGTGGTGCGCAAGGGCGCATAGTCTTGAGGCCGCGCGTCCTCATTTTTGATTATCGCGCGGATTTCTCCTCCGTCCGTCACGCCGTCTGTAAGGCCGGATAGGAAAACGGGGATATCGCTTTCGCGCCGTGCCGATGCATACGGCGCTTTGCCCGGCGCGCGGCGGTTTAAAAACTCCTGCAATGCCACCGTGTCGATTTTCTGCCCCGCCGGGATTCCCGCGAGGGTCATGCCTATCTCTTCCCCGTGCGATTCGCCGAAAATCTCAAGCCGCAGTGCGCCCGAATATACCGACATATCAAGCCTCATCACCTTTCTCTAAGTAAAGCCCGTTAAAGCTCTCCCAAAACCCCGGATAGGATTTTTTCACGCACTCGCCGTCATCGAGCGTTATCGCTTCGCGACACGCACCCGCGCACACCGCCGCCGCCATTGCTATGCGGTGGTCATGCGCGCTCTTCGCCGCGCCGCCGATGAGCGGCGCGCCCACTATTATAATCCCGTCCTCGGTCTCTTCCGCTTTTCCGCCGAGGGCGGTTATAAGCGCTGCCGTGGCTGATAATCTGTCCGATTCCTTGCCCCGCAGACGCGCGGCATTGTATATCCGCGTTTCGCCCTCGGCAAAAGCACCGACCGCCGCCAGCACCGGCACAAGATCCGGCACGGGTGCGGCATCTATCTCTATCCCGCGCAGTTTTTCCCCGCGCCGCACTGTAACACCGTGCGGCGTGATTGTAGTTTCAGCGCCAAAGCGTGAGAGGAAGCCAAGCGCAGCTCTGTCCGGCTGGGTGCTCGCTGCATTCAGCCCTGCAACGCTTATTCCCCGCGCCGACAGCGCACCCATGCACAAAAAGCCCGCCGCGCCCGACCAGTCCCCCTCAGCGGAGATTTTTTCGGGCAGTTGCGGGCGCTGTTTGCCGCAAAGTGCGTATTGCCGCGGTGTTTTTTGATATTCTATCCCCGCAAGGCGCAAAGCGTCCTCGGTCATTTCGATATAGCCTGCGGAGTTGGCTTCGCCCGTTATCGTGATTTGGCTCTCGCCCTTTAAAAGCGGTAAGGCCAGCAGCAACCCCGACACGAATTGAGAGGATGCGCTCGCATCGAGCGTGTATTCCCCCGCCGTGAGCTGCCCCCGGCAGTATAAAGCGCCGTTTTCGCGCTCTATGCTCATTCCGTGCTCAGTCAGCGCACGCTCGAGCGCGGCCAAGGGTCTTTCCGTCAGCCGCCCGCGCATAATAAGCTTTGCCGACACGCCCAGCGCGCCGCAAAGCGGCAGGATAAAGCGCAGCGTTGTCCCGCTCTCACCGCAGTCGAGGGTGATTTCCCCGTTCGGCAGGGCGCGAATCGGCGTAATGCGCAAGCCGCGCTCCGTGCTCTCTGCCGAAGCGCCCAAGCTAATAAGCGCACGCAGGGTGGCCTCGGTATCTGCTGAAAGCCCGCCCGCCACGGTGATTTCCGTTTTCTTTTCGCCAAGCGCGGCGAGAATAAAGAGCCTATGCACCTGCGACTTGGCCGCGCACACATCTACGCGCCCAAAGCGCGCCCCCGGCAGTATAATCACTTTGCGCCCCCCGCTTTCAGCCATTTTAAAAGCTCTTCGGGGGCAATGGGCTCTATGCGGCATTGCCCTATCTTCTCCGGCACTATAAGCTTGAGCTTGCCGCCGTTTAGCTTCTTGTCGGACAGAGCGGCGTTATAAAGCTCCTCTGCGGCATAGTCGCTCCCCGTGGGTAAGCCGAGAGAAGCTAAAAGCGCATCCAAGCGGCGCGAAACGCCGTCATCGCATATCCCGCGCGCACTCGCCGCGCGCGTAATCATCGCCGCGCCCGCACTCACCGCGTACCCGTGCGGCACGGTGTAGGCGCTGCATTTTTCTATCGCGTGGCCGATGGTGTGGCCGAGGTTTAGAAGCATTCTGCGGCCTGTGTCAAATTCGTCCTCGGCGACATATGCGCTTTTTATCTTCACGCATTCGCTCACGGTGTTTTCATTTACGCACGCTTCCCCCGCGCGCTCCAATGCTTCAAAAAGCCCCTCGCCCGAAAGCATCGCATATTTCACGATTTCGCCCATGCCGCTTTTTATCTCCTCGGCGGTCAGGGTGGAAAGCGTGGCCGTGTCGCACAAGACAAGGCGCGGCTGATAAAAGCAGCCCACTTGGTTTTTCCCCGTGGGTAGGTTGAGCGCCGTTTTCCCGCCGACAGAGGAATCCACTGCGGCAAGCAGCGTCGTCGGCACTTGCACAAAGCCTATGCCGCGCTGATATGTCGCGGCGGCGAAGCCCGCAAGGTCGCCCGTTGTGCCGCCGCCGAGCGCCGCCACAACGTCACTGCGGCAAAAATGCCGCTCGGAGAGAAACTTTAACAGTTTTTCGTAGGTAGCCAAGGTTTTGTACCCCTCGCCGCCGGGGTAAGTGAAATAATGCACCTTGTACCCCGCCGCGCTCAGCGCCGCGCCGAGGCGCTCGCCGTAGAGCGCGTTTACGTGCTCCCCCGCCGCTATTGCGACAGAGCAGCCCTCACCCACGGCTGTTTTAAAAAGCTCCCCCGCCGAGGCTAAAAGCCCCTCGCCTATATGCACGTCATATTCTCTTGAAGCCGATATGTGTACCGTTTTCATTCCAAGTCCCTTTCCCCAATGCCGACAAAGGGGCGCTGTCACGCCCCTTTTGTATTGTGCCGCGCTTTATGCCGGCTCGTAGGAACGGCTCAGTTCCTTTCCGTCTGCGTCATATTCAACGTTTTCCATGAGCTTGGGGTCTATGCGGCTGCGTTTTTTCACAACAAGCCCCTGTCCTTGGTTGTTGAAAACCCAAATCTTATATCCCGGAAACTCCGGGTCGGGCTTCCTGAACACCGTGGTGTCGTTCAGGCGGCAGAATTTCGCCCGCCCCTCGGCAGTGTCCAAAAGGTCTCCCGGGCCGTTATAGTATAGCTCGTCCTTTACCGCGTCTTTTTTGAACGCTTCCCAGTCCTTATCTTCCGTGCGTATTACGTCATTGGGCTGTATCATAGTTTGCTTTCTCCTTAGCTTATTATTTTTCAGTATTTCTTTCCCTGCTGGCGACACCAGGTTTTCATCACAAGCTCAGTCGGCAATATCTTCACCAGCCGCGCCTGCATACGCTCCGGCAAGCCCAGCACGGATATTTTCTTTCCGCGTTTGAGATCCTTTACCGCCTTTTTCACCACCTGCTCTGCGGTATAGTAGCGGTTGAAGTAGCTGACGGTGTTATCGTGTATCGCGTGAGAGAAAAACTCTGTCTTTATCCACCCGGGGCAAACCGTCATAACGTGAATTCCTTTGCCGCGCAGCTCCACACCCAGCGCGCGGGAAAAGCTCAGCACATACGCTTTCGATGCGCCGTATACGTTGATGTACGGCACGGGCTGCCATGAGGACATCGAACCCATGTTTACTATGCGGCTGCCGGAAGTCATATACGGTATACTGATATGGCACATCGCCGTCAGCGCGCGGGAGTTGAGGTCTATTATATCAAGCTGGCGCTCGCAGTCCATCTCCTCAAATACTCCGAACAGGCCGAACCCCGCCGCGTTTACCAGCACGGCTATCTCCGGCTTTTCCTCTTCCAAGAGCTTTTTATACTCCGCAAAGCTTTCGCGTTTGCCGAGGTCAAGCGCAATCGGGCGCACCCTCGCCCGGCATTTTGCGTCCAGCTCCGCCAATCTATCCTCGCGCCGCGCTATCACCCACAGCTCGTCAAATTGCTCCTCTTTGTCAAAGGCATAGACAAATTCCCGCCCCATTCCGGAGGACGCGCCGGTTATCACGGCTATCTTCATTCCTGCTACCTCGGCTTTCAAGTTTCAAATTTGTTTCGGAAAAATCTACGGTTAGTTCAAAATACTCTGATATTCTAACACGGTATAGTTAAAATATCAATCTTCATTTGCCTTTCGGGTGCAGAGAACAGGCTAATCTGTAGGAAATGTCAATTGCTTTTTTTGCCGAAGTAGGACATAATATAGGTTGACGAAAATCGGGAAAATTTATGGAGGTATGTAAAGAATCATGAAGAGAATGACGCGTGTCGCCATCATCACCAGCGGCGGCGACTGTCAGGGTCTGAACGCGGCCATACGCGGTGTGGGCAAGGCTCTGTTTGAAAAGCTGGGGCACAATGTCGAGATATTCGGGATGTATGCCGGGTATCGCGGGCTTGCCGACGGCGATTATAAGTTTATGGAGCCTAAGGATTTCTCCGGCATACTCACCGAGGGTGGCACCATCCTCGGCACTTCGCGCCAGAGATACATCCCCGGTAAGGACATAATTGACGAAAACGGCGAGAGCATGATTCCCGCCATGCGTGATACATATAACCGTCTCAACCTTGACTGCCTTGTTATCATGGGCGGCAACGGCACGCAGAAGAGCGCAAAGCTCATCTCCGATGCGGGCATGAACGTTGTCACGCTTCCCAAAACGATAGATAACGACATTTGGGGCACGGACACTACCTTTGGCTTCCAAAGCGCCGTGGATATCGCCACGAATGTCATTGATTATATTCACTCCACTGCCTGCTCTCACGGGCGCACCTTCGTCGTGGAGCTTATGGGGCGCGATGCCGGTTGGCTTACGCTGCACGCGGGCATTGCCAGCGGCGCGGACGCTATCCTCATTCCGGAGATTCCCTATGATGTCAATAAGCTTGCCGAGCTTATCGACCGGCGCGACAAGGCCGGGCGCGGCTTCTCCATAATCGCGTGTGCCGAGGGCGCAGTGAGCATTGACGATAAGAAGCTTGACGAAGAGGCCAGTCGCCGCAAAAAGGAAAACAGCCTCTACCCCACGGTTTCCTACGCGCTCGCAGCGGAGCTGGAAGCTCTTACGGGGCAGGAAACGCGCGTGACCGTTCCCGGTCACTATCAGCGCGGCGGCCCTCCCTGCCCGTATGACAGAGTTTTGGCCACACAGTTCGGCACAGCCGCGGCAGAGCTTATTATCAATAAGCAGTACGGGCGCATGGTTGCCGTGCAAAACGGCGAAATCTGCTCCATCCCGCTTGATGATGCCGCAAGCAAAACAAAGTTCCTCCCCATCGACCACCCCATCATCCAAGTTGCCCGCGACATCGGCATCTGCATGGGCGACTGAGGGGAAAAGGTGCGTAAATAGTATATTGTAATGTAATACAGAACATATTAACCCTGAGTCTCTTGTAAGAGGCTCAGGGTTAATATGTTTTGAATATAAGCATTTTCACGCATCTCGTTATAGAAAGTGTTGCTGTATGCAATTATTCGCTGGTATTTATAAAATTGGGACATAGTTGTTTGCAACGCTGAATGCTGTGTACCAAAAGGGTTTTTTCAAGCCTTGACTAACAACCGCATGAGTGGTAGAATAGCTAAGCATTCCGAAGCCCCAATCATTTGCCGGTGTGGTGGAATGGTAGACACAAGGGACTTAAAATCCCTCGTTGGCAACAACGTACCGGTTCGAGTCCGGTCACCGGCACCAGAATACCCAGCCAATTTTGATGACACTGCGAAAAACGCAGTGTCATCAAGGCTTTCCGGGC